>CAIUMH010000001.1 GCA_903900235.1 uncultured Actinomycetes bacterium
CACAAGAACCCGATGTCCCACTCCAGCGGACTCCATGAGCGGGTGCGCCTCTACAAGCCGCTCATGGCCAGGTGGTACCGGTCGTTCGGATACGAGGTGGCCGGTCCGATGCGCCGCGACTTCTCCATCGAGCTGCTCCGTGCCGGCAACGACCTACCCGCGGCACTCGCGGCGGCCGAGCTGCAAGAGGACTACTCCTTGTCGGAGCAGGCCCGCGACTTCGTCGGGGCCCTTCGTTGGAACGTTCGCAACGCCATCACGCCGGGGCGCTCGAGCCGCGCCGGCCACTGAGCACGGAACGCCCGCTCCATCCCGGGCGTGATCCGGGTCCACTTTCATCGGTAACATGAATCCCAACCGGTCGGGAGCGTCCTTCCGCTGGAACTCGAAGGGACTGCCGATGGCGCTGCTCACATTTGGACCTATCGAAACACGCAGAGCGCACGTCGCCATCATGCGACTAGTCGCCACTGCTAGCGGCACACGGCCCTTCGAGGGGTCTCAGGCCGACCTGGTGCGCATGTTCGCCGGACTGATGGGCTGCCCGGGGTGTCACGGATTCGATGAGCCGCTCGACTTTTCCGATCTGCTCGGCGACACAGCCCCCTGGGCAGACGAAGACGAGGCTGCCGCCTCGATCGCTGCCATGCTTCCGGATCAGGCCCAGCGGGTCGAAGCCATCCACGCTGGTCTGCTCGTAGCCATGTTCGCCGAGACTCCCGACCCGGAGGGCCTTCGTGCGGCGCAGCAGATCGCCTCTCGGCTCGGATGTACGGACGATCTGATCGACTCCGTGCTCGCTATCGCCAGCGAAAACACGGCGACGGCAAAATCCGACCTGTTCCGGAGATTCCTGTCGGAGCGCATCGATATCGAGGCGGAGACCATACGCGGCCACATGGACCGTCACGACCTTGCAGCCATCACCCGGCCGGACACCATCAGTCGCTACCACCAGCTCGTCGCCGAGGCCCCTGAGGGATCGCTTGGGGCAGAGATGCGCCGGTTCTACTCCCAGGCACGGTTCGACATCCCCGGAACCCCTGGCACTCCCTTGCCGGTTGAGTTCCTCGGTTCCCACGATGTCCACCACGTCCTTGCCGGCTACGACACCTCGGCACAGGGTGAGGCGTACACCGCCGTCTTCAACGCCGGCAATGCATCCGCCGGGATCGGCTGGCTCACGGTTGTTCTGCTGCAGTGGCACCAGGGGATCAAGCTCGGTGTGTTCCCCGAGGGCCACTCCCACCTGGACCCGGCGGTCATGGCCGTAGCTGCCGAGCGTGGTGCCCTGACCGCAACCGACCTTTACCAGGCGCATTGGGACTGGATGGCCTTGTTGAACGAGCCTCTCGACTCCGTACGTGAATCCCTGACCATTCCGGTCGGGGGCCTTGTGGAACAGGGCGGGTCCTGGGCTCCATGAGCAACAGTCCCGGGTCTGCTGAAGGAGATCCTCGCAAAGAGCACGCCCTCGAGGGTCCGGACGAAACAGAAGAGGCGACCATCGCGTTCATCAATTTGGAGCGAACCGAGATCTTCAGCGACGGTGTCCTCGCCATTGCGCTCACCCTGCTGGCATTGAACCTATCGATTGCCGGATACCGGGAGAACGCCCTGGCTTCGAAGCTCTTCGAGTTGTGGCCGACGTATCTGGCCTTCCTGGCGTCCTTTATCTTCGTCGCCGTCATGTGGATGAATCACCACGCAACGTTCGACCGGTTGAAGGCGCTTTCCATCCCGCTCCAGTGGGCCAACATGGCTGTGCTTTTGGGGGCAGTGGTGCTCTCGTATCCGACAGCCGTGCTGGCCCAGGCATTCCAGTCGGGGAGTGTTGCTGACGAACGCTCGGCAATCGTGCTCTACGGACTGTTGGCAGCGGTCATGGGCTTCAGTTGGTGCGTGTTCTTCGTGTCGATCGCCCGGAACCCTCACCTGTG
>CAIUMH010000002.1 GCA_903900235.1 uncultured Actinomycetes bacterium
AATGCGCCGCCGAGGCCGAGGTCCCCGAACTCACCCGACTGGCCAAGACGATCGCCTCGTGGGAGACCCAGTTCTTGAACTACCACGTGACCGGCATCTCCAACGGTCCAACTGAGGTCCAGAACCTCATCGCTGAGAAGCTCCGCAGGATCGGCCACGGAATGCGGAACTTCGAGAACTATCGGCTCTGGCTCTTGCTCCACTCAGGCGTGCAATGGAATGCTCAATCAACTGCTCGAATCAGAGGCCGCCACCCACGCCTCATCGCTTAGAGCCCCGAATGTTCACACGGTCAGCCCATCGGGCGTCCGGAGATCGGAGCTCGGTCACCTTCGGACGAGCATCCGGCCGGCCATGGCCGTGATCGTCGACGGTCCTGGCCAGATGGACCTCACCGACGGGCCAGTTCCAGCCAGACAACTCGAAGGTGCGCAGGCTTCAGCTGCCGATGAGCGTTGCATGGCGGAGGTGCCGACGAACGACCCGCACCACGTCCTCGAAGCGCGGTGGGTCTGCGACGTGTTCCGACATCTCCGTTAGCCAACGCCCCTTGTACCGGTCCAGTCGACCATTGAATCGCTCTTCGAATGATGCGGGGTCGATTCCTTTGGCCTCTGCCTTGCGTTCGAACCGCGGTCGGATGTCGGCGAGCGAAACGCCTGCATCTTCAACGAGCCGAAAGATGTCGTACAGATCCCGACACTGCACGCGCTGGATGATGCAGCGCACCTTTTCTGCGGCGATCTCTTCGATGGAATAGACATCGAACGGGATCGGCTGGGGTAGATCTGACCAGGCGTCCAGCAGGATCGTTCGACGTTCGACGGACTCAACCACCTCTGATTCCGAAATGTCCACCTTGATGCGCCGAGGCTTGCTGGCCTCCAGAGGGCCGATGTACTCGATCACCGGGCTGCTGCCGGCAGTGAGTTCGAGTAGAGGTAGGTCCACGTGATGGCGTGCGGCTTCAAGGACATCAGCCATGGCCGAGACCGCAGAATCTGAACTCGCGTCGATCACTGTGAAGTCGAGGTCGGCCGAGTATCGGTAGGAGCCGATGTGGACAAGCCGAAGAGCGGTTCCACCTTTGAAGACCAAGCGGCCGCCATCGGAAAGCCTCACCCGATGAAGTTGCGCCACGATATGGGCGAGGACGTAGTCGCGCTCCACCACCGCCGCATCAACACCGTCCTTGTCTGCTCGACGGGTGATTGCATGTCGGGTCAGCACACTCAGTTCCTGACGATCGTTTGCAGCTCGTTGACCGTCACGTTCCACGCCACACGGAACCTGGCATCAGTCCACGCAACTTGTTCATCCCGAGGGTCAAGGCGGATGACCGGCTGGGGGCTGGTGACGGTGGGCTCAAGGGAGAGCGGCAGCTCGAGTGCGTACGCCAACGAAGCCAGGCGTCGCTCTGCGGCGCGCCCGCGTGCTCCGAACGCTGTTGCCAATCTCATGATCCTAGTTGGATCCGCATCGTCGGCTCCCGCGGCTAGTGCCTCAGCCAGACGTTCCACGCCCCCGGTCAGGTCGACTCGGAGCGCACTCTCGAAGAGTGCCCTCTCCAGGTTGGATCGCCACGAGTGACCGATGGCCTCGGCCTCGAGGTGGATCGTCTCGGGCCGCTCCACGATTGAGCGCAACGGCCTCCTACTGACCGTCGTGAACCTGACCTGGTGCGTGCAGGCAACAAAGATCTGCCTGACCGGATGGCTGACCAGCCCAAGTTCGGCCAGTGCGCTCAGATAGGCGATGCGATGCTCTCGCCCCTGAAAAGCACCGCCCACGGCCAGGCCGAGGTCGTCTGTGGCTGTCGAGGTTCCAAGGGATCCCAGGGGTCGGATGGCGTAGTGCCCTCGAGTCAGTCGATCGACCAGGCCAAGCGCTGCGAGCCCGCGAAGAGCATTGGCCGTTGCCGGTGTTGAAACTCCCAAGATGGACTTGGCCTCGTCGAACGAGAACCCGATCCGACCTTCCGCCACCAGCGTGTCGATCAGTTCCAGTTGGCGCGTCACGGCTTCCTCTCGCTCGGTACGATATAGCAGGAACTAACTAAATCAGTGAGTTTCCTCTACATTAGCCCAGATAGTAGTAAATCATCTTTATAGTGATTTGTAACTAGTTGGCATGGTCCAACCCACCGATGACCAGGTTGTCTTTCGGCACACCGGGAGGCACCTCTCGTGCGGAGATGGACTTTGTGACCAACATGGCTTCGATGCCACCAAGTTGGGATCCCCTATCGATGGAAGCGTACGCCCGAAGGTTCGCAGCATGGTCGACCAGTCGAGGAGAACGAGCCGCGGTGAGCATGGCAACACATCCCTGCGCTGACCTCCGTTGGCTAAGCAAAGTTTTCGGAGAAAACTTTACTTAGCCTGGCCTGGGGTAAAGCTATCGTTCCTTCGCCTCGCCAGTGCCTCTCCCGGCCGTCTCGGGCCGGGTCGGGTCGGGTTGCGTCAGGCATCATGCGGATCGCAGGCCAACTGGCGGCGAGTTCAAGCCGTCGAGATAGGCGTGTCCGTCGGCCAATGCACCGGTGGGTGCCGACTGCCTCTTGCCGCAACATCTCCTCGGTGTCGTCAACTACTGCTTAGTCATGCAGTGGCATGGCGTGGGCGTAGTTTCGAAGGGTCGTGGCGGCATCCCGATGCCCGAGCCGTGCTGCGATCCATGTGCCATACCCCGACGAGACGTGGGCGTCACAACCGACGCTTATCCTTAGATTGGTGTCATAACCGTACTGTTTACGGTACGGTTATGACACCTCTGAAAATAAGGGGGTTACGAGTGCATCGATTTCAGAGCGCATTCGACAGGCAGGTGGATCTGATGGCATTAGCTGAAACATATCGACGCCGACTCCGGAGCAGGGCGCTGGAGCAGTACGGCTACGTGACGACGGGGGACGCCAGCACCCTCGGAGTGCCAGCCGTCGAACTCCGAAAGATCGCTCAGCGAGGCGGCGTCGACCACGTAGCCCACGGCCTATATCGGTTCGAGGACGTCCCTCGCTCGGGACGAGACCAGTACATGGAGGCCGTCCTGCGGGTTGGTCCAGATGCCTATCTGACCCACGATGCCGTACTTGCTCTCTACGACTTGGGACTGGTGAACCCGCAGCGGATCAGAGTCGGCACCAGTCGGCGAACTAGGCAGTCGCTTCCCTCATTCGTGGAGATCATCCACGGACCGGTCGACCCCGAGGATCTGACCGATCACGAGGGCATCGCCTGCACCACCGTCGCCCGGGCGCTGCTGGACTGTCGTGGAATCGTCATGAGTGAGCGCCTCGTCGATGCCGCCCGCGAGGCCAACCGTCGTGGACTGCTGCGCAGGGCTGAGTGCGACCACGTCCTCGCAGAGTTTGGTGTCGGAGGATGAGCCCAAAACGGCAGGATCCACCGACAAACCTCCGGTCGCTGGAGACACGCGTATACAATTTTGCGCAACAGCGGGGCCGACCGGTGCGTCGCATCCAGCGTGGCGTGGCCAACACGGTGGTCGGCCAGATGTTGCCGCCCGGTGTTGTCAAGGGCGGCACCGCCATGAATCTGCGGGTTGGTGAGGCATCGAGCCGGTTCACGCCCGACCTCGATGCGACCAGGGCGGCGAGTGTCACTCTTGAGGAGTACTTGGACCAGCTTGGCGAACGGCTCGCCACCCTTGGACTCGATAGACCCGATCCCATCCCGCTGCTTGCGGTTGACCACCAGATCGCTCAAAAGATCCACGCCTGCACCGCGACCAACCCGACGGTTGGCAAGAATCAACGAGCCCACGACCTAGTCGACCTGCAGATCCTCGGTCAAGAAGGGCCACTAGACATGTCCGCGATCGGCGCCACTTCCGAGCGGCTCTTTGCGGCCCGACGTAGCCAGCAGTGGCCTCCCACCGTCGTCACATACGAAGCCTGGGACACGATCTACATCGAGGCCTCGGACGGTCTCGATGTGCTTGGGAACGTCGCCGACGCTGTCGACTGGGCCAATGCTTTCATCGCCGAGGCGGCAGGCGGAACGACCTGAAAGCGGTGGTCAGTTTCGAAGGTTGACTTCCGGCCCGTCGGCACAGGTTTGGTCGTCAGCAGAAAGAATCTGATCCATGAGGCCGCTCCCGTCAGTCGGACTGAACGTTGAGAATCGTGCGGATCGAACCTGCTACGCAGAGAACGCTGGCTACCAACGAGGCTCCAACCGAACGTCATTGTTCTCACGGGGGATCTCAACTAGTTGTGGCCCGAAGCACCGTTTCGCCAGATTCGCCTCTGACCTGCACTTATTTGGTGCGCTCGGAGGGATTCGAACCCCCAACCTTCTGATCCGTAGTCAG
>CAIUMH010000003.1 GCA_903900235.1 uncultured Actinomycetes bacterium
GCTCCTGCGGATCGCCGATGCGGTGGTTGGGGTGGCCGTGTGTGAGGACCTGTGGACCCCAGGCGGTCCGGCGGCCACCATGGCCGAGGTGGGGGCTGAGCTCGTGGTGAGCATCAATGCCTCCCCGTTCTCCATCGGACAGCACGCTCGACGACGCCAGATCGTCGCTGATCGGGTGAGCGAGACTGGCTGTGCAGTGGTCTATGTGAACCAGGTCGGCGGCCAGGACGAGCTCGTCTTCGACGGCGGCTCGGTGGTCGTCGGCGACGATGGACGCGTGGTGGCTGAGGCCCCCACGTTCCTCGAGCATCTCCTTGTGGCTGACCTCATCGTCCATGGTGATGTCGCCGAGGTCTCCGAGGCGTTGGTCGAGATCTCGGGAGCCTCGCGACGGATCGATCCGGCCGACCTTGGCGAGGTGGCCACACCCCGGGCCGAGGAGGGTGAGATCTATGCCGCGCTGGTCCTCGGCACACGCGACTACCTGGCCAAGAACGGCTTCGCCGACGTCGTCATCGGACTCTCTGGCGGGATCGACTCGGCCATCGTTGCCGCCATCGCCGTCGACGCACTGGGCCGGCGCCATGTTCGTGGCATCGCCATGCCCTCGCGGTACTCCTCCGATCACTCGATTTCGGACGCCGAGGACCTCGCTGGGCGTCTCGGGATCCGGCTTGACACGATCCCGATCGAACCGGCGCATGGGGCCTATGCCGCCATGTTGCGCAACTTGCTCGGTGGGGAGCCGGCCGGACTCACCGACGAGAATCTCCAGAGCCGGCTGCGAGGAGTGCTGCTGATGGCGGTCTCAAACGACACCGGGGCGATCGTGCTCACCACAGGCAACAAGTCGGAGATGGCGACGGGCTACTCGACCCTCTATGGCGATTCGGCCGGTGGCTTCGCCGTGATCAAGGACGTGCCCAAGACTCTCGTCTACGACTTGTGCCGCTGGCGCAACGATGATGCTCGGGCCGCGGGGCTGACCCCGCCGATCCCCGATGCCATCTTGAGCAAGCCGCCATCTGCGGAGCTGCGACCCGATCAGGTCGATGAGGATTCTCTGCCGGCCTACGAGCTGCTGGACCCGATCCTCTCGGCCATCGTGGAATTCGACCGCACGGTGCCCGAGTTGGTGGCTGCAGGCCATGATCCGGCGCTCGTCGAACGAGTGGCACGCTTGGTCGACATCGCTGAATACAAGCGTCGTCAGATGCCCCCCGGCGTCCGGATCAGCTCCAAGGCCTTCGGCAAGGATCGTCGGATGCCGATCACGAATCGCTATCGGCCCCTTGGCCCCACCCGCTCGTGAGCTCCTGGCGATCAGGCGAGGAGACGGCGGCCCTGGTGGGCCGGATGGCAGCGGTCTCCTCGTCGCTCCACGGCATCTTGGGCCGAGCTTCGAACCACGAGGGCCATGCCGCGGCGACCGTTCTGCTCGACGAGCTGTCGCTCCAGCACGCCTGGCACGCGGAGATCCTCACCGAGCGGCTTCCTCTCCGAGCTGGGGTCGACCGGAAGGACCTGACGGTGCTCGGAGGAATCGCCGGTCCCATCGATGTCGTCGACGAGCTGGCGAGCGGTGGTGACGTGGTGGGCGTGGTGGCGGCCTATCGCCTGGTTCTGCTCCCGCGACTGATCGAGCATGGAGGTGCCCTGGCCGTCGGGTGCTCAGATGCCGCCGAGCGGACATTGCGTCGATCACTGTCATTCGTGGCCCTCGATCTCACACAAGCTCTCGTTCGAGCCGGCTCGCTGCTGGTGGCGATGACCGCTGATCGGGCGGCCGAGGCCCATGGCAGCAGGGTCGCAGGGGACCTCTCGGCCGCTGTGGCGGCAGCGGTTCCCGGACCGGGTCTCGGCTCCTGAACCCGTTCGGGTCAGGGGGGTTGACGGCACCGGTAGAATCCGAACACCTGCGTGGCAGGGTTTGGTTGAACTCGCCGTCGACGCCGGCAGCGAGTCCGAAAGGTGCGGTGTCAAGTGGCCAAGGAACGTATCGAGCGCGATGACGAGGATCTCGTCCGGCTGTATCTCACCGATATCGGCCAGTATCCGCTGCTGACCAAGGACGATGAGGTCCGGCTGGCACAGGCCATCGAGGCCGGCCGTGATGCTGCGGAGAAGATCGAAGCGGGTGGGAAGATGACGCCCACCGAGAAGCGCAAGATCAAGATCGAGGCGCGCAAGGGCGAGGATGCCCAGCAGACCTTCGTGCAATCGAACCTCCGCCTCGTCGTCTCGATCGCCAAGAAGTACCAGGCCTCGGGCCTCCCGCTGCTTGACCTGATCCAGGAGGGCAACCTCGGCCTGATGCACGCCGTCGAGAAGTTCGACTGGCGCAAGGGCTTCAAGTTCTCCACCTATGCCACATGGTGGATTCGTCAGGCCATCACTCGCGGCATCGCGAACACGGGTCGGACCATTCGTCTCCCAGTGCACGCCGGTGACACCTTGGCCCGGGTGCAGAAGGCCCAGGCCCGGCTCGAGTTGAAGTTCGGTCGCCCGGCCACCTTGGCCGAACTTGGCGCCGAAGTTGAGATGCCCGAGGACAAGCTGATCGAGGCGCTCCGCTTCCGAGCCGAGCCGCTTTCGCTCTCTGAGCCACTGCGGGAGGATGGCGACGCTGAGCTCGGAGACGTGGTGGAGGACCGCTCGGCTGAATCGCCCTTCGAGGTGGCAGCCGTTGCACTGCTGCCCGAGGAGATCCAGCGCCTTCTCGCCCCGCTCGATGATCGGGAGCGAGAGATCCTGCGGTTGCGCTTTGGCCTCGATCGCGGCGAGCCCCGGACTCTCGAGGAGGTCGGGGAGCACTTCAACCTGACCCGTGAGCGGATCCGGCAGATCGAGGCGCGCGCTATGTCCAAGTTGCGTCACCCTTCGTCGGACACCGGCGCCCGCGACCTACTCACCGTCTAGCGCAATAGGATCGGAACCATGAAGAAGCTCCTCATCATCGCTGTGCTCATCGCCGTCGGCCTCGTGGCCGCAAAGCGTCTCAAGGACGCTTCCGCCTGAGTCAACAGTGCCAGCCCCTCAGGCTGGCGTCTTCAGCCTCGTTGCCCCACCGCCAGGGTGCCGGCGCGAGCTGCGAAGGACCGCGAGGGCGAGTGCTCCGGCGAGCGCCAGTCCACCGCCGACGATCGGCGTCCGCAGCGTCATGCGGTCGCGAAGCTTCACCGGCTTGGTGAAGACCATCGTCTCCCAGCCCTGTTCGGCCGCCACCTTGGCGAGCGGTCGGTCCGGGTTGACGGCAAAGGGATGCCCGACGATCTCGAGCATCGGGATGTCGGTCGCCGAATCGGAATAGGCACTCGAGCGAGAGAGGTCGATGCCAGTCCGCTCGGCGAGCTCTTCGATGGCCACGGCCTTGTTCGGCCCGTAACAGTAGAAGGCCATCGTCCCGGTGTAGCGACCCTGCTCGTCGATCTCGCCCCGGCTGGCGAGCGACCCATCGACGCCGAGGAGCTCGGCCATGGGGGTCACAATTTCCTCAGGGGCTGCCGAGACGATGTAGATCTTGTCGCCCGCCGCTCGATGGGCCTCCATCAGCTCAAGAGCCTCGGCGTAGATCAGTGGCTCGATGGTCTCGATCAGGGTCTCGCGCACGATGGTGGAGACCTGGTTGCGGTCCCAGCCCTTGGTCAGCTGGAGCATCGATTGACGAACCTTTTCGAGACGCTCCTCATCGGCCCCGAACTGCTGGAAGATCAGCTGCTGGGCGACTGCTCGAGCCACGGTCCGCCTCGTGATCAGACCTTCACGGAACAATGGCCGTCCGAAGGCCACGATGGATGCCTTCGCTATGACGGTCTTGTCGAGATCGAAGAAGGCTGCTCGCACACCTCATAGCGTACGGGATGGATCCCGACACTTCGCGGCGCTTGGGCGAACGGGAGATGAACTTGTTATCCGCCGCCGAAGGCCTTCTGGATGGCCTCGTCGTCTCCGGCGCCGGCGAGGAGAACCACCTCGTCGTTGGCCCGGAGCATGAACTCGTCGCTGGCGCGTGTGATCCGGCCGTCGCGAACGATGGCGATAATGGCGACATCGGCGGGAAGATCGAGATCACCCAAGGTCGAGCCGATGGCGACCGAACCCTGGTCGAGCGTGATCTCGAGGACCGAGGCATCTCCCCGCTCGAACTCGAGAAGCCGGACAATGGAGCCCACCGACACCGCCTCCTCGACGAGGGCGGTCAACTGCTGCGGGGTGGAGACCGAGACATCAACCCCCCAACTTTCGTTGAAGAGCCAGCTGTTCTTCGAATTGTTGACCCGGGCCACAACTCGTGGGACGGCGAACTCCTGCTTGGAGAGCAGAGAGATGACGAGATTGTCTTCATCGTCTCCGGTGGCGGCCACCACGACCTCGGCCTCATCCACCCCAGCACGCTGCAGCGAGGAGACCTCGCAGGCATCACCAGAGACGATGCCGTAGCCGGTGGTGAGGTTGTGCTTCTCGACCACGGCCGGATCCTGCTCCATGACCACGACGTCGTAGCCCTTGGAGGAGAGATCTTCGGCGATGGCGATGCCCACCGAACCTGCCCCAGCGATCAGGACCTTCATGCGGGACCTCCCTCAAGGAGCGCGGAGAGCTCGCCGGCTGCACCGGCGGCGACGGCGAACTGCAGCATGTCGCGGTCCTGGCCAACGAGCTCACTGCAGTCGAGGCGGGCCGAGCCACTTCGGGTGACGGCGATCAGTGTGAACCGACCTGGCTGGCTGAGTCCGGCCAGCGGCCGACCGGCCCAGGCGACAGGGAGGGGACGTTCGAGGACTTCGAGAGTTCCCGTGGCGTCGATCCACGACGAGGCGGCATCTTCGGGCAGGAGCCAACGCTTGACTTGGTCGATCGTCCACGTGACCGTGGCCACCGTGGGGATCCCGAGGCGCTGGTAGATCTCAGCCCTGCGGGGGTCGTAGATTCGCGCCACCACATTGGCGATGCCGTAGTTCTCTCGTGCGATCCGTGCGCAGAGGATGTTTGAGTTATCGCCACTGGTCACGGCGGCGAGCGCGTCGGCGCTCGACGCGCCGGCCTTGGCAAGGGCATCTCGATCGAAGCCAGATCCCACGATGCGCTCACCAGGGAATCCGTCGTCGAGCCGTCGGAAGGCCCGCTGCGATTTGTCGATGACCACGATGTCGTGGCCCGAGGCTGAGAGGGAGTTGGCGAGACCGGATCCGACGCGGCCGCACCCGACGATGACGAGCTTCATGCACTGATCCGACCACATCTGCTCGGGCGACGCAACGTGGGGCTCGGGTGAGTTCTCCCGCGAGGCCTAGATTGAACGCATGCCTGACACGCAGGGAGTCGATACCGCCTCAGAGCGGCTGGTCCCGCGGCGGACTGTTGCGCGCAACCTCGCCAAGCAGTTCCCCGAGTCCACCGGCTACCGGATCAAGAACCGGCTGCTCGGCAAGCCACTCGTCACCGAGCAGCTCGCCAGCGAGCGGATGGGCAAGCCGACGGCCCTCGGCGTGCTTGCTCCCGACTGCATCTCCTCGTCGGCCTACGGCGCGGAGCAGATCCTCACCCAGATGACGCCCTACATCGGGCTGGCGGCGTTCACCCTCGTGGTGCCCATCTCGATGGCCATCATCGGCATCTTGTTCTTCGTCACGCTCTCGTACTTCGACGTGATCGGCTTCTACACGCGCATCGGTGGTTCGTACATCGTTGCCCGAGACAACTTCGGCCCGAAGATCGCCCAGGTCGCCTCGGTCGCCCTGCTCATCGACTACACCGTCACGGTGGCCGTCCAGTCGTCGGCCGGCACCGCCGCGCTGACCTCGGCGGTTCCAGGGCTCAAGGGTGCCACGCTGCTCATCACGATCAGCGTCGTGCTGGTCCTCATCTACGGCAACCTTCGGGGCATCAAGGAGGCCGGCAAGATCTTCGCCTTCCCGACCTACTTCTATGTCGCCGCACTGGCCTCGATCATCCTCGTGGGCTTCTGGAAAGAGATCGCCGGAACGCTCCGAGTCATCCCCATCCCGGACCACAACCTGCTGGTCGATCACCAGTTCGGGTCCAGCGGGACCGGCTGGCTCATGGGCCTCGCCTATATCCAGCTCCTCAGAGCCTTTGCCAATGGTGGATCCTCCCTCACCGGCCTCGAGGCCATCAGCGACAGTGTGGGTGCCTTCCGGAGTCCGGCAAGTCGCAACGCTCGCCAGACCCTCGTGGCCATGAGCACGGTGCTCGGCTTCCTCGTGATCGGCACCGCCCTGCTGGCCAGTTGGACCCATGCCGTCCCCTTCGCTCAGGGCACTCCCACGGTGGTGTCCCAGGAGGTCCAAGCGGTCCTCGGCAGCGGCGGACTCGGCCACGTCCTGTTCCTCGTGGTTCAGTTGGCCACGGTGCTCATCCTCTACACCGGCGGCAATACAGCCTTCAATGGCTTCCCATTCCTCGCCAGCTTCGTCGCCAACGATCACTTCCTGCCCCGGCAGATGACCAAGCGAGGACATCGCCTGGCCTTCTCCAACGGCATCATCATCCTCGGAGCAGTGGCCATCGCCCTGATCACCATCTATGACGCCCAGGTGAGTCGCCTCGTGGCCCTCTATGCGGTCGGCGTGTTCACGTCCTTCACGATCGCCGGTGCCGGCATGGTCAAGCACCATCTCGACCGTCGGACCGGCCGCTGGCGCTGGGGCGTCATCGCCAATGGCACCTCGGCAGTCCTGTCGTTCATCGTGGTGGCCATCTTCATCGTGGCGAAGTTCCGGGAAGGGGCCTGGATCATCGTCGTCGTAGCCCCGATCATGTTCTGGGCATTGCTGCGTCTCCGTCGCTCCTATGCCAAGGAAGAGGAGATCTTGCGCGTTGAGACGGCCGCCGTCGATGAGCAGGCCTCAAAGCGACGTCACACGGTCATCGTGTTCGTGGACTCGCTCGACATGGCAGCTTCGCGAGCCATCGCCTATGCCCGCACGCTGTCGCGATCGACGCGTGCGATCCACTTCGACATCGATGACACGGTCACGAAGAACTTGGTCGACCGTTGGGCCGAAGTTGCCCCGAAGTGGATGCCTCTTGACGTCATCGCCTGTCCGGATCGTCGTCTTGAGCGGGCCTCCATCGAGCTCGTGGCTGAGATCGTGGCCGACCCCGACGTTGAGTGCACGATCCTGTTGCCCCGTCGAGCGTTCAACTCGCGGATCAGCCGCGTCCTCCATGACCGCACCGCAGACTCCATCGTCCAGGCGGTGGCCATCGTGCCGCATGTCAGCGCCACCATCGTGCCGTTCAACTTCTACGACTATGAGCGCAAGATCGGCCTCGAGGCCGAGATCGAGACCGATATCAATGCCGAGCGAGCCTCTATCGCCGAGTCGGATCGCAAGCGTGACAAGGATGTGCTGCCGGGCGATGAGCGCCTGCGTGAGCGAGCCGTCGGGTCGGTGGCGATCAGCAGCACCGAGTGGCGCCAGCGAGCCAAGGTGGCCGGTCGAATCAAGTCGGTCCGCGTCCAGACGGGAACGGCGGCTTCGAACCTTGAGTGCACGTTGGCTGATGGGTCGGGCACCTTGCTGCTCGTCTTCCAGGGTCGGCCGAGCATCCCTGGCATCGAGCCGGGTGCCCGCCTCGTCGTCGAGGGCATGGTCGGATCGTGGGATCACTCGATGGCCATGTTGAACCCTGACTACGAGCTCATTGCAGGTTTCAGCGAGGATGAGCCCCCCGCACACTGAGTGCTCGGCCTCGAGTGGCCTGGGCCAGGGCTCCGGCGTAGACGATGAGGCTGAACCCTGACAGGACGGCCATGTCGATCCAGAGTGGGAGCCGACCGTGGCCGCCCACGAGGACGTCGCGGAACGGTCCGACGCCACCGAGGATCCCTCCGGGTCCGAAGTTCCCGAGGTACGAGATGGTGCTGACTCCGATCAGGTAGGGGAAGAGCCACCATCCGGCTACCCAGTCGATGCCCGGAGGATCGTCATCGAGCTTGAACGCCCGGGCGAGCGCCATCAGGCCGTAGCCGACCAAGAGCACGATCATCAGCGTGGAGATGGTCTGCCAGCCTGACCAGTACACGACGAGCGTGGCGGCCACGAAGGCCACTGGAGCGAGGACCTTGGCTGCCGGGAGCCGGTAGGTGCGAACGGTGTTGGGCTCGGTGCGACGGAGCGCGCCGAGAGCCAGTGGTGCTCCGGCGTACATCAGCACGGTGGCGCCCGTCACGACGCTCACGAGCTTGCCCCAGCTCGGGAAGGGGAGCAGGAAGAGCAGGCCAAGGCCAGCGGACAGCAGGACGCCGAGCAGCGGGACCTTGGTGTGTTCGTCCTCGACGAGGAATGCCCGAGGGATGTAGCCGCTGCGAGAGAGGCCGTAGCTCAGGCGCGAGGCGGAGGTCAGGTAGAGGAGCCCTGTGCCGCTCGGAGAGATCACGGCATCGACCCGTAACAGGCTCGAGAGCCAGGCGAGTCCCAGCATGGCCGTGAGGGCGAAGAAGGGGGCCTGGGCGAGGTGGGAGTCGGTGGCGAGGCCGGTCCAGGTACCGAAGTGGAGAAGGGTGGCCGGTTCGAGTGCCCCGATGAAGGCGATCTGGGCACCGATGTAGATCATGGTGCACAGCAGTACGGCTCCGATGACCGCGCGCGGGAGGTCTCGGGCCGGATGGGCGCTCTCCCCGCCCACCTGGAGGGCTCCCTCGAATCCCATGAGGGAGAAGACGATCCCGCCTCCGGTGATGGCTCGCAGGATGGACTCGGCTGGACCCGTGGTGCCATGGACGAAGAAGCCGCCGGCAGCGGTGAAGTTGGCCGGGTGGAAGTGGGTGGTGAGCAGGATGATGATCGTGCCGACGGGGATCACCACCTTCCAGACCGTGACGATCGAGTTGGCACGAGACAGCCAGCGGATGCCGAGCAGGTTCACCGTGACGAAGATCACCATGAGGGCGATGGCCACCATGATGCCGCTCGTGCTGAGTGTGCCCGTGGTGGGGTGGTAGAGACCGCTGGCCCACGAGGCAGTGGAGAGGTACTCGATGGCGGCGAGCACCTCGATCGGGGCGATGGTGGCCGCCTGAACATAGGAAAACCACCCGAAGGTGGCGCCGGCGAGTGAGCCGAAGGCGTAGTGCGGGAACCGTCCAGTTCCGCCACTTTCGGGGAACATGGCGCCAAGCTCGGCGTGGACGAGTGCCAGCAGGATGATGATCACCGCGGCGATAGCCCAGGCGATGAGCACGGCTGGACCGGCGATAGTCACCGCGGCGAAGGCCCCGAAGAGCCACCCAGAACCGAGGTCCGTCCCGGACGAGATCCACAGGAGTCCGAAGAAACCGACGTCGCGTCGGAGGTCCTCGGCCTTCGCCATCGCCATCACCTCGATCCGGCCCGTTGCGGACGCTGTCCGACTCAGCGTAGGAGAGGCGATGGGTCGCGGCGGATCGGGCCTCGTTGCTAGCGTCGGTGGATGATCACGACTCCGCCACCGGTCGATCGTCTCGGCGTCGATGGCGAGGAGATCGGGACGGCTCCGGTCGATCGGGCCTTCCGTCCTGATGTCCAGGGATTACGGGCGGTCGCGGTCCTCCTGGTGCTCGCCTTTCACGCCAAGGTCCACCTGCTCAGGGGTGGGTTTGTCGGCGTCGACGTCTTCTTCGCCATCTCGGGGTTCGTCATAACTGGCCTGCTGTTGCGAGAGCGAACCGCCACGGCGAGCACCTCCTTCCTTGGCTTCTATGCCCGCCGAGCACGGCGCATCCTCCCGGCCGCCACGCTGGTGCTCCTCGTCACGGTGACCGCCACCTATGTCCTCGAAGGCGTCCTGCGGGGTCGCGACGTAGCGATTGATGGCCTGTGGTCGTCAGTGTTCCTCTCCAATGTGCACTTCGCTGCGGTGCACAGTGACTATCTCGGAGCCCAGGGCACGCCCTCGCCACTCCTGAACTATTGGTCGCTCGCCGTCGAGGAGCAGTTCTACGTGGTCTTCCCTCTGCTCTTCGCTGGGACCGCAGTGCTGACGGCCCAGCGCTGGGGTCGGCGCGGCATCACAGTGGTGCTGGCCGGTGTGGTGCTCGGTTCGCTGGCCTTCTCGGTGCTCCAGACGAGTGCCGCCCCGGTGACCGCGTTCTACTCACCGTTGACCCGGGCCTGGGAGCTCGCCCTTGGCGGTCTGGTGGCAGTCCTCGCCCCCCAGCTGCGGCACCTGCCCGCCAGCCTGGCTGGCGTGCTGTCGTGGGTTGGTCTGGCGATGATCGGCCTCGCTGCGGTGGGAGTCTCCTCGAACACTCCGTGGCCAGGGGATGCCGCTCTCGTCCCGGTGCTAGGAGCCTGCTTGGTCATCGCTGGTGGCACCGCTGCACCCCGTCGCGGGGCAGAGCTGGTGCTCGGCAGTTGGCTCGGCCTCGAGATCGGGGCAATCTCCTTCTCGCTCTACCTCTGGCACTACCCCATCTTGATTCTGGCGCAGCAGCAGGCCACCGGCCCGTTGCGCTGGACCGAGCGAATCCTTCTCCTGGCCGGTGCGCTGGTGCTCGCGGTGGCCACCGCCCGGTTGGTTGAGAACCCGATCCGCCACTCGGCTGCGCTGGCCCGTCGCCCCGCCGCCAGCCTGGCGATCGGTGCGGTCCTCGTCGTCGTGTCGGTGGTGCTCTGCAGCGTGCTGATCTGGGCGAACCCTCTGCCGGGATCTCAGGGGCCACCTCCCGGGCCCGCCATGGCCTCGACGGGGATCGTGGAGCAACAGGTGGCATCGGCTGCTCTGGCCGAGCACGCACCTTCGGTGCTGGTCCCCCCGTTCGCCTCCCTCCATTCGTCGGTCCTGCGAGATCCGTCGATCCCTGCGTCGTGCATCGAACAGGTTCAGGCGATGGCCAAGGGGCCGCTGTGCGTCCTCGGTGATCGTGGGGCGGCTCGCACCATGATCCTTCTCGGGGACTCGCAGGCGATGATGTGGTCGACCACGTTCATCGGTCTGGCCCGCACCCTCGGGTGGCGCCTCGTCCTGATCGGTCGCGATGGTTGCCCACCGTGGTTGACCACCGCCGGTGCTGGCGGCCACAGTGCGACGTGTCGCTCGTTCCACCACTGGGCTCTCGCCCAGGTGGCGGCGATCCACCCTGCCGCGGTGGTGGTGACGGGCGCCCCGACGACCGGAGCCCCCGCGAGTGCCGACGGCAGGGGGGCAGAGCGACTGGTTGCTTCACTTCACCGGATCTCGAGTCGTGTCGTGATCCTCGGGTCGGTGCCGTGGTTTGCCGGTCGCTGGACAGGTCTGGCTCCGGCCGAGTGCGTGGCAGAGCAGCCGGACCACCTCTCTGGCTGCAACCTCCCGGTCAGGACCCTTGAGGCCAGCTTCGGAGCCTTCGATCGAGCCGTGCGGAGCGCGGGGGCGAGAACCGGCGCGCCGGTGGTCGACCTGCGGCGCCTCTTCTGCACGTCAGCGACCTGCCCGGTGATCGTCAGCCATCGGCTCGTGTACCACGACCCGTGGCACGTCTCGCAACCATGGGCCCGCTATGTGACGCCGGCGGTGGGGTCGCTGCTCAAGCCGGCGCTGTCTCGACCTTCAGTTACAGCGTCATAGTGGCTCTCCCCCCTTGAGTGGGGTCCCCGCGTTCTGATCGTTGCGGGTCGCTGGCATGTCGGGTTGGCGACCCCTCCATGAAGCTGGTGTTCTCCCCCCATGATGAAGGTCCGCTCACTCACCGCTGTCTGCCAGTTCGCCACGCACTCTGGGTTCTAGGGCCTCTCGTTCAACACCCTCTCCCTGATCCAACCGACCCCCTCCCCGGACCTACCGGATCGACCAGCGGCCGTCCAGAAGGAGGGCCTCATCGCCATCGCCAGATGCTTCCTGAGCTGACGATCTCGAGAGCCGGAGGCCGGCGGTGGCGGGCGGTGGTCCAGCCCTTTGCTAGAACCGGGGGACGAACAGAGCCAAGACGACCAGTGTGGCCGTGGCGCTCGTGATGAGGAAGGGAGGTGGTCGAGGTGGGCAAAGCACTCGTAATCGTCGAGTCGCCGGCGAAGGCGAAGACGATCGGATCCATCTTGGGCGCTGACTTCATCGTCGAGTCTTCGGTGGGCCACATCCGAGACCTTCCCCATGGTGCGGACGAGATCCCGGCTGCCTATAAGGGCGAGTCATGGGCACGGTTGGCGGTCAATGTGGACGACGGCTTCAAGCCGCTCTATGTGGTCTCCTCCGGCAAGAAGCAGGTGGTCTCCAAGCTCAAGACACTGCTCAAGCAGGTGGACGAGGTCTATCTGGCCACCGATGAAGACCGTGAGGGCGAAGCCATCGCCTGGCACCTGCTTGAGGTCCTCAACCCGACCGTCCCGGTGAAGCGCATGGTCTTCCACGAGATCACCCGCCCGGCCATCGAGCGGGCAGTGGAAGAGTCCCGTGACCTTGACCGGCGACTCGTCGACGCCCAGGAGGCTCGCCGGATCCTTGACCGACTGGTTGGCTACGAGGTCTCGCCGGTGCTGTGGAAGAAGGTGCTCCCGCGACTCTCCGCTGGCCGGGTCCAATCGGTGGCGACGCGGCTTATCGTCGAGCGCGAGCGCGAGCGCATGGCCTTCCGGCCCGCGACCTGGCATGACGTGGTGGCGCAGCTCGATGCCGAGGGACAGGGATTCGAGGCCCAGGTGATCGCTGTCGGCGGCGTCCAGCTTGCCGAGGGAAAGGATTACGACGCGCAGGGGATTCCGACGGGCCAGCGACCGGTCCGAGTCCTGACGGCTGAGGAGGCAGGAGTGCTCTCCGGTGCCCTGACTGCTACCCGACCTCAGGTCACCTCGGTGACGTCCAAGCCCTTCACGTCCAAGCCCCAGCCCCCCTTCATGACCTCGACCCTCCAGCAAGAGGCCGGTCGCAAGCTCCGGATGAGCGCCCAGACAGCCATGCGCACCGCCCAGCGTCTCTACGAAGAGGGCTGGATCACCTATATGCGAACCGACTCGACGACGCTGTCGAGCGAGGCCATCAACGCCGCTCGGGCTCAGGCCACCGAGCGCTTCGGTCCGCAGTATGTGCCCGACCAGCCGCGTCGCTATGACCGCAAGGTCAAGAATGCCCAGGAGGCCCACGAGGCCATCCGTCCCGCAGGAGAGACCTTCCGGACTCCCGAGGAGGCTGCACGCTCCCTTCGTGGTGACGAACTTCGGCTCTATGAGCTGGTCTGGGTCCGCACCGTGGCCTCGCAGATGGCCGACTCCCGGGGCACCCAGGCACAGTTGCGTCTCTCGTCCACACTCCCCGAGGCAGCGGGAACGCTGGCTGGATCAGAGGTGACGCTTCAGGCCAATGGTCGAGTCATCGACTTCCCTGGCTTCCGTCGCGCCTATGTGGAGGGTGCCGACGATCCGGAGGCTGAGCTCGCCGAGACCGAGCGGGTGCTGCCTTCGCTGGCCGAAGGCGACGATGTCGGTGTGTCCTCAGCCGAGGCCAAGGACCACACCACCCAGCCGCCGGCTCGCTTCACCGATGCCAGCTTGGTCAAGAAGATGGAGGAGCTCGGCATCGGTCGGCCCTCCACCTATGCGTCAGTCATCTCGACCATCCAAGATCGTGGCTATGTCTGGAAGAAGGGCCCGGCACTGGTGCCGAGCTTCACGGCCTTTGCCGTGGTCAAGCTGCTCGAGGAGCACTTCTCCGAGCTCGTGGACTACAGCTTCACCGCCGCCATGGAGGATGACCTCGATGCCATTGCCTCGGGCACGGAGGAGTCGCTGCCCTGGCTGAGTCGCTTCTACTTCGGCCACGACAGCGACGGCGTAGCCGGTTTCGGTCTCAAGCAGGCGGTCACCGACCACTTGCCGGAGATCGATCCGGTGGAGATCAACTCGATCCCGCTCGGCCCCGACCCCACCACCGGCGAGCCCATCGTGGTGCGCGTCGGTAAGTTCGGCCCCTACCTAAAGCGCGGTGACGACACCACGTCGCTGCGCGACGACATGCTCCCTGACGAACTCACTCCGACCGAGGCGGCCGAGCTGCTTGACGCCCCTCAGGGCGACCGGTCGGTCGGGACCGACCCGGCGACTGGACTCGAGATCTTCGTCAAGGCCGGGCGTTTCGGGCCGTATATCCAGCTCGGCGAGATGGTCGATGGCGGAGAGAAGCCCAAGACGGCGTCACTGCTCTCGACGATGACGGTCGAGGCCCTCACCTTCGATGAGGCTCTGCAGTTGCTCGAGCTTCCTCGGCTCGTCGGGCTCGATCCGGAGTCCGGGGAGGAGATCCGTGCCCTCAACGGCCGGTTCGGGCCGTACCTGACTCGGGCCAAGGACTCTCGCAGCCTCACCACCGAGTCCGAGATGTTCACGGTGACCCTCGAGCGCGCCCTTGAGCTCTTCGCTCAGCCCAAGCGGGGCCGTGGACGGGTGGCGGCACCTCCGCTCAAGGAACTCGGAGAGGATCCAGTCTCCGGTGAGCCTGTGGTGGTCAAGGAAGGGCGATTCGGCCCCTATGTGACCGATGGAACCACCAACGCTTCGCTACGCACAGGTGACACCGTCGAGTCGATCACCATCGAGCGAGCCGCTGAGCTTCTCGAGATTCGCAGGGCTGCGGGGCCGTCAAAGAAGAAGAAGGCAACCAAGAAGAAGGCGGCCAAGAAGAAGGCACCGGCCAAGAAGGCGGCTACCAAGAAGGCACCGGCCAAGAAGGCGGCTACCAAGAAGGCACCGGCCAAGAAGACCGCAGCAAAGAAGGCACCGGCCAAGAAGGCGGTGGCCAAAAAGCTTGCCTCCTCGAGCACAGAGCCTGCCGCCGAGGCCGCTGACGACGCCGAATGACGCAGGGGTCGACGGGTCGGTTCTTCGTCATCGAGGGGATCGACGGGTGTGGAAAGTCGACCCAGGTCGAACGTCTCGTTGCCCAGCAGGGCTGGCTGGCCACCCGTGAGCCGGGTGGTACCGAACTCGGGGCGACGATCCGGGGGCTCATCCTCCATGGATCAGAGGCTCCAACCCCCCTTGCTGAGGCGCTGCTCATGGCGGCGGACCGTGCCCACCAAGTGGCCACCGTGATCCGACCGGCGCTTGAATCCGGGACGACGGTGCTGTGCGATCGCTACGCGGGATCGACGGTGGCCTACCAAGGGTGGGGGCACCAGGGCGACCTCGATCAGATATCGGCGATCAATGCCATCGCCACCGGCGGCCTCCTTCCCAATCGGACGATCCTGCTTGATGTTCCGGTGGACGTGGCGCTTGGCCGACGAGGCAGCGACCCGGATCGTCTCGAGGCACTCGACACGTCGTTCCATGAGCGGGTTCGGGCGGGCTACCTTGCCCAGGCGGCCGAGGATCGGGATCGCTGGACGGTCGTCGATGGCACGGACAGCCTCGCTGAGGTGTCCGCCGCCGTCGATCGTGCGTTGGGGCTCTGATGAGCGAGGACCTCTGGTCGGGGACCCCCGGGCAGAGCCTGGCAGTGGCCCAATTGCAGGCAGCCGTGGCCAACCCCGTCCACGCCTATCTCCTCCTCGGTCCCGCAGGCGCTGGCACCCGCTCAGCCGCTCGAAGCTTTGCCGCCGCCCTCTTGTGCCCAGACGGCGGCTGCGGCACCTGCAACCACTGCACCCGGGCGATGGCGCTTCATCACCCTGACCTGATCGTGCCCCGCCATGACGGACCCGGCTGGCGAGTCGACGAGATCCGAGAGATCGCCGGCCAAGCGCAGCGGCGGCCACTGGAGGCTGCGAGGACCGTGATCCTCCTGGCCGATGCCCACCTCCTTGGAGGGGCGGCTCCGGCCCTTCTCAAGACGCTTGAGGAGCCACCGGTCACCACCACCTTCATCCTGCTCGCCGATGATCTCCCCCGGTCGCTCGAGACCATCCGGAGTCGCTGCGCCGAGGTCCGGTTCGAGCTGCTGAACCAGCAGGCCATCATCGAGATCCTCGAGCACGATGGCCTCGATCCTGAGCGAGCTGCCGAGATCGCCGAGGGCGCAGCGGGTGACGCGATCCGAGCACGCCTGCTGGTCGCCGATCCCGGCTTCGCATCACGGCTGGCCCGGTGGCGTGGAGTGCCACAACGCCTCGATGGCACCGGTCGCACCGTGGTAGCGATCGTTGAGGAGATCCAGGCATCCCTCGATGAGGCCGTGGCACCGCTGGTGGCACACCACGTCGCCGAGCTGGCTGAGCTCGATGCCCAGGCGAAGGAGCTGGGCCTTCGGGTCTCGGGACGCAAGGAGCTTCTCGATCATCACAAACGAGAGATCCGGGCCTATCGGGAGGGGGAGATCCGAGCCGGCCTTGGAGTCCTCGCCCGGGCCTATCGCGTTGACCTCGCGGCCGCCGTTGCAGCCGGAGCTGACCCCGCTGTGGTGGTGGCCATGGCGCGAGTCGATGCCATCTCGCGCTACGTGACCGTGATGCGGCGCAATCCCCGACCGAGCCTCAGCCTCGAGCGGCTGCTGCTGGCGCTGTGCTGAAGATTCTCAACCCCAATCTGGTGGAAAGTAGTCTGCGCGAGTGAGCAACATCCTTGTGGTCTGCACCGCCAATCAGTGCCGGTCTCCCTTGGCGGCAGCGATGCTTCGTCGAGCTCTCGAGCAGCGAGACCGGAGTCACACCGTTCTGTCCGGGGGGATCATCGAGGGCGGCGAGCCCTCACCAGAGGAGCTGGTCGAAGTGGGCAGGCTCCACAGGATCGATCTCAGCGAGCGTCGTAGTCGACAGCTCACCACTGAGCTGCTCGCTGGGGCGGACCTGGTGCTGTGCATGACTCGGCTCCATGTTCGAGACGTGGCGGTAATGCATCCGGCATCGTGGCCGGTGGCGTTCACACTCCTCGAATATCGTCGGCGAGCCGAGGAGCTCGGTGCTGCCGCCGGCGAGCTGGCATTGGCGGAGCGGGTGGCAATGGCCCATGAGGGCCGCACGGCACGGGCACTGCTGGCGGGTGACGCCAGCGAGGACATCCGAGACCCGATGGGCCGGGGATTCGAGGCATTCGTGGAGCTCGGCGAGACCCTTGCCACCGAAACGGAGGCCGTGGCGGCCCTGCTCTGATCGAGTCAGCAGCGGTTCCTCGGCTCGTCAGATCATGGTGACGGCGCCGCTTGGTAATGTCAGAGCGTTGAGCCATGGGATGCAGCGGCCTCACGGGATGACCAAGGTCGGTCCGCGAGATCCACTGGGGGTCGATCCCCGGCTCAGCGTGCAGTGCCCGCCTGGGTAGCTCAGTGGCAGAGCAACGCACTCGTAATGCGTAGGTCGTGGGTTCAATCCCCACCCCAGGCTCCAAGAGAGATGCACGTGGGTAAAGCATCCGAAGCACGCACCAGCGTGTGTCCTCGTTGGACCCACCGGTCTGCCGTGACGTTGTGCGGGTGACGATCGGCTTCTCCCGCACCGCTTCACGGTGCAGATCCCACATGGAGAGGTCCGGGTCGACAGGTCAAGGCCGCCCTTCGGATCCCCATCACCCGAGCAGGTTTTCGAGCTCGGAACGAATCGGTCGGCCACGCGGACCTCGACCCCGTGCCAGGTGGACTTGGAGAGGATCTCCTGAGAGTTCGGCCATGGCGGCGTCCGAGATGGACCGGGACAGATGTCGATTCTTGACCATGCCCGCGACGTTCAGGTCTTCGATCACAAGAACCTGACGAGCACCTGTGTGCGTCAGCGCTTCTGAATCCCGCGCCGAAGTTCGCTGAATAATGGGTTGAGGCGGCACTCAGCCCCCAGCCACACCAAGGCTCAGGACTTCGGTGTATGCCCCTGCACGGCTGAGGTGGGTTCACGTCGAGAAGAAGGATTCCACCCGTGGACGTGCGAAGACGGCGCCCGTGAGGTTGGGGGGAGGCTCCTGTCGCTCGCGGTGAGGGCATCGGTTGGTGACCCTCTCGGTCCCGGCATCGTCATTGGGTGGCTGCGGGGGTCAAGTCGCCGGCACGACGACACAGGGATCTACACTCGACAGCGATGACGCAAATCCTTGCCTCTCGTTGCGTCACAATTGGAGAATTCCTATGACGACCGACGAGGGTATGGCGCTGCACCACCACGGTATCCACGAGGCCATCGCTGGTTCGGAGGAGCTTGTCGGCGCCGGTGGCAAGCAACGAGGAATCAATCTGCTGTTCTTTTCGGGGGTGATGGCCTTCATTGAGGTCTTGGACGTCATCCTCACTAGGAATCTCAACTTCGCCGATGGGTCCGGCGTGGCGCACTCGATCATCCATTTCGTCTCTGTGACTGGCAATGTGCTCTTTGCCGTGATGCTGGTCTTCTCGATCATCATCGTGGTCATCGCAAGGAGGTCCACCCCGTGGATCGCCCTCCCGGCGATGGTGGTGTACCTCTCGGTGGCATCGCTCAATGTGCTGACCAACATCGCCGTCATGATCTTCTCGTCTCAGACGGGCAGCGCGAGTCAGCTGAGCCTGATCGCTGACCTCGCTCTGATGTTCTTCTCGATCACGCTGATCTTCTCGCTCTGGTATCAAGTGATCGACTCAGCGACGCCACATGGGGCGTTTGACTTCCCCCCGTGCGGGCCTGACCCAGAGGTTCCGCCGAAATGGTTCGACTACCTCGTGCTCTCGTTCAATACCAACTCAACCTTCGGCCCGACCACCGAGGGGGTCAAGAGCAGGGTGGCCAAGGGGCTGATGATGCTCCAGACGTCGCTCGCCCTCACGGTCCTCGTGGTCCTGACCGCTCGGATCATCAAGGCGACGTGACATGAGCGGAACCGGTGAGCACGAACCGCTCACCGGTTCCATCGTGATCGAGCGGCCCCTGACGTCGAGCCTTAGGGCGCAGCGGCGATCCGACTCGCCACTGCCTCGCCGAATGCGGCAGATCGCTCGATCCAGCTAGGGAACTGACTGAAGCTTGGGGCGGCGGGAGAGAGCAGCACCACTCCGTCGTCACCGATCCAGCCGTCGGCAGCAGCGACCGCATCGGCGATTGACGCCATCTCGATGGCCTCGGTGTCAGAGCGCTTGGCATCAATGGCTTCCACCAATCGCCCGCCCGAGTCGGGTAGGCCGAGCACCAAGGTGGGAGCGGCCCGGCCAGCGAGCGCCGTCACGAGCTCGGAGTAGTCAATTCCCCGGTCGTATCCACCAATGAGGATCGCCAACCGGCGCTCCTTGAGCGAGCGCAGTGCTGCCAGGGTCGGCAGCACGTTGGTGGCCAGGCCGTCATCGATGAAGACGACCCCGGCACGCCGTCCGATCTCCCGAAATCGCCCGGGAAGACCCTCGTAGCCCGCAGCCGCTTCTCGCAGACCCACCGGATCATGGGCGAGGTCGACACCCAGGTTGCGCAACGCGGCCGCGGCCAATTCGGCGTTGATGAGATTGTGCTCGCCAACCATTCCCAGGGCGTCGGCCCATGGGACTGCGGGTTCCCCGATCCAAGCGACAGTGCCGCCGAGAAGAGGAGCGCGGTGATGGAGCACCGGGTCGTGGTCGGGCACCAGCGTCAGTCCTGCTCCAGGCAGCGACGTGAGTGACAGCTTGTCGGCCTGGTAACGCTCGACGCTGCCGTGCCAGTCGAGGTGGTCGACATCGAGCGAGGTGACCACCACCATGCCGGGGGCGTCGGCCACGTCGAGGGCCTGGAAGCTCGAGGTCTCCACCACCAGCAGGTCTAGGTCCTCGGGGAGTTGCGGATCGAAGGGAGGGCGACCGATATTCCCTGTCACCGCCACGCGCAATCCGGCCGCCGTGGCGAGGTGGCCAAGCACACTCGAGGTGGTGGATTTCCCCTTCGTCCCAGTGACGCAGACGACCCGGGTCCGGTCAAGCTCGTGAAGGGTGAGTCCAATGCCACCCACGACCGCCACACCGGCGGCCTCGAGGCTGATCACGTCGGGTCGATAGGCCGAGATGCCCGGAGTCTTGATGACCACGTCGCAACTGGCGAGGAGGGTCACCCCACCTGCGTCGGTGGTGATGACTTCGTGCTCCCCGATTGCTCCCGCAGGATGGTCGTCGACCACGACGATGTCGTGGGTCAGGCCGGCGAGGCGTTCCAGAGCGGTGCGTCCCTCGAGGCCGGCGCCGAAGACGCCCACCCGAGCACCGGCGAGGTCAGCCCAGCCCAGTGGGTGGCGCATAGCGCTCCGGAATCATGGCGACGGGCTCTGGAGCAGGACTCGGCTGGTGGACGAGCGCCACCTCACGGGCCAACTCGGCCAGGACCGTATCGTCGGCTCGGTCAGGCCGCTCGATGGTGCGGAGGAGGGCCTCGCGGCATTCTTCTTCGTCACCGACGCACTCGAAGGGTCGGGTCTCGTCGCTCAGGCCGACGAGCACTCGCAGCTGGCCGGCGAGCGCAGGCTGGGTGAGGGGCTCGGCGCCATTGAAGATGTGGGCGAGCACCTCGGGGGGTACGAAGGGAGCGAGGACCAGATCGATGAACAGACACTTGTCGCAGACCCCGCACCAGGTGTCGAGACGACGGTCGGGATCCTGATGGAAGGAGCGGTTGCAGGATCGGAAGAGGAGGAGAAACTCATCGAGGTCGGCGAGCACGGCGGCAATGGAGAGCTCCGAGCGATCGCGCAGCCACGAGAAATACGCGACGTCTCCGACGCGTGCGTCAATAAGCGTGCGCAATCCTCTCTCAAACTCGAGACCCTTTGACCATTGGTGGTTGACCGGTCCCCGAGGAGTCTGCGTGGTGGCCGAGGAGGCCGATCGCTCATTGGACATCGCGACCGCTCCTCGACCCGTGGCCACTGCAGCGAGCACGGCTAAGGCCGAGATCACGCCGGTCACCGGAACGTGGCCGTTGAGGTAGCCCCGTTGGGCCGAGTCGAGAACCTTGGGGTCAAGCAGGCGCTCAACTCGGACGACGGGCAGACCGGTGGCAGCCGCCGGCACCTCGATGGCAGCGAATCGAGCACCGGGCCGCTCCACCACGAAGAGCGCGGCCTCGTCGGCCTGGGGCACGAGCTCGGCCACAGTAACGATCGAGTCGAGGCCACCACCGAACGGGATGAGGACCCTTCCGGGGTCCCCATGAGCGCGATCGGTGGGTCCGGTGCCTTCGGGTCCGGTGATGATCAGGCCGGAGAGGTCGACGTCGTTGGCCAGGGCGAACTCACCGAGACCGGCGATGTAGAACCTGCGAAGCAGCTCCCGCTCGTGCGCAGCGGTGCCGATGGGCCCGAGATCGATTGCGAGCGGAGCGGATGTCTTGAAGTAGGAGACCCCGGCAAGCAGGCACCACAGCTCGGCGGCGCCCGTCACTCCGGGCTGAGACAGGTCGCCCTCGGGAATGAGGGCGGTCTCGACGAAGATCTCGTCGCCGATGGCCCATCGACCGGTGACGGTCTTGGCCGCCACATCGATCTCGACGCCGAGGACCTCGAAGCGGGCGGGACGTGTCATCTCTGTTCCGATGCTACGACGCGGCCACCGGTCAACCGGGCGACGACGGCGAAGCGGCCACAGGGTCGGGCGTGGCGGTCAGAGAAGAGCCGTGGATCCTGCGTGGTCAGCTCTGATTGCGTGATCTGGCCGGCGGGGATTCCGGCGGACTCAAGAAGCAATCGGTTGAGCTGTGTCATGTCGAGGCGTGTGGTCCCGGAACGCTCCACGACAGCTGCCCCAGCGCCACAGGCTTGGGCGGCGGCGACCACCTCGGGGCCGACTTCGTAACGGTCGACGTCCACGTCAGGGCCGAGCCAGGCGTGCAGGCGAGCGATCTCGGCCCCGGCCAGAACCATGGCGCTGACGGTGGCGCTGCCGATCCCGGCAACGGCACCTCGCCATCCGGCGTGGGCCACGCCCAGCACGCCAGCGACGGGATCCACGAGGACGATGGGTGTGCAGTCGGCGACCTGGACCACGAGGGGAAGCCCAGGCGTGGTCGTCACTGCGGCGTCGGTGGCACTGAGCGCGTGCTCGATGGCTCGGGATCCCCGGCCGGCATGGCCGGGCCCAACGGTGGCCACCCGGGTCCCGTGGCACTGGTCAAGGAACACCATGTCGTCGAGATGGCAGCCATAGGTCGAAGCGAGCCGCTCGCGGTTGGTCACCACTCGATCCTCCCCGTCGGCGACGTGGAGGCCGAGGTTCAGTGAGTCATAGGGAGGCGGTGAGATTCCGCCGGCCCGGGTGGTGATCACGGCATCGACCCCGAGGTCGGCCAGCGGCCAGATCGTGAGCAGACTGACCTGCTCGCTGGCCTCATCCATCGGCACAGGCGGGGCAGATCCCGGTGACCTCGAGGGTGTGGGAGAGCTCGCGGAATCCGCTCTGGGTTGCCACCTCGGTGGCCCAGGTCTCAACCGCGGGGGCATGGAGCTCGTCGACCCGACCGCAGGAGCGGCAGCGGAGATGGTGATGGTGCTCACCGCCACCGCAGGCTCGGTAGAGCGATTCGCCGGCGTCGGAGCGAATGACGTCGACCTGTCCGGCATCGGCCATCTGGCGCAGTTGGGAGTAGACCGTGGCGAGGCCGATCGGTGCTCCTGCGGTCCGCAGGGCGGCATGGAGGTCTTGGGCGGACCTGAAGCCATCTGCTGAGGCCAGTGCGGCCTCGAGGGACCGGCGCTGCCGG
This sequence comes from uncultured Actinomycetes bacterium, assembly GCA_903900235.1. Classification (GTDB taxonomy): domain Bacteria; phylum Actinomycetota; class Acidimicrobiia; order Acidimicrobiales; family RAAP-2; genus CAIUMH01. Next base: position 22,514 of record CAIUMH010000003.1, read on the forward strand.
GTCATTCGGATGGGCTGGATGGGAGACGCAGGCACGCCCAGATTGTAACCGTTCCGATTCCTGTCTACGATGATCTGGAATCGGAATGGTTCCAGAGAAGATCGACGAGGAAAGGAAAGCCCCATGCATCGACTGCTGCCGGTCATCGTCGTATGCCTCGGGATGCTTGCCGGCTGCTCCTCGTCGACCACGGGTCAATCTCCGCAGGCGGAGAGGATTGCTGTGGTGGCCGGAGAGAGCCCATGGGGGGCCATAGCTGCTGCGGTGGGAGGGGATCATGTGGCCGTGACCTCCCTGCTCTGGGCCCCGGGTGCTGACCCTCATGAGTTCCAGCCCACCGCCGCCTCGGCGGCAGCGGTGGCCCGGGCTCGGGTGGTGGTGATGAATGGACTGGGCTATGACCCCTTCATGGACCGGATGCTGGCCCAGGGGTCAGTCGGTCGGCAGCGGGTGGTGGTGGCCGCCCGGGTCCTCGGTGTCGACGGTCCTGCGGTGAACCCTCACCTCTGGTACGACCTCGCTCGAGTCCCGACCGTCGCCCGAGCCATCGAGAGGAGTCTCGTTGCGGTCGATCCGGGTCATGCTGGCGACTACCGGCGGGGCTTGGCAGCCTTCACCCGGTCGCTGGCGCCCGACCTTGCAGCGGTGGCCAGGATCGGCTCAGTTCACAGCGGCGCCCCGGTGCTCGTGACCGAGCGGGTGGCGAACGATCTGCTCGATGAGGCGAAGCTTCACATCATCTCGCCGCCGAGCTTCGCTCGGGCCATCGAGTCCGGACAGAGCCCGAGCGCGGCGGCCACCGCATCGATCGATGCACTCCTGCGTCCGGGTCGGGCTGACGCCCTCATCGTCAATAGCCAAGTCCCCACACCGGCGACCGAGGTGGTTCGTCGGCAGGCCCGCGCCAACGGGATCCCGGTGGTCCTCATGACCGAAACGGTCCAACCACCCGGCACCTCGTTCGTCCGGTGGCAGGCTCGCCAGATTGCTCGACTCTCCGCTGCCCTCAGCCACGCCGCATGACGGCACTGGTCGAGCTCAGCGGCGTCACCGCCGGCTACGGGGGCCGCCCAGTCCTGCGTGACCTCGACGTGGCGGTCGAGGCAGGCGAGTTCATCGCCGTCCTCGGACCGAACGGGTCGGGAAAGACAACCCTGATCCGCGTGCTGCTCGGTCTCCTCGAGGCCTCCGAAGGATCAGTGGCCATCGACGGCCTCGAGCCTCGTCACGCCCGTCACCTCATCGGGTATGTCCCCCAGCACCGGGGCTTCGACGCCGATCTTCCCCTGCGGGGTCGCGATCTCGTCGAACTGGGTCTCACCGGGACTCGGCCGGGACTGCCGATCCGCAGGACTGGTGTCCGGCGCCAAGTTGACGAGGTCCTCGAGCTGGTCGGTGCCTCGGAGTTTGCCGCCGCCCCGGTGGGCTTGCTCTCCGGCGGAGAGCAGCAGCGTCTGCGCATCGCCCAAGCACTCCTCGGCGACCCTCGGCTCCTCCTCCTCGATGAGCCGCTGTTGGCGCTCGACCCGGGAGCCCAAGCGGGGATCACCGAGTTGATCGATGAGCGTCGGCGGTCGACGGGCCTTGCCGTGCTCTTCGTGACCCACGAGATCAACCCGATCCTGCCCGTCGTCGACCGAGTGCTCTACCTCGTCGACGGCCGGGCGGCGCTCGGAAGACCCGACGAAGTCATGACCACCGAGACCCTCTCGATGCTCTACGGCGCTCCTGTCGAGGTGCTCGACGTTGGTGGCCGCACACTGGTGCTGGCCGGCGACGGCGAAGTGAATGGCCTACTCGGTCACCACCACCACGATCACGAACACGGTTTCGACCACGACCATGACGACGAGGCACGGCACCACTGATGGACCTTGGTAGCTACCTCGCGCTCCCCTTCGCCCAGCACGCGCTCATCGCCGGGACGCTCATCGCGGTGACCTGCGGCGTGCTCAGCCCCTTCGTGCTGATCCGCCAGATGGCCTTCGCCGTCCACGGAGCGGCTGAACTGTCCTTCACGGGAGCGGCAGCGGGTCTGGTCCTGTTCGGAGATCCGGTCATCGGTGCACTGTGTGGCTCGGTGGTGGTGGCCGGGCTGATCGGCTCGCTCGGCGATCGACCACGAGAGCGGGACTCGTCGATCGGGGTGGTGCTTGCCGGCGGCCTCGGCCTCGGGGTTCTGCTGCTGAGCCAGTACCAGGGGTTCGCGTCGGCTGCGACGAGCATCTTGTTCGGGGATATCTTCGCCATCTCGTCCGGCCAGATCTGGCTGCTGGTGGTGCTCGCGGTGCTGGTGCTTGCTGGTCTGTCCCTGCTCTACCGACCACTGCTCTTCGCCTCGGTGGATCCTGAGCTGGCCTCCGCCTCGGGGATCCCGACCCGACTGCTCGGGATCGCCTTCCTCCTCCTGCTGGCCGTCACCGTGACCGAGGCTGCTCAGGTGGTGGGGACGCTCCTGGTGCTCTCTCTGGCCATCATCCCTGGAGCGACGGCGCAGCGGCTGGCCACTGCGCCGCTGGCGGCGACGGCGGTGTCGGTCGGAGTGGCTCTGGTGGCCACCGATGGCGGCCTGCTCCTGGCGCTCAACGGCACGACGGTGCCACCGACGGTGTTTGTGACCGGGATCAGCGTCTCTGCCTATGTCCTCGCTCGGCTGGTCGGCCCTCGCCTCGCGGCCCGGCGCGCTCGCGCTCTTGAGGTGGCTCGTCGGCTCAGCTGAAGAGCTTGGAGTAGTCGGCCCCCCGACGCAGGTGGTGGCCGCCGTCGATGCCGAGGTGCTCACCGGTGATCCACGAGGCCTCATCGCTGGCCAGGAAGGTCACCGCAGCCGCCACGTCGTCGACGGTTCCGACCCGTGAGAGTGGCATCTGGTCGAGATAGTCCTCGAGGAGCGCACCCCCCGCGGTGATGAAGCTCATGAGCTCATCGTCGATGATGCCCGGCTGGACAACATTGACCCGGATGCCGTGCTCGCCGAGCTCCTCGGCGGCATAGTCGCAGAGCGATTCGATGCCGGCCTTGGACATGCCATAGGCCCAGAGCCACCGGTGCGGGAAGTGTCCTGCTCCTGAGCTCATGAGCACGATCGAGCCAGCGCCCTTGGGGATCATGACCCTGGCGGAGTGTTTGACCGAGAGGAAGGATCCGACGAGGTTCAGGTCCACTGTGGCCCGCACGCCCTCCACGTCAGCATCGACCATGGCACCCATGTGGTGGGAGCCTCCTGCGCAGGCGAAGGTCACGTCGAGGGCGCCGGTGACAGCCTCCGCGGTGTCGACGGCGGCGGCGATCTCTTCCTCTACGGTCACGTCGGCCACGATGTGACGCACCGAGGCGCCAGGAGCGGCCGCCTCGATCAGGGCGACGGCGGCCGTGAGCTTGTCCTCGGTCCGGCCGCAGATCGTCACCGCCGCCCCGAGTGAGGCGAAGCGAGTGGCGGTGGCGAGACCGATTCCCGAGCCACCGCCGGTGACGAGGACGCTCTTGCCGGTGAAGGGGGTAGTCATGGAGCTCTCCTAGAGGGCCGGGACGCCGAGCGACGGCGACGGGGTGAAGCTGATGGGCAGGGACTCAAGGCCGCTGACGAAGTTTGCGTCGCGGTAGTCAAGCGGTCCGGCCTCACTGCGGTGGAGGTCGGGAAGCCGATCGAGAAGGCGGTTGAGCATGACCCGAAGCTCCAAGCGTGCCAGCTGATTGCCGAGGCAGAAGTGGGTGCCGAATCCGAACGCAATGTGGTCATTGGGCGACCTGGTGATGTCGAAGCGGTCCGGGTCCTCGAAGATCTCCTCGTCGCGGTTGGCCGATGGGTAGAGCAGCAGGAGCTTCTCGCCCTCGGGGATGGTGACCCCGCGAATCTCGATGTCGCGAGTGGTCTGGCGGGCCATGTTCTTGATCGGGGTCACCCAGCGGAGCATCTCTTCGACGGCGCTGGGAACCAGAGACCGATCGTCGACGAGGCGTGCGATCTGGTCCGGGTTGGCCATGAGTGCCTCGATGCCACCCGAGACCACGTGGCGAGTGGTCTCATCGCCGCCGATGAGGATGAGCAGGGTCTCGTGGATGAGCGAGTCATCATCGAGGCCGGCCCCGTCCTGCCCGGCATGGACAAGGATGCCCACAAGGTCGTCATCCTTGCCCGTCGAGCGACGACTCTCGATGACCTCGGACATGTAGACCGTGTACTCGGCGAAGGCGGTGATCATCTTCTCGAGCAGGACCGGGTCCTCGGTTCCCTGACCCCGCATGAGGTCATCGCTCCACCGCAGCAGGTCGGGACGATCCTCGGGACCGATGCCGAGGAGCTCACCGATCACGATCAGCGGCAATGGCGCGGCGATGTCATGGACGAGGTCACCGGTGCCCGCCTCGCAGATCTGATCGATGATGAAGTCGCAGACATGGGCGATGTTCTCCTCCATGGCCCGAACCCGCACCGGAGTGAACCCGGCGGAGACGAGGCGGCGGCGCTCGTGGTGGAGGGGGGCGTCCATGTCGATCATCATGGGCAGTGCTCCCATGTCGGGACGGATCCCTCCGGCATTGCTGAAGTCGATCGGGTTCTTCGAGATGTCCTTGATGTCCCGGTGCTTGGTGACCCCCCAGATGCCATTGGCCTGGTCGTGGTACACGGGAGCGTTGGCCCGCATCCAGGCGAACGCTGGATAGGGGTCACCTCCATAGAAGGCTCCGTCGATCAGATCGATCCATGGCGGTTCACCGCTCATCTCATCCCTCCCCAGGATCCGCCATCTCTCGGCATCCCGGAACCTTATGACACCCCGGGTCACCCGCACGGCAGCGCCGAGCCACTGCCGGTAGCGAGGGCCTAGGTTGGTGTCGTGGCGGACCAGCAGTCCTTCCAGAGTCAGACGATGGCCTTCATGGAGGGCCTCTATTCCGCCGCCCTGCGAATGACCCGCAATCAAGCCGATGCCGAGGATCTGGTCCAAGAGACCTACCTCAAGGCCTACCGCTCCTTCGACTCGTTCACCGAAGGGACCAACCTGAGGGCTTGGCTCTATCGGATCCTGACCAACACCTACATTTCCTCCTATCGGGCGAGGCAGCGACGGCCCGAGGTCGAAGACGTAGAGGACATCGAGGACCTCTACTTGTATCGGCGCTTACCCACCTCCACCCAGATCCATGGGGCAAGCGCCGAGGACGTCGTCTTCTCCGGGATCACCGATGTGTCGGTCACGACCGCGCTTGAGTCGCTCCCTGAGGCCTTCCGCATCGCCGTGCTCCTCGCCGATGTCGAGGGGTTCAGCTACGCCGAGATCGCCGAGATCACTGACAGTCCCCTCGGGACGGTGATGAGCAGGATCCACCGAGGCCGGCGTGCGCTCCAAAAGGCCCTCCTGCCCTTCGCCGAGGCGGCCGGGCTGCTTGAGGTGGCCTCATGAGTGAGTCCGGTGCCAAGGATCAGGAGCGTGCTGTCGAGATCCCTCCATGGGTTGCCTCGACGGTGAGCTGCGACGATGCCGTTCATCAGCTCTATGACTTCCTTGACGGCGAGCTCACCGAGGAGCGCCGCCAGCAGATCGCTGCGCATCTCGACGGATGCGCCCCGTGCATCGGGGCGGCCACCTTCGAAGCCGAGCTTCGCCAGGTGATCGCCGATCGCTGTCGCGAGGCCGTGCCGGACGCGTTGAGAGCTCGAGTGGCCGCCGCGCTCGACCGGGCAGGCGATGACCAGAGCTGACCCCACCACCTACCCGGCGCCGTTCGGGTTCGTCGATGTCGAGGCGGCGAGTCGGATTGGCGGAGCGTTGGCCCGCCGGCGCCCGATGCCAGCGTCCTATCGCCCCGGAGCTCTTGAGGCCCAGCTGACCGAGCTCTCGCTACTCGCCTCCGAGCGAGTAGCGGCCGAGACGGGCTTGGTGCCTCCGACGCCGCCGACTGCCCGAGTGGTGGATCGGGCGGAATGGGTGGTGGCCAATGTGGCCTCTGTCGAACGCCTGGTGGGCCCGGCTGCCGCGGCACTGGCCGCCAAGCGGAGGCTGCGCCCGCCGGCGCTCGTCGATCGTTGGTCTCGCACCAGCTCGGCCGCCCAACTCGCTGGGATCTTGGCGTGGATGTCAGGTCGGGTGCTCGGGCAGTACGACCTGCTGGTGGGCGAGGAGGCCAGCGCCGATGAGGATGTGATCAGCTACGTCGGCCCCAACATCGTGGCCCTTGAGCAGCGCCATGGCTTCGACGCTGGTCAATTTCGGCTGTGGCTCGCCCTCCACGAGACGGCTCATCGGGCTCAGTTCACCGGCGCGCCATGGGTGCGGACCTACTTCCTCGGTCTGGTCACCGAAGTGGTGGGAGCCATGGCCATCGACGTATCGACTGTGGTGTCAGGGGCGCTCCGTTCCTTGCGTGAGGTGTCCGAGGGGACGAACCCGCTGACCGAACTCGGTGCGGCCGGACTGTTCGTCTCTGAGGACCAGCGCCAGGCACTGCGCCGTCTCACCGCCCTGATGAGCGTGCTTGAGGGTCACGGTGAGGTCGTGATGGACGTGGCCGCGCAGGATCTGGTGCCTGCAGCGGGAACCTTCCATGCCGTGCTGCGCGATCGGCGGGCCGCGCCCGGGACGATCTCGAAGATGCTCGGCCAGCTCCTCGGGCTCGACGCCAAGATGCGCCAGTACGCCGACGGAGAGCGCTTCGTTCGGGCCGTGCGCGAGGTTGGCGGACCTGGGCTGGTGGCCGAGCTCTTCGTGGGCCCTGAGGCGATGCCCACGATGGAAGAGCTCCTCGAACCGAAACAATGGCTGGCTCGGTCGGCCCCCGCGCTCGGGTGAGCCTGCTCGGAGGCATCCGGCTCGATGCCGAGTCAGCGGCGCTCGTGGCCGAACTCCTCGAGCGCAGCGAGATCGTCGTGAGCGATGCCCTGATGGATGTGGCGTGTTCGGGAGGTCCTGACTCGACCGCCTTGGCCGTCCTTGCGGTGGCAGCCGGACGAAGGGTGACGCTCCACCATGTCGACCACGGGATCCGTCCGACGGGGTCCGCCGAGGCGGCTCACGTGGTGGCGCTGGCCAACCTGCTGGGGGCCGAGGTGGTGACCCATGTCGTGGAGCTGGGCGACGGTGACGGCCTCGAGGATCGGGCTCGTCGAGTCCGACGGGCGGTGCTGCCTGCAGGCTCCGCCACCGGTCACACCATGGATGACCAGGCCGAGACCGTGCTGCTCAACCTGCTGCGAGGAGCTGGGGCATCCGGCCTGGCGGCGATGCGCAGGGGAGCGGAGCACCCATTGCTCGACCTGCGTCGGGTCGAGCTCCGGCGACTGTGCGCGTTGCTCGGCCTTGCCACCATCGACGATCCGAGCAATCGAGACCTGGCGCTTCGGCGCAATGCCATCCGGCATCGTCTGTTGCCTATGGCCGCCGAAGTGGCCGAGCGCGATGTCGTTCCGCTCCTGGCTCGAACGGCGGATCTCACACGGGCCGATGACGAACTGCTGTCAGCCCTGGCTGCCGAGCGACTCCCCGATCCTGCTGATGCGCGCTCGTTGGCTGCGGCACCCGGCCCTCTGGCTGGCCGAGCCCTGCGGACCTGGCTGACGGAGGCGCGGGCGGAGGACACTGTGTCCCATCCACCGACGATGGCCGAGGTCGACCGGGTTCTGGCTGTGGCGAGGCTCGAGGTCCGGGCCACCGAGCTCACTGGCGGACTTCGTGTGGGCCGCTCTGGAGGACGACTGCTCCTGTCGAGAGGACCGGCGGGTAACCTGCCGATTGTGGGCGACGCCGAGCAGGTTCGAAGACGCCACGCCTGGGCAGCGGAAGAGCTTGGCGAGGTGATCCTCACCGGTGAGCAGATCGCCGAGCGCGTTGCCCAGCTCGGAGCGAAGATCACCGAGGACTATGCCGACAACCCACCGCTGATCGTCTGCGTGCTCAAGGGAGCGATGCACTTCATCAGCGATCTGTCGCGCGCCATCGACCTTCCGATCGAGGTGGACTTCATGGCCGTGTCGTCCTATGGGTCGGCGACGAAGACCTCGGGCATCGTCCGAATCGTCAAGGATCTCGATGTGGACCTGACCGGTCGCCACGTCCTCGTGGTGGAGGACATCATCGACTCCGGCCTGACCCTGAACTACCTGCGCAAGTACTTGTCGGCGCGCATCCCCGCCTCGATTGAGGTCTGCACATTGCTGCTCAAGCAGGGGGAGCAGCGCATCGAGCAGGACCTCCGCTATGTGGGCTTCACCATCCCGCC
>CAIUMH010000004.1 GCA_903900235.1 uncultured Actinomycetes bacterium
TGAGATTCCCCAGAAACAGTGGACACGGTTCATACAGCGGTGGTGCCTTCATCCAACGTTAGTTCGTGTGCAGTGGGACTGACCTTGCCGCTCGTCGAGATTCGACGACCTTCAACGCTGATCGAATACAGCCACACCCATCAGCAACCTGCACGAAGCAGGTCATGCCTCGAGATGCACGTTGGCGTTTCCCCGAACGATGCCGATCGCTGGTCCTATCCGGTGATCGGGGAGCGGCCGTCAGTGGGGCAAGACAAAGAGATCGGAGGTCAATTCAGCGACAGATCGAACCCCGATGAGCGCCATCGTTCGATCAAAATCCTCGACGATGAGGTTCAAGGCATGGGTCACTCCCTTGTGACCGCCGACGCCAAGACCCCACAAGGCAGGTCGACCCACCAGCACGGCGGACGCTCCAAGCCCAAGGGCTTTGGCCACATCAGTACCGAGCCGGATTCCCGAATCCACCAGCACCTCGCCGCGAGCGTTCACCGCCTCGACGACCTCAACCAGCGCACGGGCTGTCGTCACGGCGGTATCGAGCTGACGACCACCGTGATTCGAGACGATTACCCCGGCGGCTCCATGGTCCAAGGCCTTCACCGCAGCGTCGCCCCGCAAGATCCCCTTCACCAGCACAGGCACCGAAGCGCTAGCCACTGTGGCCTCCAAGGTGTCCCAGGAGATGTTGTGATCCAGTGAAGCCCACACCGAAGCCAGCCGAGGGTCGAGATGGCCAACCTCCGCCACACACGCCACGGGTCGATGTCCTCGCAACGTGAACCCGGTTCGAGCGTCACGGTCCCGGTGACCCAGAGCAGCCAGATCCACAGTGAGGACCACCGCCTCAGCACCCGCCTCTTGGGCCCGTTCAACAAGTCGCTGGTTCAGGCCCGCATCGTCGAAGCAGTAGAGCTGGAACCACCAGCGGAGGCCCTCGACGTGTTCGAGGTCGGAGAAGCTGGCCTCACCGAAGGTCGAATGGCAGTACCGGGCCCCCGCTGCGACCGCCCCCCGAGCCAACCCGACCTCCGCCTCCCGGTGCACATACCCCTGGAATCCGACAGGGGCCACCATCACCGGATGCTGTTCACGCTGCCCGAGCACCGTGGTCGAAATATCCCTGGTCCCCACCGATGCCAGCGCATGTGGTCGAATTTCAATGGCCGCCCACGCTTCATCGTTGCGGCGCACAGTGAGGCCTGCGCCGGCACCACCGTCCACGTAGCCTTCCACGCCTTCGGACTCGAGCAGAGCAAATGCTTGAGCGAGATCAGCAATCGTGACCGCTCCGCTCATAGGGGCATGCTACTCAGTCGACAGTAGGCTCCCTTCTGGTTGACCAGTGTTCATGCCAGAGCACTCGACGAACCACGGCCCACCACTCGACCGGGCGAAGAGGAGATCACTCGCCATGTCGTTGCTCGTCCACGGATCACCCGATGTGGCTAAGGGTTTTGTAGGGAGTCTCCGATTCGTGGCGACTGCGGGAGGTCTGCGCCCATTCACTGGCCCTCAGGCCGATCTGGTTCGCGCCATGACAAAGGTGCTACCGGTCGATCACGAGACCGAACGCGGAGATCTTGACCTCCTGCTTGAACCCGACGAGCCCTGGAGCCATGAACAAGCTGCGGTTGCTGCCATCAGGGCATGGCTACCCGAACCCCAACAACGACGCGAGACCATGCACGCCGCCCTTCTCGTGGCGATGGATTCCGATGAGCCCGACCGGCTTGCGCTGGGAGCCGCCCATCGACTGGCCGTGGCCCTCGGAGCGGACGACCAGACCATTCGCGATGTCGAAGCCACCAGCCGCCGATCTGCCGCCCAAGCCGAAGCCGACCTCTATCGTCGCTTCCTCTCTTGGAAGACCGGCATCGACGAGGTAGTGATCGCCCAACGCCTCGCCCTCCATCAACTGCCCGTCATCACTCCTGCGTCCGATGTCACTCGGTTCGGGTCATTGCTTGCAGAGGGCCAGGAAGGAAGCGTGGCGGCGGAACTTGCCCGCTTCTATGCCGAGACCGATTTCGACCTGCCAGGTTCGACCGGAACCTTGCCCTTTGAAGTATTGGGTTCACATGACGTCCATCACGTACTCGCCGCCTATGGAGCGGATCTCGAAGACGAGGTCTACCTTGGTGCCTTCACCGCGGCGAACTCCACCGAGGGCGGCATGGACTATCTCGCCGTCATCATGTTGCAATGGCATCAGGGAATTCGAGTTGGATTCTTCGATCCTGACCGAGCACCACTTGATCCCCAATTGTTCGCCGAGGCCTTAGAGCGCGGCGCTCAGACCACTGTTGACCTGAGCAGCAAGGGTATCGACTATTTCGACATCGTCACCATGGGTCTGGCTGAGGCCAGAGCCGAACTGGGAATCCCCGCCGGAGGACGTGTGGGGCCCGGTGATCCATGGATTCGTGACTCCATTCCACGGCGACCTCCCGATTCCGATCAGACGTGAGACAGTGATCTCTCCCACCAGCGAGCACCACCACGCCGTCATGAATCCAGGACGGGTGCTGTTGTTTGCTCTCGCCTGTGGGCTCTCGGTGGCAAATCTCTATTATGCCCAGCCCTTGTTGCCCCAGATCGCCGTCTCATTTGGCGTCAAGATTGGTCAGACCGCCAACATCGTCACCGCCGCCCAGATCGGGTACATCCTTGGCCTGGCCTTGCTCGTTCCCTTGGGTGACATGCTCGTCCGGAGGCGATTAATCCCTGGAGTCATCGGCGTGGCCGTGGTGGCACTGGTGGCAGCCGCAGCCGCCCCCAATCTCCTCATGCTCGAGCTTGCTGTCGTTCTTGCCGGAACCTGTTCGGTCGCCGCACAGATTCTCGTTCCGTTCGCCGCATCCCTAGCTGAACCCCAGCGCCAAGGACGAGTTGTGGGCACCGTGATGAGCGGTCTGCTGCTCGGGATCTTGCTGGCCCGGTCGTTCTCTGGGATCGTCGCCCAAGCAGCCGGCTGGCGAACCGTCTACGCCGGCGCTGCTGGTGCCATGGCGCTCCTCGGCGTACTGCTGGCCTTCAACCTGCCGAACGAGAAGGATCGACCCTCGGTTCGATACCGGGATCTGCTGGCGTCGGTCATCCACCTGGTCCGCGCTGAGCCCGTTCTGCAGGTCCGTTCGATCCTTGGAGCACTGATCTTCGCTACGTTCAGCGTGATCTGGACTGGCCTCTCGTTTCTTCTGACTGGACCGCCCTACGAGTTCGGGTCGGCCACCATCGGACTCTTCGGGTTGCTTGGCGTCGCTGGCGCCCTTGCCGCCACGTTCAGCGGACACCTCGCAGATCGCGGGTGGGAACGCCATGTGACCGGTGGGGGCCTCGTGCTGCTGCTCGCTTCCACCGGTCTCCTCGCCGTTGGCTCTCACCGGCTCTGGGCACTGATGGCCGGCGTAGTCCTCGGTGACCTGGCTATTCAGTCGGTGCACATCCAGAACCAGCACCTGATCTTTGCCATCGATCCGGCCGCCCGGTCTCGCCTCAACACCGCATACATGGTCTTCTACTTCATCGGCGGGGCCATTGGCTCTGCGTCGTGCGGTCTCGCCTGGTCCTTGGGGGGATGGTCCACCGTGGTGATCCTCATGGCCTTCTATGCCACGTCAGCTCTCGTGGTGTGGATTGCGAGCGACGCGGTCCATCGTCGTCAACGGCACTTCTCCCGGTAACGGGACTCGAACCGCAGTCGTCAGCCTGAGATCTCTTGGACCATCGATCCACGGCGAGACCGAATGGATCGGCCGGCTCCGTCCACGGACTCGGTCGCTGTCGAGGTACCCGCTCGACTCGGGCCAGTGGTAGGCCGCTTCGCGACGGCTGCTCACAAGCCGTGTCCTAGTGGGTCGTCAGAACGGGCCCCGAGAAATGGGTCGTCGGCGATGATGAAGGAATCAGGGAACCAGCGATGCAGGAGCGCCGGAAGCTCCCGATGTCGGTGGGAAGGTTCCCGTACCTCCGCCTTCATTGATCCAGATCTTCCCTGAGGCTCGCCAGACATGGCGGGCATGGTTCATGCGGCGATGGCGATGTCATCCAACGAACGCGCCGAGACGGTTGAGCCAACCTCGCCGATCGTAGAGAAACGACGGTGGTTGCTGCAGTACGTCGATGGAGCCCTCAATGACGGCACGCCGGTGTTCCATGGAGGCGAAGTTTGTCGGGAGAAGTGCTCGTGGGTGAAGTTCGACCACCGAGTCGCCACCCACGCGTTCTGACGTCATCATGCCTTCGAAGCCGGGTGCGTTCTGCCTACAGTTGCTCCGTGAGCACTCCACAGAACCCCGCTGCGCGAACGGTAGTCACTGGCGTTCTGCCGATCTTGGCAGCCGCACAGTTCCTCATGACGCTCGACTCGAGCGTCATGAATGTATCAATCAGCCAGGTGGCCGCCGACGTCCACACCACGGTGTCCGGCGTACAGACCGCCATCACCATGTTCACCCTGGTGATGGCGTCGCTCATGATCACCGGCGGCAAGATCGGTGCCCTATTGGGTCGACGCAATGCCTTCATGCTGGGCCTGGTGATCTACGGGATCGGGTCGCTGGTGACTGGCGTTGCCTCGTCATTGCCGGTGCTGCTCATCGGATGGTCCCTCCTCGAGGGCATCGGTGCGGCGCTGATCATGCCGGCCATCGTGGCCCTCGTCGCTGGGAATTTCCCTCCCGCTCGCCGATCTAGCGCCTATGGCATGGTGGCTGCCGCCGGCGCCATCGCCGTGGCGATCGGGCCCTTGCTTGGCGGCGCCGTCACGACCTTCGCGTCGTGGCGATTCGTGTTCTTCGGCGAGGTGGTCATCGTCCTCATCATCCTTGGCCTCTCGAGACGGCTCGCCGACACCCCTCGCTCTGGGGCGAAGCCCTTCGATCTCGTCGGGGCGCTCCTCTCGATTATCGGGCTCTCGCTCGTGGTCTTTGGGGTCCTGCGATCGGGCGAGTGGGGTTGGATCGCTCATCGCGAGGGCACACCGGCGCTCCTCGGGATGTCACCGGTGCTCTGGATGCTGCTCGGCGGCCTCGGCACCCTGGGCGGATTCCTGGCTCACGAAGCCAGACGGGTGGAGCGACACCGCGAGCCGCTGGTCCAGCCTTCGCTGCTGCGCAACACCAAGGTGGTCGGCGGACTGCTGATGTTCTTCTTCCAGTACCTCTCCCAAGCGGGGGTGTTCTTCACGATCCCGCTGTTCTTGTCCGTGGTCCTCGAGATGAGTGCACTGGCCACCGGCCTGAGGCTCCTGCCGCTCTCCGCTGCCCTGCTTCTCTCGGCCATTTTTGTTCCGCGGCTGTTCCCCGCCGCATCACCGCGTCGGGTGGTCCGCATCGGCCTCCTGCTGATGATCGCCGCCACAGTCATCCTCATCGCGGGAGTCTCCCCTGACGCCGGAGCAGAGATCGTCGCCATCCCGATGCTGCTCATGGGCTTCGGTATCGGCTCGCTCGCCTCGCAGCTCAGCGCCGTGACCGTCTCGGCGGTCCCTGAGTCGATGAGCGAAGAAGTGGGAGGCCTCCAGAACACGGCGCTGAACCTCGGGGCATCGCTCGGGACCGCCCTCGCCGGTGCCGTGCTCATCGCCAGCCTCACCACTGGAGTGGCCAGCGGCATCAGCACGGACCCGAGGATCTCGGCGGAGGTCAAGGCGACGGCCACCACCAAGTTGATCGGCCAGGTCCCGTTCGTCTCGAACAGCCAGCTTGACCATGCGCTTGCCGACGCGGGCATATCGCCGTCGGACGCCGCTGCCATCAAGGCGGTCAATACGAAGGCTCGCAGCGACGCCCTCGACGAGTCACTCGGCGTCATCGCACTGCTCGAGGTGGTGGCACTGGGCTTTTCGACGATGATCCGTCGCAGGCCCCTCAGCGAAGAGGAGCCGTCCACGTCACTGGAGGCGACGGGACCTACTTCTTGAGAGCTCCGGGGGCAGGACTCGAACCTGCAACCTGCGCATTAACAGTGCGATGCTCTGCCATTGAGCTACCCCGGAATGACCTGCTTGACGATAGCAGCCATCCTTCACCTGCCTCGATGAATCCTTCGGCTCACTCCGAGAAATCGAGGAAGTCTCGCAAGTCGCTCGACGAGTCTGGTCGACGAAGCTTGGCGATGGTCTTGACCTCGATCTGGCGCACGCGCTCTCTCGTGATGCCGAAGGCCTTCCCGACTTCCTCGAGCGTGGCCGGCTGAGCGTCATCGAGGCCGAAGCGCATCTTGACGACGTCTCGCTCTCGGGGGTCGAGTGTGTTGAGGATCTTGGTGATTTTCTCATCGAGGACGTGCTGGGCCGCCTGGGCCTCTGGAGCGGTGGCCTCACGGTCAACGATGGTGTCAGACAGCGCGAAGTCTTCACCCTCGCCATAGGGCTGCTCGAGTGACAAGGTGTCCTGGTTGAGCCGAAGCAACTCATTCACCCGGTCTTCGCCCAGGTCGAGCACGGCAGCGAGCTCGGCGCTCGAGACCTCTCGGCCAAGCTCTTGGGTCATCTCCCGCTGAGTGGCAACGAGCCGGTTGATGATTTCGACCAAGTGCACCGGAATCCTGATCGTTCGAGACTGATCGGCAATCGCCCGGGTGATGGCCTGGCGGATCCACCAGGTGGCATAGGTCGAAAATCGGAATCCTTTGTCTGGATCGAACCGCTCCACGGCCTTCATGAGCCCGAGGTTGCCCTCCTGAATGAGATCGAGGAACGCCACGCCGCGGTTGCGGTACTTCTTGGCGATCGACACCACCAACCGAAGGTTGGCCTCGATGAGCTGCGAGCGTGCCTCGTCGCCCCGTCGAACCGCCATCTTTAGCGACCGAAGCGACCGAGGCGTCCCCGGAGTCCCCTCAGCGCCCTCGATCGCCGCCAGCTCACCACGAGCTGCCTCACCGGCCCGCAGGTCGAGAGCCAGCGATACCTCCTCGCTGGCGTCAAGCAGGTGGACATGTCCAATCTCACCGAGGTATGCCTGCACCGCATCGTCGGTGCCTCCGTGGACGACGGGCCCGGAGGTTCGCTGGCGGGCCCGCTCCACGGGCCGATCCTGGTCGTCGCGTGGCACCACCGCGAGGCCAGCGGCGGCCACGAGGCCGCACAGGGCGGCGAAGAGATCCTCGCTCATCACCTCGTCGCGGGCCGCATCGAGGAGGTCCGAGTGGGTCACCGCTCCGCCATCATCTCCAGCGGCCTGAATCAGCGCA
>CAIUMH010000005.1 GCA_903900235.1 uncultured Actinomycetes bacterium
CGCTCATGTCGTGCACTCCAGGTTGCAACCTCGTCGATCACAGCCCGTTGCTCTGCGGCACTCAGGCAGTCGCGCTGCTCCACGAAGGCCGTCACATCGTCAGGCTAGCGACCGCCATCGCTAGTCTCAGCCCATGGGTCGACCGAGAACGCCGTCAGGTCGAGCCCGATGGGTGGACCAGCGCCTTGAGGAGCTTTACCCTGGCACCGCAGCGCAGCTCTGTGCCCTCGACTATTCGTCACCCTATGAGCTGCTGGCGGCGACGATCCTGTCGGCGCAGTGCACCGATGTCCGAGTCAACCAAGTAACACCAGCATTGTTCTTGACCTATCGCTCTCCTCGGGAGTTGGCAGAGGCTCGAGCAGCAGACGTCGAGCAGATCGTACGATCCACCGGGTTCTATCGAGCCAAGGCAGCCAATCTCATTGGCATGGGTCGCACCATCTCGGATCGTTTCGATGGCGTCGTCCCTCGACGGCTCGACGAGCTCGTGACCATTCCTGGCGTTGGTCGCAAGACTGGCAACGTCCTGCGGTCGGTGGCATTCGGTCTGCCGGGTCTTCCGGTCGACACCCATGTGGGCCGTCTCGCCCGTCGACTCGGACTGACGACCTCGATCGATCCGGTGAAGATCGAGCATGAACTCAACGCCATGATCCCCGCAGGCCGGCGCGGTGCGTTCAGCCTTCGGATGATCCTGCACGGCCGGGCGACCTGTGTGGCGAGGCGGCCGAGATGCTCCGACTGCGAATTTGCCGAGATCTGCCCCAAGGTCGGGGCGATCCCGGCCTAGCGACGCCGCTCGGCCGAGCGCACCGCCCGCTGGAGGCGACGCAGGGACCCGAGGAGGGATCGTTCGAGGGCGACGAGCTCAGCGTCGATCCCATCGGTTCCAGTCCGAGCCTCGACAAGGGCTGACACTCGTCGGCTGATGTCCTCGAGGCTGGCAAGCAGCGATGAGAGTTCGATGGCGTCGTCCATGGTTCAGTCTCCTCTCGTCGTCGTTGGCTGGGGTGCGGATGCCGAGCCGGGCGATAGCCTTGGGTGGTGCTCACCACTCTCGACCTCCGTGGGAAGGGTACTCACGTGCGTGAGTTCCTCCCGACGCCTGCTGATCCCGGCGCAGATGTGGCCGACGCCGTCGCTGCCATCATTGCCGAGGTACGGGCTCGAGGCGACGACGCGATCGCCGACCTGACTGAGCGGTTCGATGGCGTCCGTCTTGCCAGTTCAATGGTTGATTCCGCCCAGATCGCAGCAGCCGTGGAGCGGGTACCGAGCGACCTGCTGGCGGCGCTTGAGCGTGCATGGGCCAGCATCCTCGCCTACCACGCTGATGAGGCCCCATCGCCGGCCGCCTTTCACGGCGAGGGGCTCGTCGTGCAACATCGCGATGTTCCGGTCGAACGCGCTGGCTGTTATGCCCCGGGCGGCCGAGCGCGCTACCCGTCGTCGGTCCTGATGTGTGCTGCTCCCGCTCGAGTGGCGGGAGTCAGGGAGATCATCCTGTGCACTCCTCCTGCAGGTGATGGTCGTATTGACGACGCGACGCTCGCAGCTGCTCACGTGGCCGGGATCACGGCCGTCTACGCAGTTGGAGGTGCCCAGGCGATTGCCGCCATGGCGATCGGTACTGACACCATCGAGCGAGTTGATGTGATCGTTGGCCCAGGAAACTCCTACGTGGCCGAGGCCAAGCGCCAGCTTTCTGGACTTGTCGGCATCGCCTCTGCCTTTGCTGGACCCTCAGAGATCGTCGTGATTGCCGATGCGTCCACGCCCGCAGATCTGGCCGCCGTAGACCTGATGGTGCAGGCGGAGCATGGCCCTGACGGCATGGCGTGGTTGATCACCTGGGTGCCTGAGATTGTTCCTGCCATCGAGGAATCACTCACTGAGCTGATGGCCTTGGCGCCACGGAGAGCCGATCTCGAGGCCACGATGGCTAGCTCCGGCGTTGCATGCTTGGTGGACTCGCCAGCGGCTGCGATGGCGGTGTCGAACATTGTCGCCCCCGAGCACCTCGAGCTCTTAGTCACTGAGTACGCCCCGCTGGTGGAGATGATCTCGGCTGCCGGAGCAGTATTTTGCGGGCTCGATGCTCCTGCGAGCCTCGGTGACTACGCAGCAGGTCCCAACCACATCCTGCCGACCAACCGGAGCGCACGGTTTTCGAGCGCGCTGCGGGCTGACGACTTTCGCCGACACATCCACGTGGTGGAAGTTGATCGGGCGGGATTCGAGGCCTTGGCCGACACGGTGATCATCTTGGCCGAGGCCGAGGGGCTCGACGCGCACGCCGAGTCGATTCGGAGACGGCGATGACGCCGGAGGTCCGGAGTGATCTGAGCAAGTTGACGGGGTATCACTCGGCACAGGTTGACGTCGATGTTCGACTCAACACGAACGAGTCGCCATTCGCCCTTCCGGCAGCCTTCACGGAACGGCTGGGCGAACAGATGCATTCGCTGGACCTCAACAGGTATCCCGACAGAGACGCGACGGTGCTGCGTTCGGGGATCGCGCTCCTTCACGATGTGGACCTTGGCGAGGTGTTCGCCGCCAATGGATCAAACGAAGTCATCCAGACCCTGTTGCTGGCATTCGGCGGCCCGGGTCGGACTGCGCTGGTCTTCGAGCCGACCTACGCACTCCACAGCCACATCTCGAAGATCACCGGAACCACAGTGGTGTCGGCCGAGCGCGGGGGCGACTTCGATCTCCAAGCTGACCATGTGGCGGAAGTGGCGAGGGAGTTCGATCCGGAGGTGCTCTTTCTGTGCTCTCCCAATAACCCGACGGGGGGCACGGACGACCCGGACGTCGTCCGCGCTGCGCTCGACTCGACGACTGGGCTCGTCGTCGTCGATGAGGCCTACGGACAGTTCGCCGACACCACGGCACTCGATCTGCGATCTGAGCCGGGTGGAGACCGGCTGGTGATCAGTCGGACGTTCTCGAAGACCTGGGCACTCGCCGGGGTGCGACTCGGCTATCTCGTGGCTGCACCAGGGGTGGTGGCGGGATGCCAGCAGGTTGCGTTGCCTTATCACCTCTCAGCCCTGACGCAGGCGGCGGGAACCTGCGCTCTGGAGTTTGTTGCAGAGATGGAGAATCAGGTGGCCGAGTTGGTCCGCCAACGAGAGTCCCTGTGGTCGCAGATGGCCCAACTCGACCTCGAACTGTGGCCATCGCGATCGAATTTCATCTTGTTCCGTCCCACGACCAAGGGTGGCCATGATGTCTGGCAGGATCTTGTCGAGCGCTCTGTGCTGGTGCGAGACTGCTCCTCCTGGGATCGGCTTGACGACTGCCTGAGAGTCACAATCGGCACCTCCGCAGAGAACACGCGGTTTCTCGAAGCACTGAAGGAGATCTTGTGAGTGACGCACCACGGACGGCGACCAGAGAACGAGCGACGAAGGAGACGAAGGTCGCCGTCAGCATCGACCTCGACGGCCCAGGGGAGATCGAGGTGTCGACGGGGATCGCGTTCTTTGATCACATGGTGGAGCAGCTTGGCCGCCACGGAGGGTTCGGCCTCTCGGTGAAGGCCAGGGGAGACCTTGAGGTGGATCTCCATCACACGGTCGAAGATGTCGGAATCGTGATCGGTGAAGCGCTTCGTGACGCGATGGGGGACAAAGCAGGGATCGGTCGATATTCGTCTCGACTTGTACCACTCGATGAGGCGGCGATCGAGGTTGCGCTTGACATCTCGGGCCGTCCATTCTTCGTCTACGAGGTCCCGTTCGCTCCTGACACCCCGGGTCTGGGCCAGCCCCCCTATGACCCCCAGTTGACGGAGGAGTTCTTCAGAGCATTGGCCACCGCCGCAGGGCTGACCCTGCACATCCGAATGCGTAGCGGTCGCAACACTCATCACATCGTCGAGGCAACGTTCAAGGCGGTTGCACGGTGTCTGCGTGATGCTCTCCGGGTTGAGGGGACGCAGATCCCGTCGACCAAGGGTCAATTGTGAGCCGTCAGCGGTCGTGATCGCCGTCATTGACTACGGCATCGGGAACCTCCGTTCGGCGGTGAAGGCCATGGAGCACGTGGGTGCGTCGGCCTCGCTGGTGAGTGATCCTGGCGAACTCGCCGACGCGTCAGCCGTCGTCCTCCCCGGAGTGGGGTCCTTCGGCCGGTGCGCTGAGGCCTTGAGTGCCGGTAGCTGGCGAACACCGATTCGAGAGGCCGTGGCTTCAGGAATCCCGTTTCTTGGGATCTGTGTCGGGTTCCAACTGCTCTATGAGGGATCAGAGGAGTCACCGGGCGCTCGTGGTCTCGGGCTGCTACCAGGGATGGTGCGTCGGCTTCCAGGGCATGTCAAGCATCCGCAGATCCAATGGAATCGTGTTGAGGCGATCGCCCCAAACGACCTCGTCCCCGTGGGCCAGGACCAGTGGATGTACTTCGTGCACAGTTATGCCCCATCGGTTGGCACAGAGACCGTCGCCACGTGCGACTACGGGGGTCCCGTGGCGGCGGCCGTGCAGTCGGGATCGCTGTGTGGCGTCCAGTTCCATCCGGAGAAGTCCGGCGATGATGGCCTTGCCCTCCTGCGACGCTTCACCGAACTCGTGGGTGTCGACCGATGAACGTGCTTGCGGCGATCGACCTTCGCGGTGGTGGGGCGGTCCGATTGCTGAAGGGGGCCTATGACCAAGAGACGGCGTATGGCGATCCACGTCAGCTCGCAGCTTCCTTTGTCACCGCTGGAACCGACTGGCTGCATCTGGTTGACCTCGATGCAGCGCGTGATGGTGGAAGGGCAAATCGGGAGATCATCCTCGATATCGCCTCCTCGTGCGGAGTGCCCGTGGAAACTGGGGGTGGAGTCCGCACGATGGCCGATGTTGAGGAACTGGTCGAGGGTGGAGTGGAGCGGGTCATTCTCGGTACGGCGGCCCTCGATGATTCCGGCTTGCTTGAGCAGGCGACAAGGGCCTATCCAGGCAAGGTCGCCGTCGGTTTGGACTATCGACGGTTGGCGAACGGGACGCTCGAGGTGGCCGTCCGCGGCTGGTTGGAGGGCAGTGGCTTCTTACTCGCCGATGCCGTCTCTCGCGTGACGAAGGTGGACCTCTCGGCGTTGGTGATCACCGCCATCGATCGCGATGGAACGCTTGAGGGTCCTGACCTTGCGGGACTCCTTGAGGTGCTGGACCTGACCGATACTCCCGTCGTGGCGTCGGCTGGGGTCAGCCAACGCAGTGATGTCGAGGCGCTCTCCGCACTGCGCGCCACCAGAACCAGCCGATCGTTGGAGGGTTCGGTCATCGGCAAGGCTCTGGTCGAAGGGCGACTCACCGTGGAAGAAGCGGTGGCTGCATGCAGGTGACCCGACTGATCCCCTGTCTTGACGTCACGGCCGGGCGAGTGGTCAAGGGTGTGCGCTTCGTCGACCTGATCGATGCGGGAGATCCCGTGGAGCTCGCAGCTCGCTACGCCGCCCAGGGTGCCGACGAGATCACGTTCCTCGACATCACGGCATCGTCAGATGACCGGTCCACGATGATCGATGTCGTGACGAGGGCGGCGGAGCAGGTGTTCGTACCGTTCACCGTAGGCGGCGGCATCCGAACGATTGAGGACGCACGAGGCCTCCTGCGGGCTGGTGCCGAGAAGGTCGGGATCAACAGTGCGGCAGTGGCTCGGCCGCGGCTCGTGGCTGAGCTGGCAGAGGAATTCGGGTCACAGTGTGTGGTCGTGGCCATCGATGCCCGTCGCGCCGAGGGGCGATTTGAGGTCGTCACCCACGGAGGTCGGCGGCCTACCGTGCTCGACGCTGTCGAGTGGGCTGCCGAAGTGGCGCAGCTCGGGGCCGGGGAGATTTTGCTGACGTCAATGGATCGAGACGGCACACGCGATGGCTATGACCATGAGCTGAATCGGGCCGTGGCAGACACGGTGGGGGTCCCCCTGATTGCCTCAGGAGGAGTGGGGAGCCTGCAGGATCTTGTGGATGGCGTGGTCGTCGGTCACGCTGATGCTGTCTTGGCTGCCTCGATCTTCCATCTCGGCGAGCACACGATCCCCGAAGCGAAGGCCTATATGGCAGCCGCTGGGATCGTGGTTCGGCCGGCCTGACCGGCGCCGGTGCCGACCCGGGCTGCGATACGGTCACTGTGTGACTCGTGAGATCCTGACCACTGCTGACGACCTACCGGTGACCGTGCTGTTTGATCGCGTGCTGGTCAAGGTGAGCGACGTTGAAGGAGAGCGTAGATCGAGATCAGGCATCTTGATCCCGGCCACGGCCCAGGTGGCCCAGCGACTGGCCTGGGCGCAGGCAGTCGCCGTAGGTCCCCACGTGCGGGCGGTCAAAGTGGGCGACCAGGTGCTGTTTAACCCGGAAGATCGCTTCGAAGTCGAACTCAAGGGTGAGGAGTATGTGATCCTGCGCGAACGCGACATCCATGCGGCCGCTTCGCCCGCCGATGACGGTGGAACAGGGCAGTACCTGTGAGCGACGACGTCATGACGGTCGACACCGATGTCGCCGAGCAGGTTCGCTTTGGGCCGGACGGGCTCGTTGTAGCGGTCGTGCAGGATCATCGCGACGGCACCGTGCTGATGGTGGCCTACATGAACGAAGAGGCGTTGGCTCGGACGCTGGCGACCGGAAGAACATGGTTCTGGTCGCGCAGCCGTCAGGAGTTTTGGCAGAAGGGTGAGACCTCGGGAGATCGCCAGTTCGTCCGCAGCGTGGCGGTTGATTGTGATGGTGACGCCCTGCTCGTCAGCGTCGACCAGCACGGTCGTGGTGCCTGTCATACCGGTGAGCGCACTTGCTTCTACCGCATCGTTTCCTCGGGCCACGGCGACGGGAGCACGGAGTGAGCACGGTCGGAGCCTCGTGTGCTCCAGACCTAGAGGGTTTTCTCGCCGAAGCGGCTGAGCACCGCATTGTGACGGTCTCGGTGGAACTGGTGGCGGACACCCTGACTCCTGTCAGCGTCTTCATGAGCGCCGTGGGCGACGAAGAAGGGTTTCTGCTCGAGTCAGTTGAGGGTGGAGAACGATGGGGCCGGTACTCGTTCGTGGGGCGGCGTCCTCTGTTGGTCTTCAGCTCAGTGGACGGCGAGGTGCTCACCCTTGGCCATCGCGGACCCGATACTCCAGTTCTGAGCGTCCAAGACGGAGCGAGCGGGATTCTCACAGCCCTTGAGCACCTCTTGGCGGAGACGACAGTGTCGACTATCGGCGATCTGCCACCGCTCCACAGCGGTGTGGTCGGGTACCTGGGCTACGACGTCGTCCGGGAGGTCGAGCACCTCGTGAGCCCACCAGTCGATGAGCTCGGTGTGCCCGATGCGTGCTGCTGTGTGATCGGCGAATTGGTTGCCTTCGACCACTGGCGCCAGCGGGTCACACTGATCGTGAATGTGGCGGTGGACCCGACCGCATCACACGAAGTCCTCACCCGAGCCTATGGCGACGCAGTGCGTCGTCTCGAGCAGCTTGGGGAAGACGCGACAGCCGTGCGGACCCCTGGAGCACGTCTTGCACCGAGCGTCGGTGCTCGCCATGAGCGGGCGCCTGCGACGCGCCGGACGAGTGCTGCATCGTTCCGTGGAGCAGTCGAGGTGGCCAAGGAGCACATCACCGCTGGCGACATCTTTCAGGTGGTGCTCTCTCAGCGCTTCGATATCGACGGCGAGGTGGATCCGTTCGGCGTCTATCGATCACTGCGCCTCTTGAATCCAAGTCCCTATCTGTACTTCCTCAGACTCGGAGGGGTTCAGGTCGTCGGCTCCTCGCCGGAGCCGATGGTTCGGGTACGCGATCGCATGGTGACCTCACGGCCCATCGCTGGCACGCGTCCTCGGGGGTCAACTGAGGCAGAGGATGATCGACTGGCCGGAGATCTTGCGGAAGACCCCAAAGAGGTCGCCGAACACATCATGCTGGTCGATCTCGCTCGCAACGACGTCGGAAGAGTTGCTGAGTACGGCTCGGAGGTGGTCGAAGAGTTCATGACGATCGAGCACTACAGCCATGTGATGCATATGACCTCTCAGGTCACGGGCCGGATGAGAGACGATTGCACCTCGGTCGACGTGCTTCGAGCCACACTGCCGGCTGGAACGCTCTCGGGGGCACCAAAGGTTCGGGCGATGGAGATCATCGATGATCTCGAGCCGGCTCGTCGGGGGGTCTACGGCGGAGTGGTTGGCTATCTCGACTTCTCAGGAAATGTTGACACTGCTATCGCCATCCGGACCATGGTCGTCACGCCCGATGGTCGAGCCAGCGTGCAGGCGGGTGCAGGAGTGGTTGCTGATTCGGATCCGGCGAGCGAGGACGAGGAGTGCGTCAACAAGGCCAGCGCTGTGCTCGCCGCAGTGGCTGATTCGCGCCGCGCCGACCTGCGATGAGCGACGCAGGCGAGCTCCAAGGGCCTCAGGCATCGGATCCGGAGCTTCGCGGGGCGCTGCGCATCAGTGTCGTCGTCGAGGGTCCTGATGCCACCGGATTGCTTGACTCACAACTCTCGCAGTCGCTCCAGGCGATGGAAGTCGGCGGATCATGCTGGTCGTTGGTACTTGAGCCGGACGGACACCTCGGAGATTGGCTCCGCGTGGTTCGGTCTGCAGCAGAACGATGGGTGTTGCTCGGAGGCTCCGGGCGCGAGGAAGCATTGGCGGAGCGGATGGCACGCTTCCGACTGCGAGAGCGGGCAGAGATCTCCATGGAGCCATGTGGAGTGGTGGTGTCGGCGGGAGTCGGAATCGATGGGCTGGGTTTGCCTGCGCTGTGGGCAGTGGGGCAAGAGCGCGAGTTTCTCGTCGCTCCGGTCGTCCTCGCTATCGCAGAGACACGCGAAAGCGAACTCGAAGCGCAGCGCATTGAGCTCGGACGTCTGAGCCCCGACGACGTGCGTGCTGGTGACAATCCTTTGTGCATTGGTTCGGCGAATCTGAAGCGTTCGGTCTCGTTCACCAAGGGCTGCTACACCGGCCAGGAGCTCGTAGCCCGCATGGATGCTCGCAGCGCACGTGCCCCTCGGCGGATGCTGCTGGCCACAACCATGGGCCAGATTGAGGCCGGTGAGGTGCTGATGAGCGACGGCAAGGAAGTCGGCGAGGTCCGCACCAGCGTCGACGGTCGGACGGCGTGGTGCATGGTGGCACGCTCAGTGACTGCACCCTCGCCTGTCGCTGTCACCTGTGGCTCGCACGAGGTGACCTTGGTCGAGCCCTCTGGGGGCGTCTGAACGGCAGTCCACCGCTACTGTTGACCTGTGGCCACGTACCTTGATGACATCGTCGCCTGGCATCGTCAGCGAGCAGCGAACGATCCGCGGAGCCTTGACGACCTTCTCGAAGCGGTGGACCTCGATCAGCCGGTTCGTGGATTTCGAGAGTCACTGACCGTGCCCGGCCTGTCGGTCATTGCCGAGATCAAGCGGCGCAGTCCGTCCAAAGGTCTCCTTGCCGACGAACTCGATCCTTGCGAGGTCGCGTGCGACTACGAGACTGGTGGTGCGGCATCGCTGAGCGTGCTCACCGACGAGAAGCATTTCGGTGGATCAGCAGTAGATCTCGCCGCGGCGCGAGCATCGTGCGGTCTTCCGGTCCTGCGCAAGGACTTCACCGTCACTCAGCGAGACGTCGTGGACGCTCGACTCATGGGAGCCGATGCGGTCTTGTTGATCGCGGCGGTCCTGACGGACGCGGAACTGGCATCCTTCGCTGACTTGGCTGGGTCGCTCGGGATCGATGCTCTGGTAGAGGTTCACGATGAGAAAGAGCTTGATCGAGCGCTCGGCATCGGGTGCACGCTGATCGGCGTCAACCAACGAGACCTCGAGACCTTTGAGGTCGATACCAATCGTGCCGTCAGGGTCGCTTCGGAGATTCCTGATCATGTGGTGGCTGTGGCCGAGTCGGGTGTTCGGTCCGTCGAAGATGCTCAGCGATTGGCAGCAGCAGGCTACGACGCCATCTTGGTGGGCGAGTCCCTCGTCACATCGAGCGACCGCTCACAATCGGTCTGGTCGCTGGGCGGATTCGGCATTGGAGCGCGACGATGAGCACCTTCATCAAGTTCTGTGGCATCACCAACGAGGCTGACGCGCTCACCGCCATCGGCCTCGGGGTTGATGCTGTCGGGGTGATTTTCGCACCCTCTGCTCGCCAGGTGTCGCTGGCCACAGCTGGTGACATCGTCCGGAGGCTTCCCCCCGAAGCTGTCGTCGTGGGGGTCTTCCGCGACGAGTCTCCGGTCCGTGTGGTGGAGGTGGCGACGAGTCTGGGTCTCCGGGGCGTGCAGTTGCATGGACATGAGTCGATTGACGACATCCGGTACGTCTCCGAGCGCGTGCCGCTGGTGATCAATGCGCTCCCGGCCCAGAGTCCGCAGGTCGCCCGGTTCGAAGAGTCGGGAGCAGACCTTTTACTCCTCGATGGTCCGGTGCCCGGCAGCGGTGAGGTCTTTGACTGGAATCTGGCAACCACCGGCCCCGATCCCGATCGCCTCATGGTGTCAGGGGGCCTCGATGACCGAAATGTCGCGGCGGCTATCGAGATCCTGCGCCCCTTCGGGGTCGATGTGGCTTCGGGGATCGAGATGGCACCCGGAGTGAAGAATCCCTTGGCCATGAAGGCCTTCGTCGATGCAGTGCGCGAGGCCGATGCTCTGATCGCGCAGATCGACGGCGAGATTGACGATGATGGTGAAGAACCGTTCGACTGGATGCGTGATTGAGATGTCGTTGATGGGTGACCCCGGTACCACGGGGCGTTTTGGAGACTTTGGTGGTCGATTCGTTCCTGAACCACTGATGCCCGCTTGTGTCGAGCTTGAAGCAGCGTTCCGAGACGCGTGGGCTGACCCCCAGTTTCTTGCGGAGTACCGGCGACTGCTAGCGGAGTTCGGGGGGAGGCCCACGCCGGTGACACCGTGTCGCCGGCTGTCCGAGGAACTCGGGATCACCTTGCTGCTCAAGCGGGAGGATCTGGCCCATACCGGCTCTCACAAGATCAACAACGTGGTCGGGCAGGCACTCCTGACAAAGCGGATGGGTAAGACCAAGATGATCGCGGAGACCGGTGCCGGTCAGCATGGTGTGGCATCGGCCACGGCGGCGGCGCTGATGGGCCTCGAGTGCACGGTCTACATGGGAGAGGTCGACACCCAGCGCCAGCAGCTGAACGTGTTCCGGATGGAATTGCTCGGTGCTTCAGTTCGACCGGTGACGAGCGGGAGTCGGACGCTCAAGGATGCGGTGAATGAGGCCATGCGCACCTGGGTCTCTGAGGTTGAGGACACTCACTACTGTCTCGGATCGGTCATGGGTCCTCATCCATTCCCGTGGATGGTCCGAGAGTTCCAGCGGGTCATCGGTGATGAGGCTCGCCATCAGGTCGAGGCTGGCGGGTTCGGGATCCCGGATCTCGTCGTGGCCTGTGTGGGAGGTGGTTCGAATGCGGCTGGGATCTTCTCAGGCTTCGTTGACACCGACGCCGAGCTGATCGGCGTAGAGGCGGCCGGTGGAGCCGCGATCATGACGGGAAGCCCCGGGGTGCTGCATGGCATGCGCTCACAGCTCATCCAGGACGATCAGGGCCAAATCATTGAAGCCCACTCGATCTCGGCTGGACTCGACTATCCCGGAATTGGCCCTGAGCATGCCCACTTGGCCGATATGGGTCGTGCTCAGTATGAGAAGGCTGGGGATGCTGAGGTCCTCGATGCCCTCCAGATGCTCGCATCGCGCGAGGGCATCATCCCGGCACTCGAGACGGCCCATGCACTGGCCTGGGTCATCCGAGAGGCAGGTGGACGCATCCCCCATGGATCCACCGTGCTCGTCAACCTTTCGGGTCGAGGCGACAAGGATGTCGCACAGGTGCGTGAGATCTTGCGGGGGGAGTCCTAGATGGCATCGACTCCGACGTTGGCTCAGCGTTTCTCGGACCGCC
>CAIUMH010000006.1 GCA_903900235.1 uncultured Actinomycetes bacterium
AGCAGGCTGCGCGTCAATCTGTTCCCCTGGTTGCTCACCAATCCCTGCGAGTGAGTGAAACGACAAAGCATTGATGCCTCCGTGGTAGTGAGCAAACTCTTCCTTTACCCCAGGCTCAGCTGAGAGATCGCTGATCTGAGGCTTGGAGTTTCTCGATTCGTGGGTACTCGATCGGGTGGAGTCACTTGGACCCAAGTTCCCAATCGACCCGAAGTGATGTTACATCCACGGCGTGTGAGATTTAGGCAGCGCTCGGTTCAAGTCATCTTCGGTTGTTCAAAAGGGTGGTCGGACCGTGGTCGTCCCGTGCAAAGCGCCGTCAGGTCAATGTGATGGTTCCTCAAGCCGATGACCGTGCGCAACACTCAGGCCAAGAACCTCGCCGATGCACTCGCCTACAGCGCGACGGGGTGCCGACGACACTGCCCGCATTCACGCTGACCAGCTCGAGCTGGCTCACCTTCGTTGAGGGCTGGTACTCATTCCGTTACCCCAGATCACGGAAGAAGCTCAAGCACTCCGAGGTCAACCGCTACCCCGGAAGCAGCACAGACAGCGTTGTAACGTTCATCGATGACGACCTCAGCCCCGACTCAAGGAAGCTCGGGATGATTCACTGCCACCGCAGCGGGTGAGCCGATGTTCACGCCTCGACGGAACCTGATCCTCTGCATCACTCGCTAGTTGCGCTGCCGAACGCCTCTGCCGGAAGGTCCTTCTCCCCACCTGCCAGCGCGTCGAGAACTCGATCGACCACCACCTGGGGTTGCAGTCCTTCCGGCATAGTTGGGGCTTCCCCCTCAAGGGCACGATTGGCGAGTCCGGTCTCGGTGTGAGGTGCCCGAACATCGATGATTCGGATCTTCTCTCGTCGAAGCTCTCGTGCCGCCACGGCCATCGCCATCTTGGCCGCTGCCTTCGAGGCACAGTAGGCACCCATGCCGATGATCGGCATATCGGCAGCGACACCCGTGAACGAGGTGAGGAACCCTCCGGGCTTGAGGTGGGTGGACGCCAGAGACGTGAGATTGAGCACGCCAAGTGAGTTGACGGCCATCAACTGGTTCGCCACCTCCTCGCTGAGCCCGCTCACGCTGCCAAACGCCACGACACCAGTGCAGTTGACGATTCCGTCAATCTTCTGGCCTTGCGTCACCTCAGTCAATGCCCTAGCGACCTCCGTGCGCACCGTGATGTCGGCCACCGCCACCGGGAGATGGCTGAGGTCAGCGGCCACCGCCTCGGGTCGCCGGACCATCAGTCGCACGTCGGCTCCTCGGGCGATCAGGCCTCGAGCCATCAAGGCCCCGAAGACGCCACTCGCACCAACCACGACGACAGTCGTCTCAGCAAAATCTTCCACCCCTAGTCTCCTTCGGTCGCTCGCCTCCGAGATTCGGGCACGTTGCCGAATGTCGCAAATACGTTCTGAGGGAACGCTATGCGTTTATGGAAGGACAGCGGCGCTCGTCGAGGGTCACGGGATTTCGGGCAGTTGCCATGATGCGGTCAGCCGTTGGCGATCTGCTGCATCACGGAGCGCGTCCACCATGGAGATCGGCGATCCCTGACAGCTCTCAAGTTCTCTGGGCCCCAGCAGCTGCGTCACACCTTGCGACGTCAAGGCAACCACCGCAGGAAGATTGTCCCGGACCACCGCCATGACGTCTGCCGAGGCCTCGTCGCGATGCACCGTGTCGAAGGTGACTCCCATCGCGCCACGAACATGGCGCCAGTCCTTTCGCTCTCGAACACTGCCGTGGGTGATGTCGCACAAGGCGCAGTGACGTCGTCCCAGGCGAGTACCGAACCAGTAGGCCATCTCGCCACGGAGCGAGCCATCGGCGTCGTACACACCCACGAGTCGCAGAATCTCGGTTCGCTCGACCTTGGGCTCGGACTCCACGTGCTAATTGTTCCATCTCCTCCTCGAGAGCGCCGGGTCGGGCTCGAGAAGGCGGGGTCATCCGGCGGGTGCGGGTGATCACATCTCGGCGGCGAATCTGTTCAGTTGATCACGCCGCGCTGAGTGCTGTCACTTGGACCGCATGATCCTCAACGAAGTGAGGAACATGCCATGAGGGTGACTGGACTCGCACTGACGTGCCTCGCGAGATGAAGATCACACGATCCACCGGCTCGCGCATCGCAGGTGTGCTCCCCGCCAAGATTGCTGCCGGAGTCATCAAATTCATCACCAGATCCCTTCTCGACCATCCGAGAAGAGTCGGAACGCCACTTCGACCGCTTCTTGCTCGTCCATGCTCGGTACGAAGAGGTTCGGTCAGGTTCCACTGCGTGATCGGCGAAGAGTTCCGCACGATGACCGTCGCTGCGGCCGCTCATCGCAGCAACGCGGACAGATAGCGATCGTCCGCACAGGGAAGCCGATCGGATCTCCTCAGTCGTCGAGCGGATGCACCCAACGCAGGTCCGGGTATCCGGCGAAGTTCCGATCCGCGCTCACCCACGTCGCACCCTGCTCGATCGCCAGTGCTGCCAGGAAAGCGTCGGGGATCTGATTCCCCTTGGCCTCGATCCTCCGACAGAGCTCGGTGAAGATCTCCCAGTGGCGCTCCCCTGGCTCGACCGGAACCGTCGAAGAAGACCGCTGAAGGACATCGAGGAACTCGAGGGCGACGCCGAGGGGGCTCGGCTGCTTGAAGATCCGAGGGTGGGTCACCACCCGCAGGAAGCCGCTTGACACGATCGCAGGGATCCCCAATGGCTCAGGCCCGTGGAGGGCCGCCTCGAGCCATGACCGCCACGCCTCGTGCTGGGGTGACTCGGGACGATGTGCGTAGACGAGCACGTTGACGTCAACGCATCGCATCGAGACCGACTCCTTCGTCCATCAGATCCCAAAGGGCACTGCTTGAGGTCACGTCCACGCCAGGGAGAACCCCGCCGCCTCCGAAGACCGGGAGCGCATTCTGCTGGGCCACCACGCGAGGCTTCGGGCGAAGGGCCTCGCGGACTGCGTCCTCGATCACCTCACTCACGGTCTGCTTAGTGACCGCAGCCCTCGCCTTCGCATCTCGATAGAGCTGCTCGGAGATGTTGATGGTCGTTCGCATGAATACAGATTAGCATCATAGATTGATGCAAAAGCATCACAAATTGTTGGAGGTCACCCCGCCCGGGGCCAGCGTTGTGCGAGGCGGAACTAGGGAGCATCAGAATACCAGCGGAGGGATTACGCAGCTTGGCATCCTGGGTCGCCTGATGACGTCCCGAGGAGCGGTGGATGACGGAACCTCGGCGAAGCGTGAAGGCGGGCCGTCTCGAGCACCTCGTCTGGTGCATGCGACGCAGCCCAGAGCACGCTGGTGGGGTCCCGCCGATCTCAACCACCTTCCGAGACGTGCTCTTGGCTGGAACGGATCTCATGCTTGCATCGATGACGCGAGATTGACCATCATAATCTGATAGCATCCAGTGATGGCATCCAGCAGGACCACGTTCACCCTTGACGAAGAGCTGGCGAAGCGAGCTCACCAGTTAGGTGTCAACATCTCCGCAGCAGCACGCAGGGGCGTCACCGATGCCGTCCGCGAGGCGTTGGTCGCATCCGATCGGGACGCATACCGGAGGCACCCGGAGCGAGCCGATGCCTTCTGGACCGATGCCGAGGCATGGGGTGAATCATGAGACGGGGCGAGCTGTGGCTGGCACATGTCGGACACAAGAGTCGGCCCGTGCTGGTGCTGACGCGCTCAGAGGTCCTCGGCGTGCGCGATCTCGTCACCGTCGCCGAGGTCACCACCTCGATACGCGGCCTTGCCGCAGAGGTCGACTTCGACCACGTCGAGGCAGGCCTCGATCAGAGGTCGGTCATCAACTGCGATGGGCTCCACACGCTCTCCCAGGACTCGCTCACCGGGCCGATCGGACGCGTCGACGACGACATCATGCGCAAGGTCTGCTGGGCAACGAGCTATGCGATCGGTTGCTAGCCAGGTAAAGGGGAGCGGCCCTCGACGGGACGTGATCTCCGGGTCGGCACGACGAGTCCCACGTCGCCCAGAGAACAGCTGACGCGCGCGACCGGGTCGACGTGGTCAACCTGGGCATTTCGGTGAGCGGGTCTGAGGAGTTTCCAAGATCCTCGTCA
>CAIUMH010000007.1 GCA_903900235.1 uncultured Actinomycetes bacterium
CATGCTCAGCAACCATGAGTTGCCTTACGTGGGTCGTTTTGCCTGCGACTGGCATCGACTTGCAACCACAGACCCGCACGCTGCTCACGAATTCGAGTGTACGCCCGCGACGCGCAAAAGGTAAGCCTCTATTGCGAGTTCATGACCTCGACGCCTGTGCGTCACACAACCGACACACGGTTGCTGTGAGGGGTACCCGATAGCTGATCCGTCGATCGAGGCCTCATCGCCCCCCGGTACGAGCAATCTGGGTCTGTCTGGGTTGCGGAACGGAAGGCGGGAGGTGCGTCATCTTGGCCAGGCGAGCGTGGACCGTTCCCAACGCCGTGATCAGCACCTCGCGCTCGGCCTCGGTGAGATCGGCGAATGCTTCCGTGGCCGCGGCATGGACAGTCGGCAGCATGCGGTCGACGAGTTCGCGCGCGCTTTCCGACAGGTAGATCAAGACCTTCCGCCGATCCGTCGGGTGGGGGTGACGATCGATCAACCCGCGCCCCTCGAGCGTGTCGAGCAGCGACGTCATGCTTGCGCTGCTCACCAACAGCCGTTCAGCGATGACATGTCCGGCGAGAGGCTCCCCTGCTCCGTCGAGGATCGCCAACGTCTGAAATGCACTGGCCGAAAGGTCGGCGATCTCCCGTCGGCGCCGATTCAGCTCGGTGAGGAACGCGTCAGACGTGCGCACGAGGTTGGCGGCCGCTTCCGCCGCGGATCGATCGGCGCCAGGAAACTCCCGCTCGAAGTGAGCGGGCACACGGATCGGAGCTGCATTGGGCATCTGCTCAGACTACCTTGAACACATGTCACTAGACATCTAGGTATCTCTCCCTTACAGTGGATCCATCGAGACGGCGAGCGGCTCGAACCGATGAAGGGAGCCACACCCATGGAAGCCCATCCCCCTCCTGTGCAGATGATCCAGCTGTTGTCCGGTTTCCAGGTGTCCCAGGCGTTGTACGTCGCGGCAAGCATCGGCGTGGCCGACCTGCTGGTCGATGGGCCGCTTCCGGCCGACCGCCTCGCCACCGACCTCAACTGCGATCCGACCGCCTTGTCGCGGCTGCTACGGACGCTGGCCTCACTCGGCGTGTTCACCGAAACCGGCACGGGCACCTTCGGCCTCACTCCTCTCGGCGCCACACTGGTGAGCGGCGGCGAAGGATCGATGCGCGACCTCGCCCTGATGTGGATGGAGACGCACTATCTGCCGTTTGCCGGGCTGCTCGACACCGTCCGCACCGGTACGTGTGCCGCAACCGAGTACTACCAACAGCCCTTCTTCTCCTGGCTGTCCACCCAGCCCGATCAGGTCGACCGGTTCAGTCGGGCCATGGCCAACCTGACCGACGGCATCAAGGCCGGTGCGATCGCCAGCTACGCCTTCCCCCAGTCCGGCACCATTGTCGATGTCGGAGGTGCCGATGGCGCACTCCTGTCGTTGGCGCTCGAATCCGCACCGGACACCACCGGGATCGTGTTCGATCTCCCCCATGTGATCGACCGAGCGGAGTCGACGCTCAAGAGCTATGGCCTCGATGACCGGATGACGGCGCAATCTGGCGACTTCTTCGAGGCCGTCCCCGAGGGCGCTGACGCCTATCTCTTGTCGATGGTCCTGCACGATTGGAACGACGCCGACGCACACCGACTGCTGACTTCCATCCGACAGGCCGCCGTTCCGGGAAGTCGGGTCCTCGCCTTCGAGCTCGTCATGCCGACGGGAGACCAGCCGCACATGTCGAAGATGATCGATCTGACCATGCTCGGCATGCTGACCGGCCGGGAACGGACCGATGCAGAAATGCAGCGGTTGTTCGAGGGTGCCGGATTCACCTACGAGGGTGTTGTGTCGTCCCCGACGCCAATCTCGATCATCGAGGCCAGCGTTCCCTGATCCGAGCGGCAAACGGGGACTTCCGGCCTCGGCCTATTCACCGTGCATGGCCACCGGTCCCCGAGATCGACAAGATCAGGAGTCGCCGCTGGCCAGGGCCTGCTTGATCTCTCCGACGGCAGGTACCGGTCCCGGGTCGATCCCCTCGTGGCTCGCCAGCAGCAACGACACCACGTCGCCCACCAGGGCCAGGTCGAGCAGTTGGGCCAGGTCGCCTTCGCCGGAGGCCCACACCTCGACCACGTCGGCC
>CAIUMH010000008.1 GCA_903900235.1 uncultured Actinomycetes bacterium
CCAGTGGGCATCGGAATCTCGTTGTCGGCTGCCACCTTGACCGAGCGGGGCCAGGCGTAGCGGACCTCGTTGTCGGCCCGGACATCCCGGCCGCACACCACGGTGGCCATGGCCAGCGCCAGAGTCCCGACCCGGTCGGTGGCGGCAGGCTTGGTGGTCATGCCCCGTTCGGGGAGCAGGGCAACTGCTTGATGGAACAGCGGACTGGCCATCAGGATTTCGATCTTCTCGGCCGTCGCCAGATGGTCGAAGTCGTAGGTGTAGATGGTGTTCATCGGTTCGTCCTTGTCTGTAGGGGACCGACAAGGACTGTTCCGACGTGTTCTTGGGGCACAATCGGCGCCAAACAGGGGCGGGCGCGTCCGTCGCGAGGAGTCACCAACCAGAAGGGGTGCAGGGAGTCGGCATTGTGGGCGACACCTTGGGCTACACGAGAGGTGCCGCCGCTGAAAGCCAGGTCGTTGGCCGGACTGGGGCGAATGCGCGACGAAGTTGACCCGAACTGAGCGGATCTGGAACGTCTGCGGCGAGTGAATGGAACGTGGTGGGCTTGAGCCTGGCGAGCCTGCCCAGCACGTGATGTCGGTGCTGCAGTTGGTTGTCACTCCCGCCAAACCGGCTGGTAGAGGAGGACTCTTCGCTCTCTGGTCACTGGCGCATTCGGCGACGAAGCGCGTGCGCGTAGCAGACGGTACGAGACGGAACCGCAGAAACTCTGAGAACGGGCCGGAGGGGAATGAGAACGCTGGCGTCAACTCTCAGCGGGGTCGGCGATCAGACCCCTGACCAATCAGGCGCTCACACGCATGACTGAACGGCTCACGCCCCGAGCAATCCAAGCGGCACGACGGCGATCCCATCATCGCGGCGGTAGGCCTCTGGTCCTGTGGTCACGACGACGAGGTCGAGAACACTGTCGCCAAGGATGTCGCCCAGCCAGTTGAGGTGCTTCACGTCATTCGAGCCGATGTCCCCGCTGAGTTTGACCTCCACGCCTAGGACTCGGCCCTGATGCTCGACGATGAAGTCGACCTCGTGTCTGCCACCGTGGTCGCGCAAGTGGAAGGTCTGAGCACCGGACGATTGAGCGTAGGTACGAACCGTCAGCGCCACCAAGGACTCGAAGAGCGCCCCCAAGAGCGTCCCGTCGTGAACGCCGACGTCGCTGCCCTCATTGCCGTGCAAGAGGTGCTCTCGAGTTCGTTGGAGCAGTCTCACTGCAAGCGCAGGATCGGCGAGATGGTGCTTTGGTGCTGCTCCGAGTTTCTTGAAGTGGTTGCTTCCTGGAAGCCAAGCCTCCAAAGGGTCGAGGATGCGAAGCTGGGTGAGAAGTTCCGTGTAGGAACTAGACGTCATCTTTGATGGCTTGTTGCCCAGCCCCGCACTGGCAGCATCGCGGATCGTCTCCCAGGATGCAGTTGTCGCAGTCGCTGCTGCGTAAGCTGCCAGCCAGGCTCTCACCGCTGCAGGCCGGTTCACCCTGTAGCCAGCCTCAGGCATGTCGTGACTGACGATTCGATCGAGGTATCCATCGAGTTGCTTGGAGAGAGCCCTCCCTTTGAGATGCCGCAGACCTGGAAACCCGCCAGCCATGATCTCGTCGACGTAGTCACTAAGAGCCAGAGGGCTGCGCCCAGACACCTTTGATTTGCCACCTGAAAGGAGGTCTTGGAACGACACGGTCGGCAACCCAACACCTCGCTCATCGAGTGTCAGCGGTCGGACGCGGACGTCGGCGATTCTGGCTGCTCCAGAGTGTGTCCCTGACAGAGGAGCGGACCCCGTCAGCAGGAACCTCTCGGGTGTGTGATCTTCGTCGATGATGTTTCGCACTGAGTCCCATACAGCTGGAACTCGTTGCCACTCGTCAAGGAGAACTGGCGGCTCGTCGAGCGCGATGACATCTGAGTCAGCCTCCAGCACGGTTCTTTCAGCTGGACGATCGAGACGGCGCACCGTCCGACACCGCTGCAGTGCCGTTGTGGTCTTCCCCACCCCCTTGGGTCCGTCCAAGTGGATGGCAGAGAGTTGAGAGAACAGCAGGTCCAGCTCATCGTCAACGACTCGACGTACGTAGTCACCCATCGGGTTGAATGTCCGGGACATGCGCCTCCCTACCTCAACCTCAGGATAGCATAGTAGTCCATTTGTGCAAGACATACTGGTCTATTTGTGCAAGACATACTGGTCCGTTTGTGCAGGCAGGGACTAGGGGGTCCTCGCATCGACAATCCTGCGCCCCGGCGAGCTCAGCTGAGCAATCTGGGCCGAGAGGACCAAGGCCTGCTCCCCAACACTGAGGTGAACGGTAAATCATCTCATTTCGCTGCGCCCTGTTTGAGGGGTCCCCGTCAACAGCTCGTAGCGAGACCCGTCGCCATCCCACTCACCCATGACGAGCCGCTTCTCCGTCGAAAATCGTCGTCGTTCATCGTTGTCGTAGAAGTTGGCGATCGGCACCGTCCGATCCCTCTCCACACGTTGGACTGATGGCTCCAGGGAAGGGAACTCGCCCTCATCATCATTGGGTGTCGACCTGCACATCAGGCTGTCTGCTCCCCTTGTGACGAGACCTGCTCAGCGAGCAACACCATCAACCCAAGGCCCTGACGTCTTCCGTGGCTCAGAGTCTCCCGCGCACAAGAGATGGTTGGCGCTGATTGCGCACCACTGCCATCTCCGTACTGTCCAATGTGCGGCTGGCACCGCCAGTAATCTCAGCCGTTCTCTCGCGAGTTATCCTGCAGTCCCGGGCCGTTGGCGGATGGAGAAATGACCCGCACGCTGGGCCACCGCGGAGCGTCTGGAACGTCGATGCCCCGGATCTGGAACAGATTCGTGGCGTTCCTGCCTCGGCAACAGTGCCTGGTCGACTTCTAAGGCGAGTCGAACGTGGTGCCGAGGGTCGCACGGACCCCTTCCGGTGACCGACGGGCGGGACCCGTCACCCGGGGTCGGGCTCGAACAGGAAGGCCATGGTGTCGCGCAGCGCCGCGTCGACCAGCTCGACCCGGACACCGAGATCGTTGCGGTGGTAGGCGAACGACACCGGCGCCTGGTCGCCGCTCCGACCGCACAGCTGGAGGGGACAGCCGGCTCCGGCCAGCTCCGCTCCGTCGACGGCCAGGTCATCGCTCCAGAAGCCGATGTGGTGGAGGTTGGAGTGCTCGTTGCGGACCCAGAGGGAGCCGGGGACCTCCTCGATCAGCTCGAGATGCGGCGCATCGACGGAGTAGCACATGGTCGTGGGAAGGGCGACGTCCCGCCCGTCGCCGTCGCGGTAGTCGACCGAGTCGAAGTGCATCACCGGACCCCAG
>CAIUMH010000009.1 GCA_903900235.1 uncultured Actinomycetes bacterium
CGCGTAGGGTCTTGCT
This sequence comes from uncultured Actinomycetes bacterium, assembly GCA_903900235.1. GTDB lineage: Bacteria > Actinomycetota > Acidimicrobiia > Acidimicrobiales > RAAP-2 > CAIUMH01. Next base: position 17 of record CAIUMH010000009.1, read on the forward strand.
TCACGGGGGCTCTCCAGGGACTTGAGGTGTCAGATCCCTAGATCTTGGAGGCCCCCGCTCTTTCGATGGTGGACGTCAGACCCTGCTCAGATCCGAAGTGCCGACAAATGGCTGATCCCCTGGAATACGGCGCTGCGACGCCGACAGTCCATACGCAGATGCGGTATCGAGATCCGAAACGCCGTCCCGCCCCGGTCTGCATTTGGCGGCGACGCTGTGGGTCTATGACCGACCCCGCTGAATACGGACCCGCCGCACCGACGAAGCGCCGTCGAAGAACCCACCGCCGCCGCTCCGCTCGCGCCCTGAGCGGGCGTTCTGGTGCAACGGCGATAGTGAACAACGGTCCTGCTGTTACGGCGGCGATGTCACGGTGGCTCAGCATCTGCGAGGGGGACCCTCCCTGGTCCTGAGCATGGACGGCGGGTTGACATTGCAACTGTAGATTGCTATCGTCTTTACATCTTGCCTGCTCTGGATGGCGGGCGCTCAACAGGGAGGACTGGCGGATGAGTAGGTACTCTGTGCAACGGTGGGGAATCAAATGGCGCAGTTTGAACCCTGGTTGCAGTCGGCTTCGACTGGCTGCGGATCGATGCCGGTAGCCCGCCGGCTCAATGCCCGTCGAGGCGAGTTTGAGGCCCACCTATTGCAGTTTGACCAACTTGCGTCTCAGATCGAGTCGCTGGCTGAGAGTGGATCCAATGGTCGGCCCACAGTCAGCATTGAGTACGCCCACATCTACAGTGACGAGGAGCCCAACGACGAACATCGGCGAAGCACTGAGGCAGCCTGCTTGCTCGCTGATGTATTCCATGAGGCTGGCTGGAAGGTGAGCCTTGAGGTCTTGATTGATGATTACAACGTCGAGCAGTCTGTGTTGGACGTCACTGATTTTCAGGCATTCCTTGCGAATGCAGGATTGGCGCCGGATCTCATCGCTTCAGAGATCGCACTGGTCCCCCTGGCCATCACGACGATTGAGCAAGCCGTGCCCGGTGCGAAATCGGCATGCAGTTTCCTGGACAGGACAGGCAAGGTTCCTTGTTCGGCGCTGATCGCCATCTGGTATGCCGTTCGGCTCGGAAAGCTGACTGCCCCAGCGAATCTTTACTTGCGTGGTGACGTCACTGAGAGGGATCGTTCTGCGCCAGGGCTTCTGATCGGAGTTCTGCCGGAGAAGTACAGCGACGTGGAGCGGTCAGCAAGGTCCCTCACTAAGGGTCTTGTGGGCTCGGACGGACTCCGCAGGATTGCGCCCATGTTCATCGCTGACCTGAGCGATCCGAGCATGAGTGCTGGGACCTCATCCATTGGCGACTGAGCTTGCCGGGAATCAAGGCAAAATGAGCAAGCGTCTTCTCCAGCGTTGGGCCATTTGGACAATCGTTGGCGCCTCCCTTGTCTGGACGATTCTCGATTGGCAAAGTCTCTCCAAGGTCCAAGACCGACTGGGATCACTTATCTGGATCACGGTCGCCATCATTGCCAGCGAAGTTCTATTCATCACTGGTGCCATTCTGGTTGCCCTCAGCATGGGTCGACACATCTTCGCTGGGGCTGGAGCGAATCCCCTTCGTTGGATTGCAGCGATTCGGAGCCTTCGTGCAACGTACCGGGACCTGAGTCAACGAGTCGGCAATAGCCCACTGTTTATTTGGGGATTCCGGATGAACTGGGTTGGAGCCGCATCCACGGGAATCGTGCTTGCACTCGGAATCGTCATTGTCCTGCCCGTAAACGCCTGGGGGCTGCTCGTGTTCCCGATGCTTGATCTCGCGGCAACGTTCGGCTGGCGAGTACTAATAGCGATGAGAATCCGGGCGATGAGGGAGCCGACGTGACGGTCGTCATCGTTAGGGATGCTGAGGTCGCAGATGTTCAGCAGATCGTCGGCCTCGACGCTCGCTGCTATGGGGAGATCACCGAGTATCAGACTGACGACCCATCTGGCATGTTCACGGAGCGGATCCGCAATGCCCCCGGCTACTTCTGGATCGCCGAGGTCAATGGCGTAGTCGAGGGACTCTTGTCCTGCCAACCAACTGTCCTTCGACCGGAATTGTTTGATTCCTGGGAGCAGTGCACTGGAAATGGAACGTTCGCTGGCACCTTGGACCTCAATAGCCCGGTCGTCTACGTTGCCGCCCTCACTGTCAGCCCCGTGGGTTCGTCGTTGGGCATCACCGACCGCCTATTGATTCATGCCCTCGGCATTGGTATCGAGCGGGGCAAGAATCTGGCA
>CAIUMH010000010.1 GCA_903900235.1 uncultured Actinomycetes bacterium
CGCCAGCCGTCGCCGCGACCATGGCCACGGTTCCTCCGGTGACTGACGCATGCCCACTGGCAGCGAGGATGATCACGGAGAACACATCGTCGGCGACAGCCAGTGCCAATAGAAAGATCCGGAGGGAGAGTGAGACCCGTCCAGGGATCAGGCTGAGGGCCGCCAGCGTGAAGGCGATGTCGGTGGCCATGGGGATTCCCCATCCACCGACTGCCGCGTGGGGCCCGAGAAGCGAGACCCCGGCGAGGTAGACCAGCGCCGCACCAACCATCCCGCCGAGCGCAGCAACGACGGGCAGGATGGCCGTGGCTCGATCTCGGAGGGCTCCCACCGACCGCTCGCGTCCGATCTCGAGACCGATGCCAGCGAAGAACACCACCATGAGCAAGTTGGTGACGAGGGTCGACCGATCGCTGACGAGAGCGTTTGGGATCCCAGGCAGATGGAGCGGCGCAGAGATGGCACCTGAGTAGCTTGCAGGAGCCGTCGATGCCCAGATGATGGCGGCGACGAGGGCGGTCGTCAATGTGATCCCACCCAAGGCTTCGCTCGCCAGGAGTGCCGAAATGCTCAGCTCGCGCTTTCGGGCGGAACGTGGAGCGTCGTTGGTCACCCCAGAAGGGTGGCCCAAATCCGCCAGGCGCGCCACAGGACGACTCCAGCAAGGTGGGACTTCTAGACTGAAAGCCGTGCATCTCCTGATCGGACCCGAGAGCCAGGTCCAGGCTCAATGAGTATGGATGAGCCGACGATCCCGTTGCTGACGAAGCGTCGATTGATGTTCATCTTCGTCGCACTGATGCTTGGTATGGCGCTTGCCTCGTTGGATTCGACGATCGTATCGACCGCTCTGCCGACCATCGTGGGTGACCTCGGCGGGGCAGCGCACCTGCAGTGGGTGGTGACCGCCTATCTCCTCACGACGACGGTCTCGACGCCGCTGTGGGGCAAGCTCGGCGATCTCTACGGCCGCAAGCGACTGTTTCAGGCCTCGATCGTCCTGTTCCTCATCGGTTCGATGCTCAGCGGTCTTGCTCCCGGCATGAACGCGCTCATCGCGTTCCGGGCCATCCAAGGTCTCGGAGCCGGCGGCCTCATCGTGGGTGCCCAGTCGATCATCGGCGATGTCGTCAGCCCGAGGGATCGCGGGCGCTATGTGGGCCTCTTCGGTGCGGTGTTTGGTGCGTCCACGGTTCTCGGGCCGTTGATCGGCGGCCTCCTCACGGAATACCTCTCGTGGCGCTGGGTCTTCTACGTGAATGTCCCCGTCGGGATCGTGGCCCTCGTCGTGACCGGCATGGCCCTTCCTTCCAAGCTCACGATCATGCAGCACGTGATCGACTATGCGGGGGCAGCGTTCCTGACGGCCTCGGCGGCCTGCCTGGTGCTCTTCACCTCGCTCGGAGGTACGACGTTGAGTTGGTCCTCCCCAGTGCTGATCTCCATCGGCGTCGGTGGCCTTTGTGCTGCGGGAGTCTTCGTCGTCATCGAGCGCAGTGCCGTCGAGCCGATCATCCCGCTGCGGCTGTTCTCGAACAAAGTCTTCTCGGCCTCATCGGCCATTGGATTCGTGATTGGCTTCGCCATGTACGGCGGACTCACCTTTCTCCCGTACTTCCTCCAGTTCGTCAAGGGGGTGAGCCCCACTAGTTCCGGGCTGCGGATGCTTCCGCTGATGGGTGGTCTCTTCGCCGCATCGATCTTCTCGGGTCAGATGATCAGTCGAGGCGGGAGCTACAAGAAGTACCCGGTGATCGGCACAGTGCTGACCACCACCGGCCTGTATCTGATGTCCTTGGTTGACGAGTCCACGCCTGGGTGGGTGATGGCCTTGTTCATGCTGGTGTTCGGGATTGGTCTGGGTTGCGTCATGCAGGTGTTGGTCCTGGCCGTTCAGAACTCCGTCGGCTACAAGGACCTGGGTACCGCCACCGCGTCGGCGAACTTCTTCCGATCGATCGGAGGATCGTTTGGTGTGGCGGTCTTCGGTGCTGTCTATGCGAACGTGCTACCCACCCGGATCCACGCCAACCTCGGTGCGGCCGTGCCGACCAAGGGGGTGGGTGGCCTGACCCCTGCGGCACTCCAGACGCTGCCACTTCCGGTCCAACATGGGTTGATCCTGTCAATCTCAGAGTCGATCCAGACGGTCTTCCTTTACGCCGTCCCGTTCGGAGTGATCGCATTCGGTCTCTCGTGGTTGCTTCCTGAGGTCGAATTGCGAGCCACCCTGCGGGTGGGGCGCGATCCGGTGGAGACCGTACCGACCCCAGAGTCGCGGTCGAGCCTTGAAGAGGTGGAGTTGGCCCTCGAGCGAGTGATCTCGACGGAGAACCGTTCATTGGTCTACGAAACCCTCGCCGCCAGAGCCCAGATCGACCTCGGTCCGCAGGCCTGCTGGCTGCTATTTCGTCTGGCCGAGTTCGCTCCGATGAGCGAGGCTCAGCTCGATCAGCGCTACAAGGTTCGACCCGAGACGCTGGCGACGGGTCTTGGCGAGCTCGAACAGGCTGCACTGATCGTTCGGAGCCCGGGGCTACCACTCACGGTCACGCCAGCCGGTCAAGCGGTCATGGAGCGACTCACTGAGGCTCGTCGGTCGGGTCTTGAAGACCTGCTCGAGGGCTGGGATCCCATGGAGCATCCTGAGCTCGAGGCGCTCGTCCGTCGGCTGGCCGGGATCCTGATGGCGGACGATGACAAGTTGCTCCTCGCTGCCGCCCCAGGTCGGCGGTCCTAGACCGAACCGGCGGCCAATGCCGCCAAGAGGCCCATGACTGATTGCTCGATCGTCTTGGCGCAGGCGGTGAAGTCTTCCTTGGTGCCGTAGTAGGGATCGGCAACATCGACGTGACCGCCGGCTGCAGCGTCGAAGGGCCTGAGCATGATGATGCTGGCCTCGAGGGCCGATCGGCCAGCGAGGATCTGGCGGTGCTTGCGATCGAGTGCAACAAGGAGGTTGGTCCGTTGGAGAAGGTCGTCGCCAACATGCTGGGCACGGTGGTCATGGGCTGCGTAGCCAGCATCGAGGAGTGCGGCATGGGCTCGGGGATCCATCTGGTCACCGACGTGCCATGAGGCGGTCCCAGCACTCTCGAAGCGCACGACAGCGGAAAGGGGCTGCCCTGTTGCCGTTTGGTGCCCAGCAGCAAGTTGGGTGGCCATAGCCTCCGCGAGCGGTGAGCGGCAGATGTTCCCCGTGCACACGAAGACGACGGTCCTCATCGGGGGGCCATCAGGCGTAGAGCTCTCGGAGATCCTTCTTGACGATTTTGCCCGTCCCTGATCGCGGAAAGTCCGCTCGCAGCTCCAGGCGCTCGGGGATCTTTTGCGTCATAAGCCCAGCTGCTCGGCAGAACGCCACCATTTCGTCGAAGGTCAGTACCTCGCCCTGGGCTGAAAGGACTACCGCACAGACCATCTCGCCCCGCTCGGGATCTGGCAGGCCGATGACCGCGACCTCGGCAACCTTGTCATGGCTTGAGAGCAGGTCCTCGATCTCCTTGGCGCTGATGTTCTCCCCTTTTCGGACGATGACATCCTTGAGGCGCCCGGTGATCGAGAGGTGGCCGTCGTCCCGAAGGACACCGAGATCACCGGTTCGGAACCAGCCCTCGTCGTCGAAGGCCTCAGCATTGAGTTCAGGGTTTGTGTATCCCTTGAAGACCATAGGTCCCTTGACTCGAATCTCACCTTCGCTCTCACCTGAGACGACAGTTCCGTCGAGCGCCACGATCCGAATGGTCGCTCCCTCGACGGGTCGGCCGTCGGTGTTGGCGAGTTGCTCGTCACTGTCATGAGGTGAGCCATTGGCGATCATGGGGACCTCGGTCATGCCGTAGCCATGGACGATCCCTCGACCACCGATCTCGTCGCGAACCTCGGCATGGAGATTCGGTGGCTTGGCGGCACCACCTCCCGACATAAGGCGCAGGGTCGGGAAGATGGAGGTCCCGGGCTGTTTGCGCTGTTCGGTGAGGTAGGCGACATAGAAGGCGGTCGAACCTCCGACCATGGTCACGCCGTGACGATTGAAGACCTCGATCGCGTCAGTGGGAATGAACGCCTCGAGCAGGACGGCGGGGAACCCGAGGCTCAACATAGTGACGAGGTAGTCCGGTCCAGCGATGTGGGCGAAGGGGAAGGCGATGGACCCTACGTCGCTCGGAGACATGTCGAGCGCCTTGGCGAGGCCCCAACCGCCGGCGATGAGCGTCTGATCGGTGTGCTGGACGCCCTTGGGTTCGGCGGTCGATCCTGAGGTGTAATAGATCCAGCGAACCTGAGCCTCGGCACCGAGGGCGATCGCCGGCGCCGCGGGAAGCGCAGAGGGATCTCCGTCGGGAAGGCCTAGCGAGAGATCGACGATCTCAGCGGTCGATCCGGATTGCTCGACGGCTCGCTGTGCGATCTCGAGGTAGTCCGTGCCGCGCCAGGTCCCCGCGACCAAGAGCATCACTGAGCCGGTCTGGGTAAGAGCAAAGGCAACTTCGCGCTCGCGGTAGAGGTGAATGATCGGGTTCTGGATCGCACCCAGCCGGGCCAGGGCGCTCGAGATGATGATCGCTTCGATCGTCGTGGGAAGCTGCCAGCTCACTCGAGTTCCCTCAGCTATCCCGCGGGCAGCGAGGCCTGCGGCGCAACGCTCGACGGCGGTGGCGAACTCTCCGAAGGTGATGCGTCGTCCTGCGGCGTCGAACAGCATCGGGTGGTCACCAGAGGCGGTTGCTCGCCGCTCGATCAGCTCCCACATCGTCGATGCGCCGATGATGGCGTTGTCCTCTGTCATCGTCCCCCCTTGTTCTCGTCTATTCATTAGCAGGTGATGGCCGATCCCGGGTGGGGATCCATACCTTGGTCGAGGCCCGCTGCCACGATGGTCACACTGAGCGATGGAGGATCACATGGCCACCAGTACCCCAACTACCAGGCGAGACCCGAAGCACGTTGCCCGGCTGGTCGTTTTCGCGGTAGCAGTCGTGCTGCTCGTGTGGTTCGTGATTGGCAATGCTCACACGGTCAATGTTGAGTTCTGGGTGACGTCAGCCCAGACATCTCTGATCGCTGTGATCTTGATCTCTGCCGCCCTCGGTGCACTGATCAGCCTGGTGATGGTGCGCCGCAAGCGATGATGTCGACCTCAGTGGCTTGAGGTGACCTCGGCCGGTGCCTCTGAGTCGGTCGATCCTGAGTCGATCGACTGGACCCGATGGGCTCGTGACGCTGACCACCGAGCGACACCAAGGAGACCGAGTTCGTAGAGCCCAAGCAAGAGCAGCGTCCAGACAATGGCGGCGGAAGTCCCGGCCGTGAGGAGGAAGATGGCGGCGACGACGACTCCTGCCCACCGGAACGGCGGCTGTTTCGTCGCCACGAACGCCGCACCTTTGGCGAGCTGGTCGGCCGCCTTGGCGACGGCGTCGCTCTGAATCACCTGCTCGGTGGTCTCGCCGAGTTGCGTCGTCCCTCGACGCACGCCATGGCGAACGGCGACTGCCCACGTGGAGCTTCCGGTGAGCCACAACGCGATGGCGATCAGGACGAAGCCACCAAGCGTGAGGAAGAGGGAATGGTGGAGGAACCGCATGATCGCATCGAAGAAGTGCGTCGCAACGAGGGTCGGCACTGGTCCGGCATTCGTGACGAAGAACTGGCGACCGATGGTCAGCGATGCGGCGAGGCCCAAGCAGGCCAGGATTCCAGCCATCATGACCCGCAAGGCAGCCCGACGACGCTCAACGCCGGCGGCGATGGCCAGCAGACCGATGAGTGGGGTTCCGATCAGCAGGATCCACCGGAAGTCGATGGCGAGCATGAAGTAGAACTGGAAGGACTTGAGCTGCTTCTGCGAGACGAGCTGAAGTGAAAGGGTGCGGTTGTTCTTCAGGGCATCCTTGATCGGGTTGAACACGGTGACACCGTTCGCATCGAGCTTGTCGATCCCTTGGGTGATCACGGGGGTGAGCCCGATGGCGAGCTCCCGCGCCTTCGAGATCGTCGGTGGATTCTTCCCGGTCAGCATGGCGATTGCCGTCGAGTGGGTGTACTTGTTTTCCTTGTCCCACAGATTGATGAAGGCTTGAGACCCGGTGACGCGCCGCATCTGGGTCTCGGTGAAGGTGTGCAGTTGCTGAGTGATTGGCCCGGCGATGAACTCGGCGCGCTTGGGCAGGACTCCGGCGATCTGACTCTGAACGTGCAGTTGAGTGAAGAGCGCGTTGGTGGCGGCAGACGCTACGTAATTGGTGATCACCTTGTCACGGGCCAACGGAGCCAAGGTCTGCACATAGCGATCGGTATTGGTGACGGTCTTAACTGCCCACCCAGAGATGAGCGTCACGGGCACCAACAACCCGAAGAGGATGACGAGGATCCAGGACAACACCCGCCGGAATCGATGAGGAGCCACGGGAACTGCTGGAGCGGACGCGGGGGCACTCGGATCGACTCGCAGGCCTGGAGTGTTGGTCATGGTTGCATCCCTTCCGCAGCGGTCGTGCGTCTCACGCTACCGCTCCCTCTGCCATGGACTAGGGCATTGGCTGATGCCGTCCCGCCTGCCGCGTGCCGCGTGCTGCGGGCCGGTGGCGTTGGTCATATGATCTGTTCGGGTGGCGCTAGGTCAGTGCCGACGGACTACGGGGAGGAAACGGTGCCGCTTTCCGAGCATGAGCAGCGGATCCTTGCTGAGTTGGAGGAGTCCCTCAGCCAGCAGGACCCGACCTTCGCCGATCGCGTGGCCAATGAGACGGTGTACCGGCAAGCGGGACGCCAGTGCAAATGGGCGGCAGCGACCTTCGTCCTCGGCCTCGTGGAGCTCATCGCCCTCTACTCAGTGTCGGTGCCCCTCGGACTCATCGGTGTGGGCATCATGTTCAGCTCAGCGGTCATCATCGATCGGAATCTGCGCAAGATGGGACGGGCCAGTTGGCACGACATCACTCGATCGCTCCACGACGAGGAGCGCTCTGGCGCCGAAGGGGGCATCGAGACGGCGGTGCATGATGCTCGTGAATGGTTCCGCACACGCTTCAACCGTGGCGAGGAGTGAGCAACTCTCCATCGGCACGATGAGTGGGCCTTGCGTAGCCATCGACATTGGCGGCACCAAGATCGACATTGCCATTGTCTCGGTCGAGGGAACAATCCTCGATCGCGAGATGCTTCCGACGGACCAGGATGCGGACGATTCCCTCCTGTTCTCAGCAGTCATGGAGACTGCTGGGCGTCTGATCCGTCGGGCACCTCACGCACCTACCGTGTGCGGCGTGGGCTGCGGAGGTCCGATGGCACGCGAGGGGGTGACCGTGTCGCCGCTGAATATCCCCGCTTGGCGATCCTTTCCGCTGCGTGCTCGTTTGCGTGAAGCCCTCGACCTTCCGGTAGCAGTGGATAACGATGCAAAGGCGCTTGCCCTCGCCGAAGGCTGGCTCGGTGCCGCTAGGAATGTCGACTCGTATGTGGCCATGGTGGTCTCAACCGGCATCGGTGGTGGGATCGTGCTCAATGGGAAGCTCCTCAATGGTGCTGAAGGGAATGCGGGTCACCTCGGCCATCTCGTCGTTGAGCCCAACGGACGCCGATGCGTCTGCGGAGTTCGGGGTTGTCTCGAGGCGGAGGCCTCCGGAACGGCGATCAGGGCCATCACTGGTCGACCAGCCGCTCAGGCTACGCCCCATGATGTCGAGCGATGCGGTGAGATGGTGGGTCGCGCCGTGGCCTCGGTCGTGACCTTGCTTGATCTCGATCTGTGCCTGGTGGCTGGATCGGTAGCCCTCGGATTCGGCATTCCGTTCTTTGATGCGGCCAATCGATCGATGAGGGGGCGTCTCGGTCTTGACTACACGCGCTCTGCTGTCATCGCTCCTGCTGGCCTAGGCGCTGATGCCCCGATCCTCGGCGCCGCACGAGTGGGGTTCCTTTCGATGGCGAGTACGGTCGGTTGATGATGGTACGCCTCAGTCCCGGGACGATTACCGCAGTGCTGCGGAGGCCAGCCGCGTTTCCGGCGACCCTTCGGTCTGTGTGGGCGATGGCCCCCACCGGCTGGTGGCGCCGAAGGCCGTTCCTTCCTCTTCCTGACTCGGCCTACTGGCGGTTTCGTCTTGAGACGTCGAACGGGGGAGACGGGACGACGCCCCCTTCGTCTCACGAGGTCAGCGAAGTCCTGGATTGGGCGGCTCGGATGCGCCACCACGCACGCAGCACTCCGTAGCGCTCAGTGAGAACCGACTTCAACGCTTTCTGAGCGTTCGTCATCAGAGAACGGGTGCTGAAGAGTCCAGCGGAAACCGCGTGGACCATTGGTGCTTGCTCACCGTCCTACTTCTCAGACCGACTTGTATTTGAATACTCGGTTCGCGGCGCCCCGTGCGAGGTGGGTGTCGATGACCACCGTTGAAGGCAACGGTTTGTTGCGGCCGTAATCCGTCCGTGATGACGCGTGCAGGGCAGTGAGAACTCGGGTTCACGTTCCGTTCCTTGACCACCGACGAAATTGTGACCAGCCCCTGGTGTAGGGAACGAACTGCTCGAGCAGTAAGCACCACTGGAAATCGGTGTGTGAGATGCAGGGCATCGCATTGTCGGCGGGCAAAGGTCACTCCCGTGCTTCGGACCTTGTTTGGAGGGATCTGACGGGAGGGGATCGAGCAGGTTCCACTTCGAATCGGTCAGATCTCTTGACGAGGTCACGACTTGATGGTTTCGGTCACGTCATCTGACGCACTCGCCACATCGGACACGCGCTCTGAGGACCCCCCAAGGTCGCCCGATGGTCGGTCTGCTCTGAGCGGTGTCAGCTGTTCGGATCACGGTCTGGCGGTTTGACGCCACATCGATCCGCTTCCTCCGCGACCTAGGGCGAGCCGCTCCTCATGCGCGCCGCCTGAGATCACGGCTCCCCTCTGGGTCAACGGGAGCTGCATGCCGGACGTCGCACCTCTACGAGCCGGAGCCGTGCTCGGAGGTTCCGAGGTCTCAACTGAGGCGATGACGGGTGGTTCAGGGTGCTGGGGGGCACGTGGGGGTTGCAAAGTGATGCGTGGAGGCGTAATGTGGAGTGAAAGGGAGCAGAAGGGTATCCCCTTCGCACCCTTGGGCAGGAGGTAGCGAGACCGTGGCGGGATTCGTCGGGCGCTTCGAACACAG
>CAIUMH010000011.1 GCA_903900235.1 uncultured Actinomycetes bacterium
AGTCGCGAAGCAACACTCGGAGGCGCGCCCACTGGGCTGCGACGTCGTCATCAATAGCACTGGGATCGAGTGTCATAGCGGCGCTTCGGAAATGAGTGGGGGGTAGTTCAGCCAAGGGTCCACTGAGAAAGCACGGGGGCCCGCCATTCTGAAGGTGTCTAACGCCGTCAGAACTGGAGAGCCCCCGTGGAATCGAACCCTACGCGCATGTGCGAGCTGTTGGTGGGCTTGCCCGCTGTTCACATCCTCGGGATCGAAGACCATGAGGGCGAGCCGCTGCGGGTCCACATCGAGCGAGCCGAATCGAGGGCTGGTTGCCCCGAGTGTGGTGTCGTCGCCGAGTCGAAGGGGCGAAGCGTCGTCGTCCTCGTCGATCTCCCCGTCTACGGACGGCCGAGTCGGCTCGTCTGGCACAAGCGCCGCTTCCGCTGTCTCGAGGTGACCTGTCCGAACAGTTCATGGACCGAGAGCGATCCGAAGATCGCCGCTCCTCGCATGGCGCTCGCTGACCGCACCGGCCGCTGGGTCACCGAGCAGGTCGGCCGCAACGCCCGGAGCGTCAACGAGGTCGCAGGAGAGCTCAGCTGCGACTGGCACACCGTCAACGACGCCGTCGTCGCCTATGGCTCAGCGCTCGTCGACGATGACCTCGACCGCTTCGGCGATGTGACAGCACTCGGTCTCGACGAGGTGCTCTTCGCCCGGCTCGGGAAATGGAAGCGCCAGCACTTCTCCACCTCGATCGTCGACGTCGACACGGGACAGCTCTTAGACGTCGTTCCAGGCAGGAGCGGCAAGGAACCGATGGCCTGGCTGAACGCCCAGCCCCAAGCCTGGCGAGACGAAGTGGCCTTCGCCACGCTCGACCTCTCCGGCCCCTATCGGGCCGTCTTCGACGCCTGTCTCCCGAACGCCGTCCAGGTCGCCGATCCGTTCCATGTGGTCAAGCTGGCGAACTCGAAGCTCGACGAGTGCCGTCGTCGAGTTCAGAACGAGACGCTCGGCCATCGGGGCAGGAGGGACGATCCGCTCTGGAAGGTCAGACGCTTGCTGACCAAGGCTGACGAGCGTCTCGACGAGCCGGGTCGAGAAAAGCTCCTCGGCCTGCTGGCAGCCGGCGATCCCAAGGGCGAGGTGAAGATGACCTGGCACGCCAAGGAGTCGATCCGCTGGCTCTATGCCCACACCGATCACGACCTGGCCCTCGAGTTCGTTGAGCGGCTCAGCGATGACATGGCCGACAAGGACCTTCCGGTTGAGGTCCGCTCACTTGGCCGCACGCTCAAGCGCTGGAAGCACCAGATCGCGGCTTGGCACACCGCTCAGGTGAGCAACGGACCGACCGAGGCGGCCAACAACCTCATCAAGCGGGTCAAGCGAGCGGCCTTCGGCTTCACCAGCTTCCGGAACTACCGGATCAGGGCGCTTCTCTATGCAGGAAAGCCCAACTGGTCCTTGCTTAAGACCATCGCCCCCCACTGAAATCCGAAGAGCCCGAAAAGGTTCCTCGGTGTCTGATCGAGATGAGCTGAGAGAGTTAGGCAAGCGAACGAAGATTCTCGGCTGTTCGGAGAAGAGCGAGGGTAGATGAAGCAAGGGTCCGTTGACGTCCCCTGAAGTGGTGTCACTTCATGACTGAGCAACCTCAACGCTGAGGTCATCATGTCATCAGGTG
>CAIUMH010000012.1 GCA_903900235.1 uncultured Actinomycetes bacterium
TGATCACGGGCGGCCGAGCAGACCCCGTAGATGCTGGCTCAGCTCAACGATCCGATCATTGCGGTCGTGGATCATGTCAAGTGCCTTCTTGGCTGGTCCAGAGAGCACCACGTTGGCCTGATGTGAAAACTCCCGGCGGCTGAAGCCCAGCCGGCCGAAGTCCTCCTCGAAGAGGTCCTCGCAGATTGCTGCGGTTTCCGCATCGAAGATCGGCTCATACGGGATCTGGAGACCCTCGTTGAATCGGCCGGGCGTGATGGCGCGGCCAACTCGCTCGCCCAACCTGACGAACAGCTCGGACAGGCCTGTGGTCGGCACCAGGTCCGTGTAGTCGATCTCGTCGAGGGCCAATACGTGAACCTGCTGGGCGAAGTGGGGGTCGGACTGCCAGATCCCCCGATGGGTCACCATCGACGCGGCGAAGGATCGGAACGAGGCGGTGACATCGAGTTCGTCGTTGGTGGCCACCAGTGGTGGCTGCGGGAACTGCTGCCACTGGCCCGGATTGTCGAGCAGGATGCGCGACTCCCAGGCCGAGTAGAAGCGGGCGTAGGGGTCACGGGTGATCCCAAGCCGGATCCAGTCGGGCGAAGTCAGCGCTTCGTGGCGTAGTTCAGCGCTCACGTGGTCGATTGTCGGCACCGGGTGGATGGACGCATGGTGGACCACCTGACTCCGCATGACGCTGGGACGAGCGGCGAAGCCGATGCTCGAGGTATCGAGACCGGCAAGATCGATGATGGTCCAGAGCATCGTGGTGCAGGCCGACTTCGATGCCTTGACATAGAGCACCTTGGCCGGTTCGATCACGTAGACGGTCGAGGCCAGCGAGACGAGGCGATCTGTGGCCATCAGAGCTCCTCGCCTTCCTCGACTCGGCCGATGGCCGCCACCAGATCCTCGATCCGCTTGTTGCGCTCGTCGATCATGGCCAGCGCCGCGGTGGCCTGGGCATCGATCATCGTCGAACGGGGGGCCGTGAAGGGCCGATGGGCGAACCCCAATCGCGAAAAGTCCTCGGCGAAGAGGTCCTCGCAGATGGCGGCCGTAGCGGCGTCATAGACATCGTCCGCCGAGATGCCGAGGCCCTCGTTGTGGCGGCCCGGATCGATCCGGCGTCCCGAGCGCTCACTCAATCGCTGAAAGAGACTCGGAAGGTCCGTGGTGGCCACGATGTCCGTGAAGTCGATCTCGTCGAGTGCCATCACATGGACCTGCTGGGCGAAGTGGAAGTCGCCCTGCCAGATCCCCCGATGCTCATGCGCCGCTCTGGCGAAGTCCCGAAATGACGCCCCTACGTCGAGCAGGCCATCGACGAAACTCAATGGCGGTTGTGGATAGCCGTCCCATGGGCCATGGTGAAGTAGGAGTTTGCGTGACTCCCATCCCGAGTAGAAGCGCCCGTAGGGATCGCGAACGACGGCCACCCGCATCCACTCCGAGGAGGTCAGCGCCTCGTGACGCAGCTCGTCGCTCACCTGGTCGATTGTCGGCACTGGGTGGAGGCTCGTGTCATGGATGGTGAGCGCCCGGTTCACGTGGAGCTGAGTGGACAGTCCGTGATCGGCCGGATCCATACCGACCATCTGCGACATGGCCCAGAGCATCGACGAGCACGCCGCCTTGAACACTTGGACATAGAGCACCTTGGCCTCGGCGGCCACATAGACAGTGGCGCCGAGTGAGACGAGTCGGTCAGTCGCATCCGGCGTCGGACGAAAGGTGAATCCGATCGAAGGAGTCGCCGGCATCTGTGGTGAGGTTGACCGGCGTCGGAGCAAGCCCATCAGTCCAGGTGCTCCTCAAGCCCCTCGATCCACGCATCTGCGGCATGGCGCGCAGCGGTGACTTCCTCTCGCAGCACCTCGCCGTCGATGCCGCCGACCGGGTAGGACCCGAGGAACTTGATGTCGGCAAGATGGGCTCGCAGGTCACGCAGGCAGTCGCGAATCACCGGGTCAGCCAGATGTCCTTCGAGCTCAATGATGAAGCAGTACGCGCCGAGTCCCTGCTTGGTCGGCCGGGACTGGAGGTTTGTCAGGTTGATGTCACGGGCTGCGAACTGACCGAGGATGCCATAGAGCGATCCCGGCCGATCGGCATCTTGGAAGCAGGCAATCATCGTCCGGTCATGGCCAGTGGCCGAGGGGATTCCCTCGGACGCCACCACCACGAATCGAGTCTGGTTCTCGGCGTGGTCTTCGACGTCCTCCGCCACGATCTCGAGGCCATAAAGAGTGGCAGCGAGCTTCGGAGCGATTGCTGCATCGCCGGCAGTTCCCTCCTCGCTCACCAGCCGAGCCGCGTCCGCCGTGGAGGTCCCAGCCCGGCGCTCGGCTGTCGGAAGGTTCTGGCCGAGGAAGGCTCGACACTGGGCCAGCGCATGGGGATAGGAGGAGACCCGGGTGATGTCGGCGATCTTCGTGCCGGGTCGCGCCATGAGATGAAGGTGGATGTCGAGGATGATCTCACGCTGGACCAGAAGATCCACATCGAACAGCAGGCTGTCGATGGTGGCCGTGACAGTGCCTTCAATGGCGTTCTCGATCGGCACGACGCCGAGGTCCACCTGACCCGTGGCCACCGCGTCGAGGACGTCGGCGATATTGGTCTGTGGCAGCAGCACCGCTGCCGCAAGATCTGGCTGGCTCAGCAGCGCCTCTTCGGTGAAGGTCCCTGACGGGCCGAAAAACGCGACGGATGACACGGTTCGTCCCATACAGGGCAGGATAGTGACCCATGGATGCCAAGAACGTTGATGAGGTCCTGCGCCAGGTGGCCTCGGGCGAGCTCAGCGTCGATGCTGCGTTGACGCTGCTCGCCCGACTCCCCTTCGCCGACCTCGGCTCGGCGCTCATCGACCACCACCGCAGTCTTCGCCAAGGCTTCCCCGAGGCGGTCTACGGGCCGGGGAAATCAGCGGATGAGGTGTTCGCCATCGTCACCGAGATGCTCGAGCACGGCTCCGGCCCGGTGATCGTGACCCGGGCCGACGAGCTGCAGGGACGAGCGGCGATGCTCGCTGGCCGATCGTTCGCCGCTGACCCTGTTCCCACCCAGATCGGCGAGCACTGGACCGTCGTGCTCCGGCCAGCGCCAGATCGTGGTCGGCGAGTGGTGATTATCACCGCCGGCACGGCCGATGGGCCCGTCGCCGACGAGTGCGCCGCGGTTCTGCACGCGGTGGGCCTCACTCCGACGGTGCTGAGGGATCGGGGTGTCGCTGGCCTCCACCGACTGGCCGACGCCCTCGGAGCCATCGCCGATGCCGAGGCCATCGTGGTCGTGGCCGGCATGGAAGGTGCGTTGGCGTCGGTGATCGGAGGGATCGCCGCCGCACCGGTGGTCGCCGTGCCCACCTCGGTTGGCTACGGCGCCGGACTCGAAGGGGTCACGGCTCTTCTGTCAATGATGGCCAGCTGTGCAGCCGGGGTCTGCGTGGTGGGGATCGACAACGGGTTCGGTGCCGCCATGGCGGTGGTCCGGATGCTCCGGGAACCGGCATGAATCGGCTGGCCTGGCTCCAGCTCGACGCCGGCGTGGCCGGGGACATGGTGCTCGGAGCCCTCCTCGACGCAGGAGCCTCCCTCGAGGTGATCACGGCCGGCCTCGACAGGCTCGACCTCCCCGGCTGGCACCTTTCCACCGAGCGCGTGGACCGGGCTGGACTGCAAGCGACCAAAGCGGTGGTCACCGTCACCGACGACGGTCACGCTCGGTCCTACGGGGAGATCATCAGGATCCTCGATGCCGCCGGACTCCCCGATCGAGTTGCCGCCCGAAGCCACGCCGCCTTCGCCGCCCTGGCCGGTGTGGAGGCAGATCTCCACGGCATGACGCTCGCGGACGTGCACCTCCACGAGACCGGGGGCCACGACGCTCTCGTGGACATCGTCGGGACGATGATGGCGCTCGAGGACCTCGACATCGATGAGGTGCGCTGCTCGACGGTCGGCGTTGGGACTGGTCCCGTCCGTTCGGCCCACGGCCAGATGCCGGGTCCCGCTCCCGCCACCGCTCGGCTGCTGACCTCGTTTGCGATCCGACCGATCAGCGAGGATCTCGAGACCGCGACGCCGACCGGCGCGGCACTCGTGGCGGCGCTGTGCACCACGCAGCATCCCGTAGCCGAGATGGTCCTGATCTCCCACGGCCTCGGCGCAGGGACGCGTGACGTCGTTGGACGGTCCAACGTGGTCGGTGTCCTCATCGGCGAGGGTGTCGATGCCACCCTCGAGCCGGTGGGACGACTCGAGTGCAATGTCGACGACCTTTCCGGCGAGCAGATGGCCGCTGCGATCTCAGGACTGCTCGAGGTCGGAGCTCTCGATGCTTGGGTGACACCGATCGTGATGAAGAAGGGACGACCTGCTCACAGCCTTGAGGTCCTCTGCGATCCTGGCGACATGGAACGCCTCGCTGATGAGCTCCACCGACGCTCGGGATCCCTCGGGATCCGCCGCAGCATTGTCGAGCGCACTGCCCTCATTCGCAGCACCGAGATCGTCGACCTCGACGGTGTCGAGATCCGTATCAAGCGCACCGCGCACACCGCCAAGCCCGAATTCGCCGACGTCCTACTCGCCGCCGAGACGCTCGGCCGCAGCCCACGGCAGGTCGAGGTGGCCGTCCTCGCCCTGCTCGACCAGCGACGCTAGGCCCGCTCTGGGCTCGACGTGCCCACCAGCCGACCGGTGAGGAATGCTGCGGTCTGCGAGAAGGTCTCCGGCCACACAGCACCATGCGCACCTGGCGTCGCCACGAGCGTCTTGTCCTGAGATGCCAGACGACTGAACAGGTCGAGCACGGTGTCCCTGGCGAAGAGCTCGTCGTCCCACTTCATCAGGTACATCGTCGGACAGGCGACCGCATTGGCGTCTGCGGCCAGCCGGTCGGCGGTCGGTCCGGTTGTGCCGCAGAGCCCAAGGACCGCAGCGGTGATCCGGGGTTCGGCGGCGACCAGTGGGAGGCCGAGGATCGTCCCCATCGAGAGTCCCCAGTAGCCGATTGGCTCCTCGGCGATCCCAAGCTCATCGTGGACAGCATCGATCACGTGTCGCCAGTCGGCCACCATCTCATCGGTCATCGACTCATCAGAGGACCAAGCCTGCATGAAGTCCATGAGCACCAACGTTGAGTCCTGGCTCCGGTCCCCGCGACGCGTCCCGTGCACAGGTCCATCGATGGCCACCGCATGGCAGCCGAGGTCGCGCGCGAGGTGCCGGCCCAGTGCCACCACGTAGCTCTCGGTCACCGAGGCGCTGCCACCGTGGCCGATAAGCACGAGTGGACCTCGCTCCACCGCCGAGCGCCAGAGCAGTCCCGGGATCTCCCGATCCCCCCGGTGGAGGGTGAAGGCCGACTGCGTCACGGAACCGTGGTGGTGTGATTCAGCGAATTCCATTGCCATCTTCCGACCACA
>CAIUMH010000013.1 GCA_903900235.1 uncultured Actinomycetes bacterium
GGAGAGAGCGCCTGACCGCATCGTTTTGACGGGGTCGTCCGGCTCAGCTCGGCCACCTCGACCGTCGGCACCATCAGATACGGCCTTTCCTGTGGATGCCGCCTCGTCTGGACCATGCCGTAACGCATCTCCTGTCCCACATCTCACTTCACCAGCACGCATCTCGCATCACGAACACGATCACCAACCAGTCGACACAAGAACCAGCCGCACAGAGCAGAGAGGAACGGATCCTGTGGATCTCTTCGAATATCAGGGTAAGCAGTACTTCGCCCGGTTCGGCATCCCCATCTCCAAGGGAGGGGTGGCCGACACCGTCGACCAGGCCTTGGCCCAGGCAGAGGAGTCGGGCTACCCGGTCGTCGTCAAGGCGCAGGTCAAGGTAGGCGGCCGCGGCAAGGCCGGCGGCGTCAAGCTGGCCAACGATGCCGACGAGGTCCGTCTCCATGCTGGCAACATCCTCGGACTCGACATCAAGGGCCACGTGGTCAAGCGCCTGTGGGTCGAGCACGCATCGGACATCGCCAAGGAGTACTACGCCAGCTTCACCCTCGACCGCAGCGCCAAGAAGCACCTCGGCATGCTGTCGGCCGAAGGCGGAGTGGAGATCGAAGAGGTGGCCGTCACCAACCCCGACGCCATCGCCCTCATCCACATCGACCCGGTCGACGGGCTCACCCTGGAAGCGGCCACCGACTGGGTGAACCGGGCCAACCTCGATGAAGAGGCCCGTGGCCAGGCCGCCGAGATGATGGTCAAGCTGTACGCCTGCTACACCGAGGGTGACTGCGACCTCGCCGAAATCAACCCGCTCATCCTCACCCCCGAGGGTCGGGTGCACGCACTCGACGCCAAGGTGACCCTCGACGACAACGCCGCCTACCGCCACCCCGAATGGGAAGAGTTCGCCGGCAGCGATGTCGAGGACGAGCGCGAGACTCGGGCCAAAGAGCGCGGCCTCAACTACATCGGCCTCGACGGCTCGGTGGGCATCATCGCCAACGGCGCCGGTCTGGCGATGAGCACGCTCGACGTGGTCAACCAGTGCGGCGGATCTGCGGCCAACTTCTTGGACATCGGAGGAGGTGCCAACGCCGACGTCATGGCAGCGGCCCTCGAAGTCATCAACTCCGACCCGGCCGTCAAGTCGATCTTCGTCAACATCTTCGGCGGGATCACCCGGGTCGACGAGGTGGCCAAGGGCATCCTCGAGGCACTCGATCGGGTAGAGATCATCTCGCCCATCGTGCTCCGTCTCGACGGAACCAACGCCGTAGCCGGTCGGGAGATCCTGGCCGCCCATCTGTCCGATCGCCTGGTCGCTGAGCCGACCATGCTCGATGCCGCCCGCCGGGCGGTTGCGCTTGCTGGAGGCCAGTCATGAGCATCTTCGTAGACGAGAACACCAAGGTCGTTGTCCAGGGCATCAGCCCGACCAGTCAGGGCCTCTACCACGGCCTGCGCAACCGGGCCTACGGCACCCAGGTGGTGGCCGGCACCAACCCGAACCGTGGTGGTGAGGAGATCGAGGGCATCCCGGTGTACGCCACCGTGGCCGAGGCCGTCGAGGCGACCGGGGCCAACGCTTCGTTCATCTCGGTGCCGCCCAAGTTCGCCGCCGCCGCCATCGTGGAGGCCGCCGCCGCTGGCGTCCCCTTCGTGGTGTGCATCACCGAAGGCATCCCGGCCATCGACGAGGCCCTGGCCTTCAACCGGCTGCTCCGGGACTTTCCGGGCACCCGCCTGCTCGGCCCCAACTGCCCCGGCATCATCTCGCCCGGAAAGTGCAACATCGGCATCACCTCGGGCGACATCGCCATGGCCGGTGGCCCGGTGGGCATCGTCAGCCGATCGGGCACCTTGACCTATCAGGCACTCCACGAGCTCAGCCAGCAGGGTGTCGGCCAGACCACCTGCGTCGGCATCGGTGGCGACCCGGTCCCTGGCACCAGCTTCATCGACTGCCTCGAGGCGTTCGAGGCCGACCCGGATACCCGCGCCATCATGATGATCGGTGAGATCGGTGGCTCGGCCGAGGAAGAGGCGGCGGAGTTCATCGCCAACTCCGTCACCAAGCCGGTCGTCTCCTACGTTGCCGGGGTGACGGCTCCCCCTGGACGCAAGATGGGCCATGCCGGCGCCATCATCTCTGGGTCCAAGGGAACCGCCCAGGCCAAGATGGACGCCTTGAAGGAAGCGGGCGTCACCGTCGCCCTCAACCCGACCGCAGCTGGTGAGGCCATGGTCGACATCGTCCGGAACTTGGGCTGACCATCTCGACGAACACCCCGCACCCGCCCCCCGGCCTTCCCTCGGCCGATGCC
>CAIUMH010000014.1 GCA_903900235.1 uncultured Actinomycetes bacterium
CCCCATGGTGACAGCGGTTACCCGCTTCTCGAGAGACGTCCCCGATCTAGTCAGGCAGGCAGAGCATGGCCGGGGCGCTATCGGGCACCTGATCTCGCAATTCCATCTCCAGCATTGGGTGCAGACAAATGCACCGAAGCTGTCGAGCTACGCCTCGAGTATCTCGAAGCCTGCGCTCTCCATCGGTGCTGCCGCATTGTCGACCCTGGTGCACCTGCTGACCATCGCCATGCTGGCGTTCTATATCTTGCTGGAGCTGCCGAAGATCTGGCAGGTCATCCTTGGTCTGTTGCCGAGCAGGCAGTCGGAGCGGGCCGCCAGAGTGGTAGCGGATTCTTCTTCGTCGGTGACCGGCTATGTGTTCGGCAACTTTGTGACCTCGGTGATTGCCGGGGTGCTGGTCTTCGCCACTCTTGAGCTCCTTGGGGTCCCGTTCGCCCCATTGCTGGCGCTGTGGGTGGCCATCGTCGATCTGCTCCCGCTCATTGGTGGTCTCCTGGCGGGAGTCCCCACCGTCTTGGTGGCATTCCTCCACGGTCCCGCAGCGGGGATCGTGACGACCATTGTGTTTCTCGTGTACCAGCAGATCGAGAATCATGTTCTGAACCCGTTGATCATGTCGAAGACGGTGAAGATGAGCCCAGGCCTTGTCCTCCTCGCCGTCTTGGTTGGGGCTGTCCTTGGCGGTCAGGTTCACGCCGGGTTCGGCAGCTTCATTGGAGCGCTCATCGGCATCCCCGTCGGCTCGGCTATCCAGGTGCTCATCCGAGAGATCCGGTCACCTTCGTCGGTACACGTTGATGGCTCGGCGGAGCCCATGTCCTAGGATGTGTCATGTGAAGGCGCTGGTGGTCATTCCGACCTACAACGAGAGCATGAACATTGAGGTCATGTTGCGGGCGGTGCGTCGGCACGCTCCGCAAGCGGTGATCTTGGTCGTCGACGATGGCAGCCCTGACGGTACCGCCGAGATTGCCGAGGCGGTCGAAGCTGAGCTCGGGTCGATCCACGTGCTCAGACGGAGTGAAAAGTCGGGCCTCGGCAGCGCCTACCGGGCGGGCTTTGCCTGGGGACTCCGTGAGGGATTCGATGCCTTGGTTGAAATCGATGCTGACTTCTCTCATGACCCCGGTGCATTGCCGGAGATGTTCGCCGCAGCAGAGTCCGGTGCCGATGTGGTCATTGGGTCTCGCTACGTGCCGGGGGGGAGTATTCCCGACTGGTCCTGGCATCGAAAGATGCTCTCGCGCAGTGGGAATCGATATGCATCGATGATGCTTCGACTCAAGGTCGCTGACTCAACCGCCGGCTACCGCATCTATCAGCGAGGCCTTCTCGAGCGAATCGACTATTCCACGGTCAGGGCCGACGGGTATGGCTTCCAGATCGAGATGACGTACCGCTCCCGGCAAGCCAATGCAGTGATCTCGGAGGTCCCGATCTCCTTCGTTGATCGGGAGCGAGGCCAATCGAAGATGTCATCCAGCATCATCGTGGAGGCATTGTGGCTGGTTACGGTGTGGGGGATACAGCGCCTGTTCGGACGGGCCTGGCGACCGAACGGGGTCGTTTCCACCGTCCGCTGATCCTAGAGCAGGGCTGCACACCCCGGGGCCAGTGCGTCGAGGATCGAGAGCAGTTTGATGCGTGTTTCGCGAGCCTCATCAGGAGGCTCTGATCCCCGGACGATCCCAGCGCCTGCTCGAACAACCGCAGTGCTCCCCGCAAGGAGAGCGCCTCGAATCCCGAGGACCCAGTCACCGTCACCCGCTTCGTCAGCCCAGCCGACCGCTCCGCCGAACAGACCTCGCTCGCTTGGCTCGAGTTCGCCGATGAGGTCAACCGCCCTGCGAGTTGGGACTCCGCCAATCGCTGGAGTGGGGTGGATGGCGGCAAGCAGGTCGAGTGCAGTAGGTCCCCCGCTTCGAATCACGCCACTGATCTCTGTCCCAAGATGACAGACCGCCCTGAGGGTCACCACCTCCGGAGTTAACGGGACCTCAAGGTGCTCGACGAGGCCATGGAGTCGTGTTGCGAGATCCTCGACCACCAATCGGTGCTCCTCGCTGTTCTTGAGTGACTGCACAAGGCCCGTCAGGTCATCTTCGGTCCGGGCGATCGTGCCGGCGAGCGGGTGGCTTCGAATCTGGCGGCCCCGACGCATGATCAGCAGTTCAGGTGAGGCGCCCACGAACCGGGACCCGGGAGCCGGCAGGGAGAACAAGGTGCAGGTGGGCTCGCGTTCGAGCATGCGATCGATGACGGCCACCGGATCGAGATCTGCATCGGCATCGATGACCACCGATCTGGAGAGCACGACCTTGTCGAGGCCGCCATGGCCCATCTGTTCGAGTGCGGTTCGCACCATCTGTTCGTAGCGACTACTCGAGGGAACCTGTTCGAGCGCAACGAGGGTCGGGAGAACGACCGGTGGGTCGGCCTCGCTCAGAGACTCCAATGCCTCATCGAGGCGATCGAGCTCGTCGAGGTCGTGGCCGATGAGGGTGACAAGGAACCCGTCGGCGTCGGCATGGACTTGGATCGGGGAGAGGTAGCCGATGCCTGGCGCATCGGGGTGAAAGGGGAGGGCCGCATGAATTCGAGGAGGGGATCTGAGTCCTGCGCCCTCAAGGAACTCGATGCCCGCAAGCACCTCAGCGACGGCGGCTGAGGTCTGACCCGATGACAGTGCCGGAAGGGGGACCGTTACGGGATCTCCGAGACCGAGCAGAACGTGGCCGTCGGAGGCGTGAAACGTACCTCGCCGGATGGCGGCAGACCGCCAGGCTGGCGGAAGCGGAGCGTCGACCTTGTAGTGACGGGCGACCTGTTGCATCAGCCTTGAGGGCGTCGGGTGGCTGTCACCAGTTGACTGAGACCAGCGGTGAGCTGGCGGTGGTTAATCCCGGAAAACCCTGCATCAAGGAGCATGAAACGCAACTGATCGGAGGTCGGCAGATAGGCGGTCGAGGCTGGGAGGTATCGATAGGCGGCTCGATCGCTCAGAAGCCCCCCGATCAAGGGAACAGCCCGTTCAAACCAGATCTTGTAGCCAGCCAAGAGAACACTATTGGTGGGAGCGGCGACCTCAAGGAGGCTGATGCGTCCTCCTGGGCGCACGACTCGACCCATCTCATGGAGCGAGGCTGCGAGGTCAGTGAAGTTCCTCAGCGCATAGCCGCAGATGAGTCCATCGACCGAACCATCGCCCAGCGGGAGGGCAGAGGCATCCGCCTGCACGAGCGGCCCGGTCCCATGGGACGCACCAAGCATCCCGAACGAGAGGTCAGCACCGATCGGTACCAACCCTTGCGCAGTGGCGGTGCGGCTGAGGTCACCGGTACCGCAGGCAAGGTCGAGGATCCTCGATCCAGCCGGGAGTCCGAGTGAGCGAACGGCCCGCCGACGCCAGGAAGCATCGAGGCCAAAGGTCATCACTCGGTTCACGAGCTCATAGCGAGGGGCGATGTCGTCGAACATTGCACGGACGACTCTGGTCTTGTCCTCATGTGCCGGAAGCACCGATCGCTCGTCCGGGGTCATCGTGGTCAGTTGTAGTAGCGGTAAACGACCTGGGCCACACAGGAGGGTTTCGTCGAGTCCTTGATCTCGAGCGTGGCGTCGAGAACGACCTGCGCTCCACCCTCGATCCGCTCGACACTTGCCACGCTGATCCCGAGGCGCAGTTCGGACCCTGCGGGCACCGGAGCCGCGAACCGCACCTTGTTGCAGCCGTAGTTGACCCCGAAGGTGAGGTTCTCGACCAAGAAAACCTGTCCGATAAGCGCCGGAATGAGCGACAGGGTCAGGTAACCATGGGCGATCGGAGCACCGAATGGACCGTCCGCGGCTCGCTCTGGGTCGATGTGGATCCACTGATGATCGCCGGTGGCGTCTGCGAAGAGGTTGATCTTTTCTTGGGTCACTGCGAGATAGTCGCTGTAGCCGAGGTGCTCCCCGACGATGTTCTCGAATTCATCAAGCGTGCTGATGATGCGCGGCATGCGGTCCTCCTTGGACTGAGTTGCCCGTAGCGTAGCCACCGAGAGCGCAGGCTCTTGGCGTCAGCGAAAGTAGAGCCGCTGGTAACTCCGGCTCATGGGGTGCAGCAGAAGGGCCATCAAGAACACGCTGAAGAGCATGTTGAGCATCCCAGAGAAGACAAAGGGATTGAACAAGAAGCTGATCAGTTGCACGACGAAGAACGCGATGCTGACGACAAGGGCAAGGTAATAGCCCCAGCGTCGTTCATTGGCGATTCCGAAGGCGCCAACGGCACCGAGTATCAGCAGCACATAGACGGGCCCGTGGGTGGCGAGGAAGCTCAGGATCGCTACGCCGCCGTTGAGATACGAGAACAGGACCGCCCCTTGCAGGGTCTGGGGTTGATTGGGATCGAACCACCTGCGGGGCGAGGTCATGTCCAGATCCTAGAACGCATCGCCTTGATAGGCTCGACACTATGGCCAAGCGGGTTTCGATCCACGAAGAGGAGCACCGCGACGTCTCGGGTGGAGTCCAACGGGCGGCAATGTTCGGCATCAGCGATGGTCTCGTGACCAATGTCTCGCTGATCCTTGGGTTCGCTGGCGCCAATCCCGATCCCACGCTCGTTCGCCTTGCGGGGATTGCCGGCCTGGTGGCCGGCGCCTTCTCGATGGCGTCGGGTGAGTATCTGTCGATGCAGGCCCAGAGTGAGCTGTTCGAGCGGGAGCTTGAAATCGAGCGCATCGCCCTTCGCGAAAGTCCTGACCTTGAACGACAAGAGTTGATCGGGATCTATCGCTCGAAGGGACTCGACGCAACCTTGGCAGAAGAGCTAACCGACACGATGATGCGCAACCCGGAGCTGGCGCTCGAGACGCACGCCCGTGAAGAGTTGGGCATAGACCCGACGGCGGTCGGTTCACCCTGGCAGGCCAGTGGAATTTCTCTTGTGACCTTCGCCTTCGGAGCACTCCTTCCCCTGCTGCCTTGGTTCTTCCTCTCCGGTGGGGCAGCGATTGTGTGGTCGATCGGGATAGGCATCATCGCCTCGCTGGCAGTCGGCGCACTGCTTGGAAGGTTCACCGGTCGTTCGAAGGTGTTCTCAGCACTCCGTCAACTTGGAGTCGCCGTGTTGGCGGCATCGGTGACCTATGGGGTCGGCCGACTTGTGGGTGCATCAACTCACTAACGAGCGAGCTCGTTCGTCCAGCGACGATCTCGCCAGGATTCGACGAGGCCGAGGGATCGATACAGCTCGACTGCCGCAACGTTGTCGGCCTCGACATACAGCATTGCTCTCTCAAGGCCTCGCCCACGCAGGTGCTCAAGTCCTGCGACTACGGCGCTCCGCCCGAGACCCCGGCCGATATGCGCCGGATGCACCCCGATGACGTAGATCTCACCGATGCTGCCCCATGGATCACGGTGGACCTTGGTCCAACACGACGCCACCATCTGGCCACCGGTACGCAAGATGAGGAACCCCTCCCTATCGAACCAGTCCTGAGCGATGCGCAGTTCAAGGTCGTCAAGTCCGAGGGAACCCTGTTCAGGATGCTGAGCGAAGGCGGCCTGGTTGAGTGCCAACCATTCACCCTCGTCGACGCCGGGCCGGAACGACGAGATTTCGATGCCGTCCGGGAGGCTTAATGGGCGCTCGATCAAGGGGCCTGAGAGCCGGAGGATCTCACGGTCGAGCCGGAGCGAGCACCGACAGTCCGGCGGTTGGCTTAGACCGTCGACGTGTCGCGTCCAGACTCTCATCGGGAGGCCGGCCTGGTCGCAGTACTCGAGTGCCGCATCGAGCAGGAGTGGAGGAATGCGGTCCCCAAGGGCGACGAATTCGAGCGTCCCTTCGGCGGGCCGACCCTGAAGGTAGATCAGTGCGTCGCCGTCGTGACCCAACAGGTGACAGATAGGCGAACCCTCACCAAGGCCGAACACTGATTGCTCGGGCAAGGCCTCACGCTCATGTCGTGCACTCCAGGTTGCAACCTCGTCGATCACAGCCCGTTGCTCTGCGGCACTCAGGCAGTCGCGCTGCTCCACGAAGGCCGTCACATCGTCAGGCTAGCGACCGCCATCGCTAGTCTCAGCCCATGGGTCG
>CAIUMH010000015.1 GCA_903900235.1 uncultured Actinomycetes bacterium
CGGATCACTGAGCTCCTCTTTCGCTGAGAGAGCCTGCTCTCAGCAAGTCGAGGACGTATGCGCAGTACAGTTACAAACTGGCCACGACACAGACTCATCCAAAGGCGAAGTAATGACCGGGTTGTCAACGGGACATCTCTCACCTCAAGCCGGATCGAAGAAATGCGTACCGGAAGACGTCAGACCTCGGTCGTCGTATCTTGGGTGGAGTCCCTACTCGCCATGACTGGAGAAGCACGATGGAAACTCGATTGCTCGGAGGTGGCCTGAAGGTCTCTGCTCTCGGCCTCGGCTGCATGGGGATGAGTGACTTTTACGCTGGCCGCGACGAGGACGAGGCAATCGCCACGATTCATGCCGCCCTCGATGCAGGCGTGACCTTCCTCGACACCGCCGATATGTATGGACCCTTTACGAACGAGCGCCTCGTCGGACGCGCTATCGCTGAGCGCCGGGCCGACGTGGTTGTCGCCACCAAGTTCGGCAATGTCCGTGACGAGTCCGGGGCATTCCTCGGCATCTCGGGTCATCCCGACTATGTGGTGAGCTGCTGCGACGCCTCACTTGAGCGCCTCGGTATCGATGTCATCGACCTCTACTACCAGCACCGTGTCGACCGCACCGTGCCCATTGAAGAGACCGTCGGTGCAATGGCGGGGCTCGTCGAGGCCGGCAAGGTCCGCTTCCTTGGGATGTCGGAGGCCTCGATCACCACCCTCGAACGCGCCGTCGCCGTCCACCCGATCTCTGCCCTGCAGACCGAATACTCACTGTTCTCGCGTGGTCCAGAGGATGGACTGCTCGCCGCCTGCCGGTCGCTCGGCGTCGCCTTCGTGCCCTACAGTCCACTTGGCCGAGGTCTGCTGACCGGTGCCATTCATTCGCTCAGCGCGCTTGCTCCCGACGACTGGCGGCGAGCGATGCCCCGCTTCAGCGCTGAGAATATCGACGCCAACGTGGCCCTCGTGAGCACCGTCGCCGATATGGCCGCAGATCTCGGAGCCACGCCAGCCCAGGTGGCCCTCGCATGGGTGCTCGCCCAGGGCCCCGATGTCGTACCCATCCCTGGAACCAAGCGGCGTACCTACCTCGCCGAGAACCTCGGTGCGCTCGATCTCAAGCTCTCAGATACTGAACTCAAGCGCCTCGATGCGGCTCTTCCGGCCGGATCGGCGATCGGTGAACGGTACCCCGAAGCCACCATGGCGGCCGTCGACGGCTGAACCGCGACCGCGAGGTCAGCATCGATCCATTCGATACTGGCATCGAGGTCGGCTTCGCCCCTAGGGTACGTTCTCGTGGATCGAGAGGATTCAGCGACCAAGACGTCTCTAAGCGCCCACGTGGTCCATGCTTCAGAGGTACCCGAATACGCTTGGGACGGCATTGTCTCGTGGCGGAAACTGATCTGTGGTGACACCGGCAATTCGGAGTCCCTGACAGTGGGGATCGCTGAGCTGGAGGTCGGATCAACCACCGATGGCGCCGTCCACCGCCATCAGCATCACGAGGTCTACGTGATCACGTCTGGCACCGGACTCGTCCACCTCGACGACAATGCTCATCCGGTTGAGGCGGGCTCTGCGGTGTTCATCCCCGGTGGTGTCCGCCACTGTGCGCAGAACACGGGGACCGAGACGCTCCGCTTGGTCTACGTGCTCGCAGCCGACGCCGCCGAGGACGTCATCTACGACTTCAGCTGACGGTTCGCCAGCCGACCTCGGAATGGTTCACTATGGAACCATGCCAGAGCTGCCCGAGGTCGAGAGCATCCGGCGCCAGCTCGACGCCGTCCTCGTCGGCCGGCGACTCGTCGACCTCACTTCCTCGTGGCCCAAGACTCTGGTGGCACGGGGCACGACCCTTACTGCGGCGCACGGACTCGCCATCGATGGGGTGGATCGCCGAGGCAAGGTGTTGATACTCGGCCTCGATGGCCATCTGGCCCTCTTGGTCCACCTCCGCATGACTGGTCAACTTCTGCTCGATGAGACTGGCGAGCTCGAGGGGCCCAAGACCCGGTGTGTGATCACGATGGATCGAGGAGCACTGGTGTTCAATGACCAGCGCAAGTTCGGTCGACTCGTCCTGCTGCCCGCCTCCCTTGTCGCCGAGGATCCCCTGCTCGCCCGCATGGGCCCCGAACCACTCGAAACCAGCTTCAGTGCCCAGATCCTCTCCGACCACCTTCGTCGCCACCGCTCGATCAGCGTCAAGGCCGCTCTGCTCGATCAGTCAACCGTGGCGGGCATCGGAAACATCTATGCCGACGAGATCCTCTTCGCCAGCGAGGTCAACCCGGCTCGCCGATGCGACCAACTCAAACGCCGTGACATCGAGCGACTCGCCACCGCCATCGTGGCAGTGCTGTCGCGCGCGATCAATGCCGGCGGATCGACCATGCGCGACTACCGAGACGCCAATGGAGCACAGGGCAACTATCTCGAGGAGGCGGCAGTCTTTGCCCGCACGGGGCAACCCTGTCGCCGTTGTTCCGCATCGATCATCAAGGTGCGCGTGGCCGGACGCGGGACCCACCTCTGCCCGTCCTGTCAATCCCGCTAACCGACGGTGCTCTGGCTAACGGAGACGGTGTTCGTGCTACCGGAGATGGACGACCAAGATTTTCGAGATCGTCCCCACCACGCTCGACGCTTGCAGTGTCAATGTGATGCTCCTCGACACTCCTCCCGTCGGGGCGGTGCCCGTGATGGTCAGCGCCGAGGTTGAGGAAGCCGAGGCGTGCATCCACCACTCGAGGCCCTGGACGGACAGCGTCGGCGTCGGCGTCCCCGTGGACGAGGCTGACACCGAGAACGATCGGCCCCGCAGCACGCCGACCGTTCCTTGTGCCTTGACCTTGGGCAGCGTCCCGACCACCACCGTGAGCGGCTTGGTGTCGGGCGAACCAACTCCGTTGGTTGCTCGGATCGTCACCGGGTAGCTGCCGATCTTGGCTTTCCGAACCAATCCGGCGATCGTGGCAGTGCCGTCGCCATGCGCGCTGAACACGAGACCCGTGGGCAAGGATCCAAACAGCGAGACCGTGGCCGATGGGGTCCCCGAGGTTGTGATGGTGAAGGACCCCGAAGTCGCGGCGACGAAGGCCGCTGTCGTCGCAGAGACGATGGCCGCTCCAGCATGGACCTCAATCGTGGCGCTTTGGGTGGCCGTGCCCGCCCCATTGTGAGCGCTGAGCACCACTGTCCACGACCCAGACGTCGTGCTCTGTGGTGTCCCTGCCAGCGTCGCCGTTCCATTCCCATTGTCGGTCAGCACCAGCCCCCCGGGAAGCGAGCTGGCCGTGGAGATCGAAGGGAAGGGAAAACCGGTGGTCGTGATGATCGCCGACATCGGCACCTCCACCGATGCCGCGAAGGAGCCCGACGAGGTGAAGGCTGGTGGTGACCGGGTGGCCACCGTCAAGCTGCCCGGCGTCGTCGCTGTTCCGGCAATGGTTTGGACGCTGACCGGCCCGCTGGTGGCGCCGCTCGGGACGGCGAACACCACCGAGGTATCGCTGGACGTCACCACGGTCGCCGTCTGGCCGTGCACCTTGACGATCGGCGCTCCGGCGAGGGAGGTCCCGGTGATGGTCACCTGATCGCCGACCGTGGCCGTCGTGGCCGACAGCGCCGTCACCGTCGGCGCCGGAATGCTGGCCGAGGTCAGGCAGCCCGATGACTGATTCCAGCTGTAGGCGAGATTGGAGAACTCGGTCTGCAGCAGGTAGTGATGGCCATTGATCGTCTGGTCGTAGTTGGCACCGGCACTGCCATCGAGGACGCTGGGGACGCTGTAGGCGCACTCATCGCCCATCTCATTGCTGATCGCGTCAAACCAACCGTCGCCGAATGGATCGGTGATCGCCTCTGCTATCTCGTGACTGAAGGAGCTGGCCACCGAGTCGAAGGCCACGTCACCACTCGGTGACTGCACGGCACCGGTGACCACCCAGCCGAGATCACACGATCCACCCGTGACCGACCGGGTCGGGAACGGCTGGACCGAGTACACGGCTCCGCTGGCCGGAAAGACCGACGAGTGGTAGGCGCAGTACTGCGAACTTGTCGACGAGGCGTTGAGTGAGCACTCGCCACCGTGCTGACCATTCAAGGAGCCGAAGCAAGATTCGACCCCCTGGGGCAGGAAGACTGGGTAGAGATGGCTCGCGTCATCGGCCAACCCCAGTCGGGTTCGCACGGCCTCGACCTCCGCCATGATCTGCACATCGGTCACGCACCCGCTGTAGGAGTAGTGGTCTCCCTCCACTCCAGTCACCTGGCCGGTGTCGTGGGAGCAGCCGACCACGGTCTCACCAGCCACTACCCCGGTCGTCGCCATCGCGTCGGTGGACGCGATGGGAGTCGCTGCATGGAGGAGCGAGGACAGATGAGTACCGGTCCCATCGGTGTACTCCGTCAGCGTCGACAACACGTTGGATCCCGTCCCATTGGCCGCCACTAGATCGGAATCGAACTGGGCGAGGTGGCTCACGAATTGCACTGAGGGAGCAGTGAAACCCGGAGGCGTCCAGACGATCGGCGTGATGGTGACCTCGCCCGGCTTGGTGGTGCCCATGACCGACCCTCCGTGGAAGGTCAACGGCGGCTTCCCGCCGTTGTACGAACTTGCCGTGCGCACAACCGACGAAGACCGAGGATGACGGGGCCAGACCGAGCGGGATCGGGCCGGAGCGCAGCGGGTTGATGGCTTGACCGGAGCGGATGAACGAAGGAGTTTTCCGTGGATCATGGCCCGGACGGGTTGCGGGCAGCTCGGCGTCACCGCGCCGGCAGTCCCTTGCAACGAGACCGGGGTCGTGGTGAGGAGACCGGCGGCCAGAACGACTCCAACCAGTGGTCCTCGAAACGACAATCGCACGGTTCCCTCCTCGAGACCCCTGACGTAGACGAGACTAGTCATCCACCGAATGAGGCGCAGTGCGGCCCGCGTTCACCGAGACGAGGGGGGTTCTTCCTCGCCCACCGATCGCTCCTCGGCGCCGGCCGCCACCAGGACGAAGACACCGATGAGCACCAACCAGACATCGATGGCCAGACCGACTGCGATCATCATTACCGCGAGGACCCGTGCCACCTTGGCGGCCGTGGCTGTGGCCCTGACTCGGCCTTCGTGCATCGACAACGCTGCCCGCAGCACTCGGCCGCCATCCATGGGAAGGGCGGGCAGGAGATTGAATCCCCCAAGGATGAGGTTCAGCCACGCAAGACGGACCAGCCACGGTCCGGCGAGCAGCGTCGGTGGCCAGAGGTGGGCCCCGCTGATCAGGGCCGCCACGGCGAAGACGGCCGCCAGACCGAGGCTCGTCAGCGGGCCGACCGCAGCGATGGCTAACTCCTCGCTTGCCACCGTCGGAATCGAGCGCATCTGCGAGATCCCACCGATGGGGAGCAGGAGGATGTCGTCCACGATCACCCCATCGCGCAGTGCCACCACGCAGTGGGCCAGCTCATGGATCAGCACGCAGCTGAAGATCGCCACGACCCAGAGCAGACCACGGATGATCTCTCGAGATCCGCCCGATGCGCCAGCGACAATGACCAGCGCAAGGAGAACCAAGAAGGACCAGTGGACAAGGACATCGATCCCGAGCAGGCGCCCGATGCGAATGGACGATCGAGGTCTGCGCTGATCGGACGATGATCCCTCAGTCGAAGGGGTCTCCACTCAACGAGCCTCCCATCATTCGTGATGATCGTTGGACCACCTCAGCCGAGAAGCCCGAGGGCCCGCAGCACGAGGACCACGGCCGCTCCCGCCAGCGCCCATCGAATCATGTGGAGCGGGTGGCGCAGCGAGGTCCGGCCTGCATCAGTCGTCGTTCGACGGGCGACTGCGTCGAGGGCTCGGGCGAAGGCCTCGGAATCCCTGTCGGGGATCGACACCGTCAAGTTCATCTCGATGGCGGGACCGGGGTCCTGGCCCGATCGCTGACGATCGATGGCAGTCATGGTCTGCGCGCAGAATTCATCACCGAAGGTTCGGATCTGTCGCAGTGGCGTGTCGACGATTTGCGCCAATGACCGATAGGCATCCTGCCAGTCAGAGGGTGGCTCCGCTCCGCGCGTCGTCGAGGACCATTCGATCAGGTCACCGAACGCCGAGCCGATTCCGGCAGCCACCCTGGTAATCCCCTCCTCATCGCCCGGCTCTCCGGGTCGGCCGAGTGCCACCTCGAGGGTCGCTGGCGAGAACAGGGGCTCGAACCGCCCAACGATGGCCACCACGGCAGCGTTGCGTTGACTCAGATCGGTGATGGGGTCATGTTCGAGCACGAGGCTCGGCGTCGACCCGCCACCCAGCCAGGTCTCGTAGGCCGATTGGTGGCTATCGAGGCAGCGCTTGATCTCCGTGGCGAGGTAGAGCATCTCCCACCCCGGCCGACGGTCCGGCGTCGGTGGAGGCTGAATGGCGGGGTCGGACATGTGATCGCTCAGGCCCGGACGAATGCGCCGTGGAACCCATAGGGCACCCGAACGGGCAAGGGAATTTCGGCCACTGGTCCAGAGGCGACGTCCTGGGCATCGAGCACCACCAGCGAACTCGTGTTGGCACTCGGATCGAAGACGAAGGCCATGGCGTACCCTTCGCCCTCCGCCGCACCCGTGGGCACGAAGCACCACTCCCCCGAGGTCCTCCCCCGGTCAGGGATCCATCGGTCGATCACTCCGGTAGCAGTGTTGAGGTGTTGGCATCCAGTGAAGTCCAGCGATCCCGAGGAGCTGACCACCTCGCCGAGCCACGACTGCGTCGAGGGTCGTCCTCGGTAGCGATGGTCCATGGTCGGCAGGTCGGCCGGTGGAACATCGAGGATCTCCTCGGAGAACCTCAAGTCCCGTCCCGCCGTGGCGATGGTCCAGATGCGTCGAGTGGCTGCGCTCGGAGTCCCCGGGGGGGTGAAGGTGTTGTCGAGCCGACACACCTCAAGCTTGATGTCCGTGCCCTGTCGCCACGCATTCACCGTGTGGTACACGTAGCACGGCTCGATATCGACCCATCTGATCTTCGAGGTGGGTCCCCCGAGAGGCATCACCCCAAGTCGAGCACCGAGTGAGGGCTTCCATTCGAAGGGTACGGCTTGGGAGCCAGGCGTTGAGACCATCTCGATCGCCTTCGTCATGTCGAACGCCACGGGCAGATCCATGAAGATCACGTCTGAGTCGGTGATGGCGAAGTCATGCATCATCGTGGCTGCAGGGATATCCACATCTTGGGCGGTCGTCAGGTTCCCGGCCGCGTCGACGACGTAGTAGGTGAGGTACGGAGCTGTGAAGTTGTAGCCGAATCCATGGAGGTCACCGGTACTCGGGTCGACCTTGGGGTGGGCAGTGAAGTTGCCGGTGAGCTTGCCGCCGAAGTCGATTGGCCCCACCGTGGACAAGTCAGCGGGATTGAGCTCAAAGGGTAGGCCGACCTCTCCGAGCGACAGCAGTCGTCCGGCATGTGGCCCGACCGACACGTTCGATAGCGACGATGCACCTCCGGGAGGGCCGGCCCCGAGTCCGCCCCCATTTCGCCAAAAACCTGTTTCGACATAGCGGTTCCGGTACCAGAGTGCCTTGCCATCCTCAAGGGCCAAGCCGTGAACCATTCCGTCGCCGAGGAACCAGTGGGGCGATGTCCCTCGGAGCGGGTTCGAGCCATTACGGACGTAGAGCCCCGTCAACTCAGCCGGCAGCGAGCCAGTCACCCTCAAGTCGGTCGTGGTGGTCTCGACGGTGACTGGAGCGAAATTCCCCCGGAGCCAATAGGGCGACCCCGCTAGCTCCGCTGGTGCCGTCGTCGGAGTCACCGGGAACAACGGGCCCGCCGACCGCGAGGGAGCACTGCATGAACTCAGGGCGGATCCCGCGACGGCTCCCGCTGCCCCAAGCGCCATGGCGCCGAAGGCACCTTGGCGCAGCAAGTCTCTTCGGCTCAGGTACCGCTCCCCCACGAACCACAGCATCGCACCTCCGAGATGGTCGTGCTGCGCAGCCGTTCGCTCACTGCAGGGCTGGGGTGAGGAGCTTGTCGAGCGCTCGTCCGATGAAGCTCGAGTACTGCCAGGTCATGTGGACCCGGTCCTGATAGACGAAGCGGTGCCCGATCGCCACCGGACAGCTCAGTTCTGTGCAGAACAGATCGAGAACCGGCTGATACCGAGCACCGTGTCGGCTCGCAGCGGCGCTCATGGCTGCTTCGAATCCCCCGAAGCTCGAATGCAGCGTCTCGACGCCAAGCGAGCAACGCTGGACATCGTCGGCGAAGCGGGCGGCACACTCAGCGGGGGGCAGGCCGCGGTAGTCCCCCGCGAACCAAGGGATCGAGCCGAGGACCGTCACGGAAGCGTGAGTAGACGACAAGGACACGAGCAGGCGGGAGAGCCCCGCTGCATTCTGCGCGGACGTGAACCCGTGAGCCTTGTTGCCAGCAATCAGGATGGCTGAGGGATGGAGGGCGATCACCCGGCTGATCGCTCGGCGGCGGAAGGCGGCACAGCTCTGCTCACCAGCTGAACGTCCAGTGGGAAGGTGCCACGGCTGACACCCGTTCATCGCCACCACTGCGAGTCGGAGGTGCTCGTCGAGCGCCACCTGCTCCACCGCCCCCGACCACGCGTTGGCCTGTGAGTCGCCGAGCAGCACCAGGGTGTGGCGGCCATTCGTATCGCCGAGGATGCACAACGGGACCCACGCCACCGCTGCTGAGTCTGCGATACACCGGTCTGGGATCGAGGGTGGATGCAGGGCAGTCGCTGGAACATCGAGGAGGCTCGGCACCATGGGGTTCGGCAGATGGGAGACCTTCGTCGCCGCCGAGATCTCTGCCGAGAGCCGAGCGAGGCTGGGGTGCGCCGGCCCCGGAAGCCGACCCACCGAGCGACCGGCGGAATGGGCGCCAAGCAGCACCGAGCAGACCACCAGGACGAGTGCCACCAAGGACGCACCGAGGCCGAGGCTGAGGGCTCGCGACGAACGCAGTCGGCGAGCGTGGCGGATCGGATTCTCGATCATGTAGGTCGAGGCGACGGCCAGCAGAACCGAGATCACCAAGAGTCCAGCCCTCGTCGTCAAATGGAGGCGACTCGAGATCTGCTGCTCGGCGATGATGATCACCGGAAAATGCCAGAGGTAGAGCGAATACGAGATCTCGCCGCCACGAAGGCCGATCCAACTGCCGAGCACCACTTCGGCCCCGCGGCGTGGCGGAGCCACCAGCCCACCGACGATGACCAGCGACGCTCCCACTACCGGCACGAGTGCCGCTGATCCGGGATAGGGCGTCGAGGCGCTGAGACCGATGGCACCGGCGAGGATGATGCTGAGCCCCAGCCATGACAACCAGACTCCTTGGACGGGGCGAAGTCGCCGCAGCGCCGGGGTCATGACGGCCAGCACGGAGCCCGTGGCCAGTTCCCAGGCCCGAGTGAAGGGCGAGAAGTAGGCGACCGTTGGATCACTCTGGGTCTGGGCGATCGAGAGGGCCAGCGAGGCACCAACGACGACCAGCAGTCCGATGACCACGGTGCGGCGCCAGCGACCCTCGGGCGCCAGCGCGACGAGGCCGAGAAACAGCAGGGGGAAGGCGAGGTAGAACTGCTCCTCGACCGCAAGGCTCCACAGGTGCAGGAGCGGTGAAGGCGGCACCAGGGCCTGGAAGTAGTTGGTTCCCTGAGAGATGAAGTGGAAGTTGGCCAGAAACACCGCCGACCATCGACCGTCCCCCGCTACCTCGTTGCCTCGCAGGACACCGAGCCAGTGGTAGGTGGCGATGACGGTGACCAAGATCACCACCGTCACCGCCGGGATGATGCGCCGAGCTCGACGGGCGTAGAAGTCGACGAGTACACCCGTCCGACGACCGTCCCGCTCGCGCAGCAGGAGCCCGCTAATCACGAATCCGGAGATCACGAAGAAGACATCGACTCCGATGAAGCCGCCCGGGACGATCTGGACACTGCCGCTGAAGTGGTACGTGACGACCAGAGCGACAGCGAGGGCCCGGAGCCCCTGGATATCCGGCCGGAACGGCCGATCAGACGGAGGTGTACCGGCGTCGTCAGCGGTGGCGGCGATCTCCGTCGTTGCTCGCAGACCCATCAGACGCAGAACCTAACACCGGCCATCGCGATCCCTCGTCGCCCTGGGCCTGTCACCCAGCCTTCGACACCACCGTCAGGCCGGTGGCTGTGGGCAGAACGATAGAGATCTTGGAGAAGTCCACGTTCCCGCCCAGGCGACCGTTCGAATAGGCCACCGTAGTGGGCGTGAGCTGCAGCTGCAGGTGGTCTCCAGCGGCGGCCGTGAAGGCGATGATTTCTAGTGGCATCGTGATCGAGTGGGTCTTGCCGTCGAGCGTCACGGGGATCGGTGTGATCTGGTTGTTCACCACCAACCCAGTCGAAGGATCGACCAGTTGGGCGAAGACCCTGCCAGGACGTTCACCGGGCTTCGACGTCCCCGAATAGGTCAGCGTGAGCGACGGGGCGCCCACGACATTGACCGCCTTGGAGAAGGCGATTGAGACGTTCAGGGCGTTCGACGCCTTGGCTGGTGTCACCCCGAGTGCCACTGAATCGATGGCGCTTGCGCCGGCACCCGGAATCGTCGATGGCGCCGCAGGACCGGATCCGCCGCCTTCGGTGAGCGGCAGCGATCCAGCACCCGATGCCGAGACAGATGGACCATGAGTCAGCGGCCACGTGGGCGCGTCATAGAGCGTCCCGTTCTGATCGACGAAGCGGAAGCCCTTGATCACGCGGGCTGAAGTGTCACGCTTGACGTAGCGGTCCATCCAAGCGATGGAATACGCGCCGACATCGTTGGACACGCCCGGATTCGTGAGGCATGCGCCGTGTCCGCCGCAGAACCAGACCATT
This sequence comes from uncultured Actinomycetes bacterium, assembly GCA_903900235.1. GTDB lineage: Bacteria > Actinomycetota > Acidimicrobiia > Acidimicrobiales > RAAP-2 > CAIUMH01. Next base: position 10,886 of record CAIUMH010000015.1, read on the forward strand.
GAGACGGTCGTTCCGGCCTTCTTGAGCGCCTCATAGTTCGCAGTCCCCTCGGCCAGAGGGAAGAGGTCGTCGACGGTGCCTTGGATGATCAGAGTCGGGACGGTCACCTTCGACAGGTACGATGCCGGCCCACGAGAAGCGAAGAAGGCTTCTGACGCCGCGGAGGTTATGCCCCTACCGGAGGCGTCGGCATTGGCGGTGGTGATCTTCGGGTCGAGGTTCCTGCCGGCTGCCGAGCCCATCAGGATGCTGGCCCACCCGATCTTGGGTGTCCCGTTCTTCTCAAGGCTGGTGGTCAGCGAGTGCCACGCGATGGTCGGCGCGATGGCATCGACACGACAGTCAGTAGCGGCGGTGGCGAACTGGATTCCACCCCCGTAGGAGGCCCCCACCATGCCCATGCGCGGGTCACCGGGCCCATCGAGCTCGACGCCTTTTTGACGCGAAACCCAACTGATGATCTGCGAGACATCATGACCCTCGACCGTCGAGCTGTCGATCTCGATCGTTCCCTTGGACTGCCCGAACCCCCGGGGATCCCAGGTCATGACGTTGTAGCCAGCCTTCCAGAGCGAAGCGATATCGAGTGATCCGAAGATCCCCGTCGACGCGGTGGCGGTTGAGCCCGACTCGCCCCAACCTGGCCCCATGAAGATCGTGGGTGCGGGCTTTGTCGATCCGGTGTGGACCGAGAGTGGGAACCAGTGCAGACGGATCAGCGTCCCGTCATAGGAAGTGAGGTTGTAGTCCGATACCGGGCCCGCAATCTTCTGGGCCAGAACCGAGTCGTAGTCAGTCGGGGCCGTGCACCCACCCCCCGATGACGAGCCGGAGGCCTGGTCTGTCGATGGAGACGAGCAGGCAGTCAGCGCCGTCGCCGTGATGACGGCAGCGAGCACGACGGCGAGTCGCCGCGGGCGTCGGAAAATGTCGAGTGACGATGATGGCTTGCGCACGGGGTTCCCCTTGACCAGGTCCAGCGACTCCCGCTGGAACTCCGATGTTACCGATCCGGACTGCATCGAGACGATGACCTCACTCGGGGAAGACATAATCGAAGGCAGCCCGCTCGGCAGAGAAGGCGCTGGCAACGGCCTCGCGGGTCTCGTCGTCATAGAGCTCCTCCAGCGAGAGCGCGGGCCTCGTGCCCGACTTGCTCCTCGGCAGGACCGCAGCGTGCAAGCCGATCTGGCCGAGCGCCCGGCCCAAGTCTCCCTCGAGATCCTCATAGCGACCGACGAAATCCACGCCCACGCTCTGTCCGTCGAGGGAATATCGGGCGAAGTCCACCGGAAGGCTCCCGGCACTTGTGTAGGCCCGGCTGGTGACTGGGGATCGCGACCCCACCCATGCGCGGAAGTCCTCAGGGGATGTTGAAGAGTCTCGCTCCCAGAAGTACGCAGAGGCGACCTTGTCCCAAGGATTTCGCTCAAAGGTGAAGGTGAAGTAGGACTCCCAGGTCCGGCGGCCTACCAATGCAGCCACCCGTCGGGCGGGCATGTGGTTCCAGTAGGCGGTCGTGGCACGGCCGGGTTTCCCGGCAGCCCGCTCGCGCACCTGCCGCGCTCTCGCGCTCAAGGCGAAGGAGACATTGGCCACCCGCCGACCAGGCCGTTCGAAGTTCCGAGGATGGTGTCCGTCGACCGGGGGCTTGACCGGAGTCACCACGGCATCATCTCCCGCAAGCCCAGCCAGGAGGACCTCGATGCTGGTTCCCGCCGTCTTCTGGGTCTTGATGAAGATGAATCGGTGCTCGTGACTGATGATCACCCCGTCATCATGGCTCAGTCAGCCCCCATCCTCAGCCCCCGGCGAGCTCCGGGACCGCTGGCCGCCATCCGGGCGGCCCGACGACATGACCGAATCGCTCGAACCATGAGGTTGATCTGGACACATCGGCGAACATCGAGCGGTACTCATGCGTTGCCACCACCCACGGGTTGAAGCTCTCGATGTTGGTGGTGAGGCCATAGACCACGGCCTCATCCTCTCGCTCGAAGGTTCCGAAAATCCGATCCCAGATGATCAGGATCCCACCATGGTTGCGATCGAGATACTGGCGGTTCGATCCATGATGAACGCGATGGGCCGATGGCGTCGAGAGAACCTCTTCACCAATACCGAGCGAGCGGACCACCTCGGTGTGGATCCAGAACTGCCAGATCAGGTTCGCCCCTCGGGCGAACAAGACCATGTCGGGCCGAACGCCGATGAGGCCCAGGATCCCATAGGGCATCATCGTCCCGAAGGATTCGGCCACCGGCTGGCGCAGCGCCGTCGACAGGTTGTAGCGCTCCGAGCTGTGGTGGACGACGTGGATGGCCCAGAGATACCGAAGTTCATGCTGGAGCCGATGGCTCCAGTAGTACAGGAAGTCCCACCCAACCATGGCGACGCTGAAACCGAGGATTCCTCCACCGAGGTCAGGCAGCAACCGGGCAGCAAACATATCTTTTGCATTGGTCCGAGAGGCCAGCCAACTCGCCGCGGTGATTCCAGTCGCCGCCACGGCGACAGGTCCCGCCACCCGTCGGATCCCCTCGGCGGCTCGAGGTCCGAACTCGACCTCCCCTGCGTCCGACCCCGTCGAGCTCGGTCGGCCGAGATAGCGGTCAGCAACGGCGGCGGCCGTGGCCGCGACAGCTGCTCCAGCGAGCACGACCCGGGCCACCTTGCGACGCGCCAGCGGTGCAAGGAGAGCGGGCAGGAGCATCGGGGCGATGACCGAGAGGTCACCCATGGCCAGACTGGTCCTCGTGTCGCGACGCTCGTAGCTGCCTGCGGCATCCTGACGATCGGGGCGTTTGGCGTACCAGTGGCGCTCGGCCGCCATGGCGGCGAAGTATCCCGGGATCGCCCACAGGGTCGGATCTTTGGCCAGTCGCCGTGCGATCACTCCTCCATCATGCCTCATCATCGCCAGCCAGCAGATCGGAGGGTCCATCGCTCACTGACCACAGCAGCAGATCCTCCCGCGGTCCCGCCCGCTGCCATGGTCGTCGACACTCACCAGTGGGACCGGAGCCTTGAGCCGCGCCGTAGCGCCCCGATCGACCACCTTCCGCGCTGTCACATGCCTCGGGCACCATGAGGCCATGAGCAAGCCACTGATCCTCCTCGACCAGGACGGGCCCCTCGCCGACTTCGATGCTGCCCTCGATCAGGTCCTCGCCGACCTCGGCCACAACCCTTCAGACCTCGTAGCCACCGAATGGGACTACACGAACGACGTCACCCGTCACTTCGGAGCGGCGGCGGCCACAGCACTCGATGTCGCCCGACTCTCCCCTGGCTTCTTTCGGCACCTTCCCGTGACCCCCGGCGCCCAAGAAGCAGTGGAGCGCCTGCTCGAGGCAGGCTGCGAAGTGGCGGTCTGCACCTCTCCAAGTCTGGCCAACCCAACCTGCGCCTCGGACAAGCTCTGGTGGATCGAACGACACTTCCCTGCGTTAAGCGAACGAGTGATCATCACCATCGACAAGACTTGGGTCCATGGAGACGTCCTCGTCGACGACAAGCCGCAGGTGACAGGCATGCTCACGCCGAGCTGGTCGCACCTGAGGTTCGCCTCAAAGGGCACCGAGCACCTTGACGACGGTCAGGAGATCTCGGGCTGGGCACAGTGGCGGACCGTCCTTGACCTCGTCGGCACCCCACGATTGGCGGCGGTTGCATGAGAGCCTCGAGCCAGGCACCCTGGTTCGTTGCCGTCTCGATCGCCGGAGTCCTGCTGGCTGCCTGTGGGACCGGAGGATCCACCCTGACCACCCGACCCGAGGTGGTCTCACCCACTGCGTCGCTGCCGCCCTTCACGACGACGACAGCCACGTCAACCACCATCGCTGCGACGACCACGGAGCCAGTCACCACGGCCGTGTCGACCCCGGCTCCGGGGCTTGCACCAGGTGTCAACTTTCGCGCCAACGTCCCCGCACATTGCACCTTGACCGGGCCATCCCCCTGGACCCGTCCGGACCCGAGTTGCACCCCCGGGACCCTGAACCCAGCGGTGACGCCTGAGACCATCGACTCGACGATCTGCGTGTCGGGCTACAGCACCAGAATCAGACCACCCGAGTCGTTTACCTATGACTTAAAGCGCTCCCAGATGGCTGCATGGGGCCTGTCGGGTTCCACTCGTGACACCGAGGAAGACCACTACGTCCCGTTGTCGCTCGGCGGTGCGCCAAGCGACTCATCGAACCTGTGGCCCGAACCAGGCGGGATACCGAACCAGAAGGACAAGCTCGAGTATCGCCTCTACCGCTTGGTCTGCAATCACCAGCTCGACCTTCGCACTGCCCAGGTTGCCATCGCCTCGGACTGGACGAGCGCCTATCGCCACTACGTCGGACCGACGCCTGGCGCCTAGTTGAACACCCGAGCTCAGCCCGCTGGCGTCGTAGTCGTTGTTGTGGCGTAGAGCTGCGGACACTTGGCGCGCACAATCGATCCAAGTTGGGTCGACACCGACTTGTAGGTGCTCGTGTTGGTCGACTGCAGGACCTTCGAGAAGGCCGCAGCGTTGTCACCCTTGGCGGCGGAGGCCTTGAGGGACGTGAGGGACTTTGCCGTCTCCGCGTTCCAGCTCTTCACCAGATCTGGAGCGATCGGCGACAGCAGGTTGATGGCCTTGGCGGAGGCGTCGTCAAGCTTCTCGATGACGCTGAGCTCGGTGGCCACGCTGGCCTGAGCACTTCCGCCCTGCGAGGCGATGGCAGTGACCTTGCTGGCTGCCTTCGAGAATTTCGCGCAATCGAGGGTCCCCGCCAGGGTGACCGGGGTCTTCGCAGCCGTGGTGGTGGTCCCCGACGAGCTCGAGGAGCCCGACGAGCAGGCCGCGAGTGCGGCTCCTCCAGCGAGGATGGCGCAGGCCAGTGAGATCCGTCGAAGCATCGGTGCCCTCCGAGAGCATTGAGGCAGGACCTTCGGCGAACCTGCGGTGTGATGATCCTAGGTCCCTTGCGCCCCCTGCTCGGTGTCAGGGTCTCTCGGGGCACCGGGCACTGGCGCCACCGGGAGGTTCACATGGAAGACCATGCCCACCACACGAATCGCAAAGCACGACACGACCGCGGCCACGTACCAGAGGATGGTGCCATGTCCGAGCTCGTAGCCGAGGACCACGATCGCCGAACCGACCAGTGCCGGGACCGCGTAGAGGCCCTCTTTGAGTACACCGGGAACTCGATTGAGAACAATGTCGCGCACCGCTCCCCCTCCCACGGCGGTCACCGTTCCGAGCAGCGCTGCGGTGACTGGTGCGGCCAGATTGTGCAGAGCGACGTCGGTCCCGATGACACAGAACAGTGCCAGCCCGACGGCGTCGAAGGCTTCGATCGACGGCTCCCACCGGCTCAGTGGGACCCGTGCCAAGAAGGCCACGATCCCGGCCAGCGTCACGGCAGCAATCATTCGCCAGTCGCTCAGACTTGCCGGCCGGATACCGAGCAGCACATCGCGCAGGATTCCTCCAGCCATGCCCACCGTGGCCGCCAGCACCAGCACGCCGAAGAGGTCGAGTCGCGCTCGCACGCCAGCGAGCCCACCTGAGACACCGAAGGCAAATGCCCCGATGATGCTGATCCAAGTCATCGCGGTTCCGCTAGACCCCGTGATGAGTGTGACGACGGCAGACATGGTGAGGAATCCCCTTGGACGCTAGCGCTGCTCGGTAGGGTGCTGCGATGTCTCCTCACTCGATGCCTGCTCTCCCGCAGGACGACGTCACCCGTCTCGTTCGATCGACTGGGACCTTCCTGCTCCGCAACAGCTCAGAGGGCACCTTCGATCTCCATAACGTGCTCCAGGGGATCGGTGCCGCCTACGACTGCCGCGTCGAGGCGATGGTGACCATGGAAGGTCTGTCCTATGTGATTACCTACCCGGACCTCCACCAGCGCACCGGTGTCCTCCACGCCCAGCCGTCCCTCGAGCGCCTCGACCTCGTAAGCGAGTTCAAGGACCTCGAAGCGCGCATCACGTCCCGACAGCTCTCCGCTGGCGAGGCAGTGGCCGCCATGGAGGCCTTGGAGACCAGCACGCCGCCCTACACCTGGTGGATGCGGTTCGTCGGTGTAGTGCTCTTCGCTGTCGGCTTCTCGCCGAGCATGCAGGCGAACTGGCATGAGGTTGCCATGACCGTGGTCCTGGGCGCCGTGATGGCAGCGGTGTACTTGTTCGGCGAACGCACCAAGATGATCAGGACCATGCTCCCACTGCTGGCATCGGGGGCGGTGGCCCTGGTGGGCTTCGGCCTGCTCCACGTCGAGCATGCCCATGGCGGACCAGTGCTGGTCATGGTGCCGGCGCTCTTCGTCATGATCCCTGGTGACTTCCTCTGCGCTGCCGCCGCCGAAATCTCCGTCGGTCAGTTCACCGTCGGAACGATCCGCCTCGTCCAGTCCACCTTCGTCCTCATGCAGCTCGCCGGGGGCGTCCTGCTCGGCGCCGCCCTCAGCGGGGCGGGTGTGGGCAGTCTCCTCGACTCCTCCACCGTCAACACCCTCCCCTGGATCGTCACCTGTGTGGCATGGATCCCCTTCACCGTCGGCATGGCGCTGACCTTTTGCGCCCGGGTTCGGGACATCGGCTGGCTGCTGCTTGGGGTCTATCTCGCATGGGGCGTCCAGCTGATCACCACCTGGAGCTTCGGGGAGACCGCTGGGACCTTTGCCGCCGCCACCGCCCTGACCTTGCTTGGGGTGCTCGTCGGATCGAGCCCGAAGCGACCACCCAGCCTCGTGATCATCCTGGGAGGTGTCTTCGTCCTGACCGTCGGGTCCATGGCCCTGCGCGGCATTACGACCCTGGCGGGAGGCCACCTCCTGGCCAGCTTCGGTGACCTCGCCACCTTCGTCAAGGTCGCCAGTGCCCTGTCGTTTGGCCTCATCGTGGGGACCAGCATCGGTGTGGCCATCTTGCGATCCGTCCGGCCGGACGTGGTGCAGGCAATGGCCGCGGAACGCTGAGGCGGTACTCGCCAGCCGGCTGCGCCTAGTCTCTCCGTGACGCCAGAAAGGAGGACTCCATGGCCACCAACAAGAACCCCAACGGCAAGCAGCTGCTCGCAGCCTCGCTTGCGCTGTTTCGCCAGGACACGAGCATCGCCGCCCTGCCAGTGCTCTCCGTTGCCTCTGCGTTCACCACCTTGGTCATCATCGGTGGGGGCCTCGGCGGCCTGCTCACGATTGCCGGGATCTCGTCCCAGGTGAGCTTCATCGCCTCCATTGCGCTGGCGCTGCTCATCACGATGTTCCTGAGCACCTTCTTCGGCGTGGCCGTGGTGTTCGCCGCCGCCGACCGGATTGAGGGCGGAAACCCCACCGTTGCGAGCTGCATCGCCAAGGCGTGGGGTCGAAAGGGGATCATCTTCGGCTGGGCACTGCTCTCGGCCGTGGTGGGAACAATCATGAGCGCCATCCAAGAGAAGGTCCCCTTCGGCGAGCTCTTGAGCATCCTCGGCGGCCTGGCCTGGGCCGTGGCGACGTGGTTCGTGCTTCCGGTCATCGCCTTCGAGGACGTCTCCCCCTTCGGTGCGGTCAAGCGATCGTCGGAGCTGTTCAAGCAGCGGTGGGGCAAGGTCTCCCGAAGTGCCGTCCGCTTTGGGATCCTCTTCCTCGGCTGGATGCTGCTCGGGATCGCCGGCCTCGTCGGCGGCTTCGTGCTCGCCATCAGCGCTCACTCGTTCGGTGCGCTCGTGATCGTTGGACTGCTTCTGGCCGCCGCCGGCCTCCTGCTGATCATTGTGGTCAGCGTCTATCTATCAGTCGTGCAGATGTATCTCCGCACCATCCTCTACCGCTTCGCCGTCGGAGCATCAGTCCCCGACCTCGGCATCGACCTCGCCTCTGCGTTCCCTGCGGCGCCGCTGCGCTAGCGGGTCAGACGGGTGCCACGCACTCGAGGCGAGGCTCACGAGCCTGAGGCTGATGACGACGCAAGTCGTCGATCAGCTCGTCGCGCAGTGAGCGGCGGGATGCGTCATTCCACAGGTTGACCCGCTCGAGCGGGTCGTCGGCGAGGTCGTAGAGCTCGCCCTCGGTCCCGTCGTGGCTGGTGCCGGGGAGGCACATCGTGAGGGTGAACCCATCACGGGTGATGGTCCGCAGGTGCACCGCAACGCCGAACAATTCCGAATCCCACTCGGTCAGCGTGCGCTCAATACCTCGGGCCGCTGCGTCGTCATCATCGACCGGCAGGGCGGAACCCTCCATCCAGTCACGGTGCTCGATCCCGATAATCTGCCCAATCGTGGGGGCAAGGTCCACGAGGCCCACCGGTGCGGTCACCGTCGCCGGGTCGACATTGGCCGAGGGTGCCGGACGCCAGATCAGCGGCAGTCGCATCAGGCCGGCGGTGTGATACGGGCCCTTGAACAGAAGACCGAAGTCACCACCAAGCTCACCGTGATCCGTCGTGAAGATGATGTCCACGTCGTCATCCCAGCCCTTGGCGGCGATCATGGCCAGGACTCGGCCGATGGCCTCGTCGATCAGCTCGACCTCGATGGCGTTCTTGGCGGTGATCTCGGCCAACTGATCGGGCTCCAGGGTGGCGGGGACCCACTTGAGTGGCGCCTCGAAGTTCGAGACAATCCGTCCCGTGTACCAGTCCATCCAGTGCCTCGGCTTGGCTGACAAAACAGCCTCACGCTCAGCTGCCGAGGCGATGTAGCCCTCGGGGAGATCGATGTCACGCCACGACACCCGGTGGTTCTCACTCTCGGGCGGGTCCCAAGGGTGGTGCGGGTCGGGGAAGCTCATCCAGCAGAACCAGTCCTCGTCCTGGCTGCGTCCCTCAAGCCAGTCGATCGTGCGGTCGGCGACCCAGTCGGTGTGGTAGTTCTCACGGCCGATCGGGTTGTCCTTGACCTGCACTGCACCGGTCTCACCGCCACCCTCTGCCGAGACCTCGAAATCCCCGTCGAGGACCGGGAAGAAGCCCGCCAGGGCTTCTGGGTGATTGAGCAGAAGCCAGCGCGAGTAGTGCAGCGGCGCAGCTGGTCCGTGGGTGGCCAACTCCATGTGGTCGAAGCCATAGAGAGGACCACGAGAGCCGTCGTGCCACGCCGCCTGCTCGGTGAAGACTTCGGCCGCCGCCAGGCGGTTCTCGGCGAAGACGCCGAAGGGATCCATGTAGGGCTCGAAATGAGCCTTGCCGATCAGGGCCGTTGCGTAGCCGGCCCTGTGCACCTCTTCAACGATGCTCGGCGAGTCGGTCGGCAGCGGCACACCATTCATCCAGACCCCGTGGGTCGACGGGTGCTGGCCGGTGATCATGGTCGAGCGCGACGGCATGCAGACCACCGACTGAGGGTGGGCCCGCTCGTAGCGGATTCCCTGAGCGGCAAGGCCGTCGACCACGGGGGTGCGTGAGTAGATACCGCCATTGCACCCGAGGGTGTCGTAGCGCTGCTGGTCGGTGGTGATCAGGAGGATCTTGCGTCCCATCAGTTGCTCTCTTCCATCTGTCGCTTAATCTCTGCGAGTCCTCGGGACGTGGCGGAACCAATCACAAGGCTCATGATCCTCGGCTCCGTGTCGGTCGTGTACATGAGCAAAGTCCTGCCATCTTCGAGGCCAATGGCATCCAAGGTGCCGTGATGCTGACTCAGGATCGGCAGGTTCAAGGTGTACTGGATCCGCCGAAGGATGGGGTCAACAATGAGGATCTGCTCGTCGATCGACACCCCAGAGTTCGACACAATCGTCCGAGTAGTGCCCTCGACGGGCGATGCAGAGAAGTCCGGGAACCACTCGTGAAGGCGCGAGGGGTCGCCGATGCGCTCCCAGACCGCCTCAACGGGGGCGTCGATCTCAATGTGGTAGCGAACTCCGCCGTACATCAGCTCTCCTTCTGACTCGACATGACGTCAAGCACGATCTGAGCGAGTTGCGGCCCGGCATCCTCCTGGATGAAGTGGCCGCCTCGCTCAATGATGACATGTGATTGGCCGTCTGCTCCGGCTATGTGCTCCTTGAACCAGACCTCAGAGCCCTTTGTCACGGGGTCCGAATCGCCAAAGGCCGTCACGAATGGCCGGGAGAATTCGGTCAATGCTTTCAGGGCGAGCTCATTCTCGGCCGCGCTCGGTGCGTCTGCGCTGGCCGGGACAAGCGTCGGGAACATCCTCGCCCCCGCCTTCGCCTCCTCGGTGTCGAACGGGGCATCGTAGGCCGCGATCACGTCGGGGGAAAGGTCGGTGACACAGCCACCGTTGATGATGTGACCCACCGGGAAGGTCTCGACACTCTGAGAGAAGTCCCGCCAGGCGAAGAAGGCATCACTGAGCTTGGTCTTGCCGATGGGGAGGAAGGTGTTCGAGGCCACCACGGCGGAGAAGCGCTCCGGCTCGGCCGCCACGAGACGCAGGCCGAGCAGGCCGCCCCAGTCCTGGCAGAACAGGGTGACATCTCGGAGATCGAGTGCACCGAAGACATGACTGCGCAACCACAAGACATTGCGCTCATAGGTGTAGGCCGCCCTGTCCGTGGGCTTGTCGGACCGGCCGAAGCCCACGAGGTCAGGGGCGATGACCCGACAGCCAGCGGAGACGAGCGGCGGGATCATGGTGCGGTAGAGATAGGACCACGAGGGCTCGCCGTGGAGCAGGAGCACTACAGGACCGTTGGCTGGGCCCTCATCGATGTGGTGGACGCGGAGCGTTGCGCCCTCAGTGTCGTCGATTTCGACATAGTGCGGGGCGAATGAGTACCCAGGAAGGTCGTCGAACCGATCATCAGGTGTACGGGCGATATTCATTGCGCTCCTTCATGTCTCCTCGACACCCCTCACAATAGACCATCCATTGTCAGTGATTATGACAACACCTGAGACCGACGACCAGAGGCGTTAGGTTTTGCCGATGGCGCCGCCGGAACAATCGCCGATCTCGAAATTGGTCAGGCACGTCCGCTGGCGGACTCAACAGTCCAGCCGAGCGCTCCATCAGCTCGCCGTCCTCGACCTCCATCGGGATCCGTCGCGAGGCCTCCACCTCGCCGGGTGGCAGCGCTCAGGGTCGACATGGCTGGCCAGGATGACGACCTCGGCTGCGTCAACCCGGATGGTGTACGAGCCGTCGAACCTGCGCCACGGCCTCCTGACCGGCGGTGAGCCCCACCTCCACCCTCTGCCGCTGGCCGGGCCCGACGACGAACTCGGCGTCGAAGGCGTCGATGTCATCGATGCGCTCGCTGGGCGAATCTCGACGACCTGGACCAACCCGAAGATCACCGACCGTCTCCCCCGCCGACGCGTGGTCAAGGACGTCCGGACGGTCGGAGCGGTCCCCTGGATCGCCGGTCGCCTGCCCGACACCCCGGTGGTACTGCTCCTGCGCCACCCCATGGCGGTGGCGCACTCGATCATCGAACTCGGCTGGAACGCCGACCCGAGCTCGACCAATGCGGCGGCCGAGGCGCAGGACCCCGAAGCCACCCATCGGGCCCGCCAGGTGGCGCTGCTCGACGAAGTCGGCCGGTGGGCCAGCAATCACGGGTTCACCCTCCGTCACTCGGCGAGCGCTGCCGTCCACGTGATCCTCTATGAGCATCTCGTTGAGGATCCCCGGAGCGAGCTCGAACGATTGGGCCAGTTCCTCACCCGGTTCCCGACCCACTGGGGCGATTGGGCCCCCGATCTCTCCAACATCGAGGCTCCCTCGAAGACCTCGTTCCGGCGCACCGAGACCACTGCGACAGGGTGGATCGACTCGTGGTCGTCGCGCTACGAGACAGCGACCCTCGAAGCGGCCCAGCGCCTCCTGGCGGCTGAGGGTCTTGACCGGGTCTACGGCGCATCGAACCTTCCGCTGCTCAGCGGAGACAAGGTCCTTGATGCCATGGCGCCCTGACGGCGCTTACCTAAACCGCAAGACCCTTCGTCCCGAGGAGCCGGGATCGAGACCTGTGCGGCCGACACACCCGCAGCCCTCCAACGCTCGAGGTGGACCACTCAGCGCACATCAGCGACCCATGGCATCGAGGAGGGCATCGACGGCCTCATCGTGGGCTGCAGTGCTGAATGCCACCTCTAGGTGATCCCTGCCCGCAACCACGATCCCGTCGAGATCGACACGTTCCTTCAATCCTGCGATCAGGGCCGCCACCTCAGGTGCGGTGGGCGCCGCCAACAGATCGAGGTCGGCTGTGCCACCCACAGTGGCGGCAGAGTGCGTGGTGGTGACCACTGGACGGCCCATGGCCCACGCCTGCAGGATCGAGGTCTTCACTCCGAAGGCTCGCAACGCCGGGACCAAGATTGCAGTCGCTCCCGCGCAGATCGCTCGCGGGTCCTCCACCGTCCCGTCAAGCACAACGCCGGGAGCGGCCCGGTCGATGAGGTCTTGGTGGAATCCAGTGGCAGAGATCAGGCGCAGGCGCAGGCCGGCCGGCCAGCCACCGGCCTCGAGCGCATCGATGATGCCAACGAGTCCCTCGGCATTGCGCTCCTCGGCCAAGTTGGCCACGGTCACCACGTCGAATGGTCCCGACTCGGGTTCGGGATCGATGGACGTTGCCCACCATTCCGCATCGATGGCCAATGGAATGATCGAGACCGGCCGACGAAAGGCTCCCTTGGCCCACGGCACCTCACCGGGACCGATCACCACCACCCGCTTCGCTCGTCGCGCCGCACGGCGCTCGGCTGCATCACTGAAGGCCATCAGCAGCGGAGGTGGCCACTGAAGGAGTCTCGGCCCGCGCCAACGGACACCGGAGCGCTCCTCGGCAAACATCACCGTGCGGGCGACCCGCGCAGCCAGCCGGGTCGTCTCGCGCCTGCGGTAGTTGAGGGTGACGATCAGGTCCGGCTCAGTGAAGCGGAGACCACCAACCAACTCGCGCTCCCATGGCGTCTGGGTGAACCGCCCGCCGAGGAGGCGGAGGGCGTGAGCCAGCCGACCAAGGGCCGACCCCGGCGTCGGGTCGAAGGCCATCGGAGCGATGAGAGGCATCTCAGTGAAGCCGAGGACGTTCTCGACCCGCGGACTCAGTCCCACCACCGTCACGTCGGCCCGTCGACGGAGCGAGGCCACCAGCGCCTCATAGCGAGTCACAAAGCCATGCGCCAGAGGAACATCGATGTCGGAGACCACGAGGACGGTGACGCGGACGGGCACGCCATAAGTGTCGCGCATCACACAGAGTCCCTCATCTGAGAGGTCGTCCTAGGATGCGGTCATGAAGCCGAAGGGGTCGGGTGGAGCCGGGGTGGTCCGCCGCATCCGCCGACACCTGGCATGGCGTCGGCAGCGCTTCGACGTCACCCTCGGCACTCAGCTGTTCCTCGATCCCCTCCATCAGCCGTCCCGATCCCTCTATCTCGTGTCCTGGCCGCGATCAGGATCGACGTGGCTGGCCGAGATGGTGGCATCGAGCCCGGGCACACGACTGGTCTTCGAGCCCGCCAATCTCCCCTATGCCGGTCGACCCGATATCGGCACCGACATGGTTTCGCTCCCGAGGATCGCCCCCGGAGGCGATCTCGGTGGAGCTGCACCGCTCCTCGAGGCGGCCGTGACCGGACGCCTGCGCACACACTGGTCCGACCAGCTCACCACCACCCGGCTGGCCCGACGGAGGGTCGTGAAGGACATCGTTGGGGTGGGGGCCCTGGCATGGATCGCCGACCAGTGGCCCGAGATGCCGATCGTGCTGCTCGTCCGCCACCCCCTCGCCGTCGCCCACTCGTTGGTCGAGCTCACGTGGTCGATGAACAACGTCACCTCGGCTCAGGGGTTCATCGATGCGCACACCGCCGGAGCCGACCCTCGACTCCTGGCCGAGGCGCTGCTCGGCGAGGTGGCCCAGTGGGTGGACGACCACGCTGCCGCGCTGGGCGCCGACGCCGCTGCGCGCACGCTTGTGATCTTCTACGAGGACCTCATCACCGAACCGCACACCCAGATCGATCGGTTGGCCCGTCACCTCGCGACCCACGGTGGCCGCCCTTGGCGTCACCTCACCATGGACTCCGCTCTCATCGGCCGGCCCTCGTTTGCCAGCTTTCGACGCCAGGAGGCCACCGCTGCGGAGCGCCTCGAGCCTTGGCGGGATGCATATAGCCCCGAGGTCATCGACGACGCGATGGCCCTGCTCGCCGTCCGAGGTCTCGATCGGCTCTATGGCCCGGGCGCGACGCCACTGGTGTCGGGCGACGAAGCCGCCGAGGTGCTGCGCCGAGCAGCCGAGCAGCCAGGCGCGCCGGAGTAGCCTCCATCCAATGGAGGTCCTGGCCTACTACCTGCCGCAATACCACCCGATCCCTGAGAACGATGAATGGTGGGGGGCGGGGTTCACCGAGTGGACCAGCGCGACCAGCGGTCGCCCGCTCTTCCGGGGTCACCAGCAGCCGCATCTTCCATCTGACCTTGGGTTCTATGACCTGCGGGTTCCCGAGACCCGCTCCGCTCAGGCCGACCTGGCGGCCGCCGCTGGCCTAACTGGCTTCATCTACTGGCACTATTGGCTTGGGGGCCGTCGGCTCCTTGAGCGCCCCTTCACCGAGGTCCTGAGCAGCAACGACCCTGACTTCCCGTTCTGCCTCGCCTGGGCCAACCACAGCTGGCAGCGTCGATGGGGTGATCCCACTCACTACGGCGAGATGCTCCTCGAGCAGACCTATCCCGGCGAGGACGACGATGCAGCCCACTTCGCAGAGCTTCGCCGAGCCTTCGAGGACCCTCGCTACGTCCGCATCGACGGCCGTCCCGTGTTGTTCGTCTTCTCCCCCGGACAGCTCCCTGACCCGGCTCGGTTCGTCGAGACCTGGCAGAAACGAGCCCGAGATCTTGGTGGCCTGTACCTCGTGGCCATGCTCGAGCGGAGCGACTACCGCAATCACGTCGCCGACGGTTTCGACGCAGCAGTGGGAGCAGCCTTCGCCGACACGGTGACCGACCTCGGGACAAAGCTCCGCAACGGCCTCATCAATCGCAGGATCCTGAAAGGGCCAAAGCGGTTCGCGTATCCCGAGCACTACGACCCCGCAGGGCTCGACACCATCGAGGGAACCGCCTTCCCGGTCATCGCCCCCAACTGGGACGACACACCCCGCCTAGGACGGCGAGGCACTGTGGCCACCGACTGTGATCCGACGCGTTTCGCCGCTCGACTCCGAGGCGCCCTCACCGCCGCCGCCGCGCTTCCCATTGCCGAGCAGGTGCTCATCATCAAGTCCTGGAACGAATGGGGTGAGGGCAACTACCTCGAGCCGGACCAGGAATTCGGCCACGGCTGGCTCGAGGCGCTACGCAGCGAGCTCGACCGAGGCGGCCACCACACCACCAAGGAGAGCCCATGAACGACCAGGGTCCACTGCACGTCACCCATGACGGTGACGTCGCCACCTTGTGGCTCAATCGGCCTGCCAAGCGCAATGCGGTGACCTACGAGATGTGGGATCTGTTTCCCTCCGTGCTCGAAGCCCTTGCCGCAGAGGGACCCAGGGTCGTCCTGGTGCGTGGCGCCGGAGGGCACTTTTGTGCCGGCGCCGACATCATCGGTCTCGGCCCCTCACTGGCCGACGCCGGCGTACCGGGCGGCTACCGCGAGGTCAATGCCCGGGCCGAGGATGCGCTGATGGCATTCGCCCTCCCGGTCATCGCCGTCGTCGAGGGAAACTGCATCGGCGGTGGCTGGCAGATCGCCTCTGCGTGCGACCTGCGAGTCGCCGGGTCCTCAACGCTGCTCGGCATCACCCCGGCCCGCCTCGGGATCACCTATCCACCCGAAGCCGTCCGTCGCACCATGGCTCTCGTCGGGCCCTCGGCCACCAAGCGCCTTCTCTTCACGGGCGAGCTCATCGACGCTACCGAGGCGATGCGCCTCGGATTCCTCGACATCGTGGTGGACGACGAAGACCTCGATACCACCGTCGCAGAGCTCGCCAGCACCTTGGCTGAACGCTCGGCACTCACCCAGGTGGCCACCAAGATGCTCGTCAACTCAGAGATCCTCGGCTCCGCCCACCTGCGCCGCCGTCACGACGAGCTCGAGACGGCCTCGCGCGATTCGGTCGACCTCGCTGAGGGACTCGCTGCCTTCGCCGAAAAGCGCCCAGCCACCTTCACCTGGCGACCAGCCTGATCAGCCAGCAGCCAGCCTGGCAATGAGCTCGAGCGCCCGGGCCGAGTGCTCCGCCGCTCCGAAGCGTTCGTCGAGGTGATCGTGGCCTGCCGCCACAATGCTCGCAAGATCATCACGGCGCCCGAGGCCATCGACCAGGGCCGCCAACTCGGCGGGGTCGCTCCCGATGAGCACATCGACGCCATTGCGGCCTGACACGGTGGCGGCCGATGCAGGGGTCGTGATCACGGGACAGCCAATGGCCCAGCCTTGGATAATTCCGTTCTTGACCCCGTTTGCCTCGAAGGCCGGGACCACAGTGGCCACCGCCGAGCGATAGAGCGGCCGGGGGTCGAGGAGCGGCCCGATGAGCTCGACCTTGGGGCCGGCCCGGTCGAGAAGGATGCGGTGATGTCCGGTGGCCGAGACGAGCCGGAACCGGAGATCTGGCGGCCACCCCCGTTCCTCGAGCGCATCGATGATCGCTGCCAGCGGCTCAGCCGTCCGCTCCATCATCAAGTTGGCCACCACGACGACGTCGGCGGGACCGGCGGATGCATCGACGGGGCCGTCGGCCGCCCAGTAGGCAATATCGATGCCATGAGGGATCACCATGACCGGCCGGGAGAAGCGCTCCGAAGCCCATGAAACGTCCTGCTCGCGCAGTACGACGATGACCGAGGCGGCCCCCGCTGCCGCCAGCTCGGCGCGGCGAAGGCTCTGCGACAGCGAGAATCGCCCGGCCCTGCGGTGAGCCCGTGATCGACCCAGTCGCTCTTCGGCGAAGAAGGCGAGGGGGGCGAGGCCTGCGACGCAGCGCACCAACTCGGCATTCCAGAGCGCCAGCACCACGATGACCTCGGGTTCCGTGGCGGCGATTGTCCCCCGAAGACGTCGCTCGGCGGACGAGAGCCTCCCGGTGCGCAGCAACGCCAGTCGAGCCAGCCGAGCCATCCGTCCGTCAGGCCTGCCACACAGGTCAGGCTCGATGACCGCCACGTCGATTCTGTCGACCAGATCCCGGCGATCGGCCGCAATGCCGACGACCGAGACCTCGTGCGTCGGCTGCAGCGTCTCAAGGAGCAGCCGGTCGCGGTTCACAAAGCCTTGGGCGACGGGGTTCCCCGGGCGACACACCATCAGGGCAGTGACGCGCATCAACGACGCTCTAGGACCAGCAACGATGAGACCTGCACGGCCTCATCGTCGCACACCCGGACCCGCCGCCGGCGATGGGATCCCTCAACATCACTGTCAGGTTCCCTACGATCGTGGCCGTCGCCCGAATCGGCGTCAGCAGTGAGCCAGCAATACGACCAACAACCAACCAGCAACAAGGAGAGACCATGCCACTCAGTCGCAAGCTCGGCGCCGAGCTCCTCGGCACCGCCATCCTCGTGTTCTTCGCCTGTGGCGTCGCAACCCTGAGCTTCGGAAAGGGCTTCGCCTTCTCCGGACTCCTCGGCCCATCATCGATGGGCATCGTGGCCACCGCCTTGGCGTTCGGTCTCGTGCTCATGGGGCTCATCTATGCCATCGGCTCGATCTCGGGCTGCCACGTCAACCCCGCGGTGACCATTGGCGCCCTCGTCGCCGGAAGGATCACCCTGGTCGAAGCGGTTGGCTACTGGGTCGCACAGTTTGTCGGCGGCCTCCTTGGTGCCCTTGCGCTGTGGAGTGTGTTCTCGGGCTCACCGAAGTACTCGCGCACCATCACCGGCCTCGGCGCCGACGGGTACGGCAGCGCCTCAATGGTCAAGATCGATGTGGGCCACGCCTTCTTGGTCGAAGTGATCCTGACCGCCGTATTCATCTTCGTGATCCTGTCGGTCACATCCAAGCTCGGCAACGCGGTCACCGCCGGTGTGGCCATCGGCCTCACCCTGACCTTCGTCCACCTGATTGGCATACCGCTGACAGGCACGTCGGTGAACCCGGCCCGATCATTCGGTCCGGCCCTCGTCGTCGGCGGTACGGCGCTGCACCAGTTGTGGCTCTTCATCGTCGCCCCGCTCGTCGGTGGTGTGGTCGGTGCTGCCGTCCACGTGGGCCTCTTCGGCCGAGAGTCTTCGGCCGCCTAATTCCCCCTCCTCGTGAGGTTTCAACAAGGGCGCCGGAGCAATCCGGCGCCCTTGTTGCATCTCGCGCCGCTACCACCGAGAATCAGACGATGCTCCAGCGCCTCGCCGATGTCGACCTCTCTCCGCGGCTGTCGAAGCCCGAGTCCATCGAGAAGATCCTGCTGCTCCAGCGACGATTGCTTCACCTGCGGCTGGTCTGCGGTGGACTCATCGGCTCCGGTCCTGTCGGAGAGGGCGACAAGCGACTCGGTCCGCCGCTGCTCGTGATCATGGAGGGATGGGATGCCGCCGGCAAAGGAGGGGCCATCCGACGCCTCACCGAGCCGATCGATCCTCGGCACTACACGGTGGCACCCTTCGCCGCACCCACCCCGCGTGAGCTGCGCCACCACTTCATGTGGCGATTCTTCCCTCTGGTGCCCGGCTGGGGTGGCATGACGATCTTCGATCGATCCTGGTACGGACGGGTCCTCGTCGAGCGGGTCGAGAACCTCATCGATGAGCCGGTCTGGCAACGCGCCTATCACGAGATCAACGACATCGAGACCTCGTTCATCGAGGAGGGGATGGTCATCGTGAAGCTCTTCCTCCACATCTCCGACGAGGAACAGCTCAAGCGCTTCGAAGCCCGCCAGGTCGACCCTCTCAAGTCCTGGAAGCTCACCGACGAAGACTGGCGCAATCGCAAGAAGCGGGCTGAGTACGAGCTGGCCATTGACGAGATGCTCGCTCGGACCGACACCTCGCCCGCCCCGTGGGACGTGATCCCGGCCGACTCCAAGCACCTGGCGCGAGTCCTGACACTCGAGACCGTGATCCACCGCCTCGAGGCGGGCATGCGCCGCGCCGGGCTCGAGCCTCCCGAGTCAAGGGGCGACGACTACGGCACCTGAGGACTGTGGCACGAACCCACGCGGTTCTGCGAGAGTGGCGGTGTGACGAACTCTCCTCGCTATGGCATCACCATCCCCTTCGACGGCATCTCCCTTGCCGACCATCGGCCGATGTACACCCAGCTCGCCGACCTCGGCTACACCGATGTCTGGTCTGCTGAGACCGACGGAGCAGATGGCTTCACACCCCTCGCCCTTGCGGCAGCATGGGAGGAGCGGCTCAACCTCGGCGTCGCCATCGCCCCGGTGTACACCAGGGGGCCAGCGCTGCTCGCCCAGACGGCCGCAGCGATGGCCGAGGTCGCCCCCGGCCGCGTCACCATCGGCCTTGGTGCCTCAAGCCCGGTGATCGTGCAGAACTGGAATGGCATCGCCTACGACGAGCCGTTCAAGCGCACTCGTGACACCCTCCGATTTGTCAAGGCCGCCCTGACCGGCGACAAGATCACCGAGGAGTACGACACCTTCTCGATCAACGGGTTCCGCATGGCCAGGCCACCCGCCATCGCCCCCAAGATCTACCTGGCGGCCTTGCGGCCGGGAATGCTGCGCCTCGCCGGAGCGGAAGCCGACGGTGTCATCTTGAACTGGCTGAGCGCCAACGATGTGACCACCGTGCTCGCCGAGGCTGGCACGACCGACGTGGCGGCTCGCCTCTTCGTCATCCCCACCGAGGATGCCGATACGGCCCGCTTCGTCGGGCGACGGATGATCACCGCCTACCTGAACGTCGATGCCTACGCCAACTTCCACCGGTGGCTCGGTCGGGGACCTGCGCTCGAGCCGATGTGGGAAGCATGGGCGGCCGGAGACCGTAAGCGGGCCCTTGAGGTGATTCCCGACGAAGTCGTCGACGACCTGATCATCCACGGCTCCTACGCACAATGTCGGGCTCACATTGCCCGCTACGTCGATGCCGGGGTCAACATCCCAGCGCTCGCCGTGATCCCCTTCGGCGTCGATCTGCCCGAGGCCATCGAAGCGCTCAGTCCGTCAGCCTGAACATTTTGCCTGCCGAACCACCAGCCCCGACCGGATTCGCCCGGGCCATCGACTCAGCTCTCGAGGCCAGCATCGTCGGGAGTTTCACGAGAATCGGACCGGTCGTGAGACGCCGACTGTCCTCGTTCGCCGAGCCCGTCCATCGGCCGGGGCGAGCCGTGGTGCTCACCGGCGCCACCTCGGGCCTCGGACGCGCCTCTGCTCGATTCCTCGGCGCCTTGGGCATGACAGTGGTAGCGGTCGGTCGGGATCCCCGGCGTCTCGAGGAGGTGGCCCGAGAGATCGAGATTGCCGGTGGGACTGCATACCCTGAGGCGTGCGACCTCGCCGACCTCGACCAGACCGCTGACCTTGCGGAGCGAATCACCAGACGCCTCGACCACATCGACGTCCTCGTGCACAATGCCGGTGCACTGCTCGGCGAGCGCACCGAAACACCACAGGGTCACGAGACCACCGTGGCTGTGCACCTCCTCAGCCCACACCTGCTCACCGTTCGGCTCCGGCCGCTGCTCAAGGCGGCCGACCAAGCAAAGGTGATCACGATGACGTCCGGGGGGATGTACACCGAGCGCTTCGCTCTCGATCGCCTTGAGATGACCGATGACTACCGAGGGAGCGTCGCCTATGCCCGAGCCAAGCGCGCTCAGGTCGTATGGACGGTGGCCCTTCAGGCTCGAGAGCCGGCCGAAGGTTTGGACTTCTCTCTTGTCCACCCCGGATGGGCCAAGACACCGGGTGTGGCCGATTCCCTGCCCACCTTCTCTCGAGCTCTCGGGCCGCTCCTGCGGACACCGGCCGAAGGCGTCGATACGCTCGTGTGGCTTTGCAGTCTCGATCCGGGAATCCCAGCCGGCGGCCGCCTTTGGCTCGATCGCCGGCCCCGGCCGTTCTACCGACTCAGCTCGACAAGGGTGAGCGATGAGCGGCTTGCCGAACAGGGCACCGAACTACTGGCCTGGCTCGATCAAGCGATCGAGGCCACGAAATGAGGCGGACACTGTGACGAACGCCAGCAGGGCAACGACACGAACGGAGACACCATGACCTGACCCGACCACGCCGACGCCAGCGCCTCGTCTCCCGATGAAATAAACGCTCGCAGTATTGCCATCTGGGTGGAACTGTTTTATGACCTGATCTACGTGGCAGCCATGCTGATCTTCTCGGCTGCGGTCGAGCATGTCCGGCCACAGTCGGGGGTGGTGTGGATCATCGGCAGCTTCGCCGCCGTGTGGTGGATCTGGTTCCTCACTACCGCCTGCGCCAACCGTTTCCCCACCTCCAACCTCATCCATCGTCTCCTGCTGCTGTTTCAGATGATGGTCATCGTGCTGATGTCGATGGAAGCCAGAGTCTCGGTCATCCGCGACTCGAACTGGCTCGCTCTCGACTACGGCCTCCTCTTGCTCACTGTGGCCATCATGTACGCCAGGGCTTGGCGCACGAGTGGCGATGCCGGGGCCCTCCGCCTTGCGGTCATCAACGGGGCCGCCGCCCTGCCATTCTTGGTCGCATCAGGCCTTCCCGAGTCACCCCGAATAGTCCTGTGCGTCATCGGACTCGTGGTCGCCACCGTCCCGTACCTGCTCACCTGGCGACGCCTTGAGCCTCTCTCCGCTCAGATGGAGGGGCACTTCGTCGAGAGGATGGCGGCATTCACCCTGATCGTCTTCGGCGAGGCGTTCACCGAGGTGGCCATCCGAGTGAGTGGACCAAAGCTCGTCGAGATCGACCTCGTGTCGATGGCGTACGAGTTCCTCCTCTCCTTCATCATGTTCACCATCTACTTCCGCGACGCCCCGGCCGCTGGCGTGCAGCGACGGCGCTTCGAGTGGTGGTCCTTTTGGCACCTGTTCATGCTCATCGGAATCGCAAGCACGGCCATCGCAGCAACCCAGATCATCCATGTCGATCCCGGTCATCACCTCCCGAATTCGGAGATCCTGAAGCTGAGCGGCTCGCTCGTGCTCTTCTTTGTCGGCATCGCCGGAGTCGGGTACTGCGAACGTCGGTCCCCTCACGGTCCGCTCCTACGACTCCGCTTGCTAACGGCTCTCGCCGTCACCCTCATCGGCGTGGCGTGCTGGCAGTGCTCATGGATCCATCTCTCCGCTGCGCTCAGTGCCTTCTTGGTGGTCGCGATGGGAAGTGCCATGTGGTCATCGCGTCTGCGAGCGGACACCGAGGTTCTGCCCGCCGAGGTCGAGGCCATCGCTGCGTGAGCACCCGCCCATGCACCGGAGGCTGCCGAAGTGCTAGGAGATGGAGATGGACTTCCGCATCAACCGTGTCACCGACCTCGCTGAGCAGGTGCGCTCCGGCCAGCGCAGCGCCGTCTCACTCACCGAGCATGCCCTTGCTCGGATCGAGGCCCTCAATCCCTCAATCAACGCCTTCGTCGCTCTCGACGCCGAGCGGGCTCTCGAGCAGGCCGAGGGCGTAGATCAGATCATCGCCGCCGGCGGAAACCCCGGACCCTTGGCCGGTATCCCGATCGGGGTCAAGGACCTTGAGGATGCGGCCGGACTACCCACCACCCACGGATCACCCCTCCACGAGGGCACCGAGCCCGCTCGGGGAGACTCCGCACTCGTGGCGCGTCTGCGCCAGGCCGGCTGCGTGGTCGTGGGAAAGACCAATACTCCTGAGTTCGGCTGGACATCTCGGACCGAGAACGCCCTCCACGGCCTGACCCGGAACCCCTGGAACCTCGACCACACGCCAGGCGGATCCTCCGGCGGCTCTGCTGCGGCGATCGCCGCTGGCATGGTGCCGCTCGCCACCGGCTCTGACGGTGGAGGGTCGATCCGCATCCCCTCATCGGCCTGCGGGCTCAGTGGGATGAAGGCCTCGCTCGGGCGAGTGCCCAATGGCGGCCGTGAGGCGCCTGGATGGCTCGAGCTGAGCTCGAAGGGACCAATGGCCCGCTCGATCTTCGACGTGGCCGCCGCCCTCGAGGTGGTCGTCGGACCAGAGCCGACCGATCTCGCCTCCCTGCCCAAGCCCGAGGCATCGTTCCTCGATGCAGTCACCGATCCCCATCTGCCGAGCACCATTGGATGGTCGCCTGATCTCGGCTTCGCCGAGGTCGACGCTGAGGTTCTTGCCAATTGCGAGCGAGCCCTTGGCGTGCTCGTCGACGCCGGTATCGAGGTCGTCGAGGTGCCCAACCTGTTCGAGGGCGACTGCGTCGAGGACTGGCTGACCATCGTCTGCACCTGCTTGGCCCGCTCGATGGAGGACCACGCCGACCACGACCGCTGGCTCGAGGTGGACCCGGTGCTGCGGCTCATGGTCGAGAATGGCCGCACCACCAGCGGCATCGACGTGGTGCGCGCCCTTGATGCTCAGCATCAGCTCAACCTCCGGCTGGTCGAGCACTTCCACGCTGTCCGACTGATCCTGACGCCAACTACTGCGGGCGTGGCTCCACCGGTCGCCCTTGGTGGTCTCGGACTGATCAACGGGGCAGAGGCGCAGAACTGGGTCCAATTCACCTATGCCTTCAACATGACCCGCTCGCCTGCCGCCACCGTCCCCGTCGGCCTCAGCGCAACCGGGGTCCCCATCGGGATGCAGATCGTTGGACCCCAGCACGCCGACCTCGCCGTCCTGCGGGCCGCCGCCGCTGTCGAGCAGCTGCTCGGCTTCGACGCCGTCGCCCCCTGCTGATGCCTGAGCCGACACCTCGGCCAGCGAGCCCCCTCGCCGAACGCCTGCTCGATGGCGACCTCTATGTCGGCGACCCCCATCGCTTCTATGACGAGTTGCGCTCCAGCGCACCGGTGGCCTGGTGTGCATCACGGGGGTTCTGGGCACTGACCACCCACCGCGACATCTCCGAGGTGTCCGTGGACCCTGAGCGCTTTCGGTCAGGAGCAGGGATCTTGGTCGATGAGATCGGCCACTCCTATGACAGTCCTCCGACGATGATGCACACTGACCCGCCGGCCCACACTCGGTATCGGCGACTCGTCCAGCCGAGCTTCAAGCCAACGGCTGTGCGTCCCCTCGACGAGTCCATTCGCCAGATCGCCGTCGCTCTCCTTGACGACATCGTGGCCGGAGAGCCGTTCGACATCGTGCCGGCACTCAGCGTCCCGTTCCCTCTCCAGGTGATCTGTCGCTTGCTCGGCGCCGATCCAGCTCGCTGGCCCACCTTCTACGAGTGGTCCGAGGCGACCATTCCGGGTAACCGAGAGATGTCTCCCGACGAACGCGGGGCGGTGCAGCTCGAGATGTGGGAGCACCTCATCGGTCTCGCCGCCGAGCGCCGTTCCACCCCCCTCGATGACGTCGTCTCGCAGCTCGCAGGAGCGAAGATCGATGGCGAAGAGCTCAGCGAGGCCGAGCTGGCTATGTTCCTGATCCAGCTTCTCGTGGCCGGGAATGAGACCACACGCAACCTCATCTCGGGGGGTCTCGTAGCCCTGGCCGAGCATCCTGATCAGCTCGAGCGCCTCGTCGATGACCCTTCGATGATTCCGACTGCGGTCGAGGAACTACTGCGATGGACATCGCCAGTGGTGTCATTCCTGCGCACCGCCACGAGAGACACCGAGCTGTCAGGTGTGTCCATCACCTCCGGAGATCCTGTGTTGATGGTCTACGCCGCCGCCAATCGGGACCCGGCTGTCTTCGGCGACACCGCCCACACCCTCGACCTAAGCCGCGACCCCAACCCGCACCTCGGTCTCGGGTTCGGCACCCACTTCTGCCTGGGTGCGCCACTCGCTCGGCTCGAAGCACGCATCATTCTCGAGGAACTCTTGGTGCGCTTCTCACGTGTCGAGCTCGTCGGGGACGTCGAGCGAAGCCCGAGCTCGATCATCGCCGGGGTGACTCGAGCGCCGATGATCCTGCGGCCGTGAGAGGCCGGAGACCGCTCAGGACTGCTCGGCCGTCAGCAACTCGAGCATCGTCGCGAACTTCTCCTTGGCCGCCGCCTGGCGTGTGGGGATGTGCTCGGTCGGGATCTCTGATGGTGAGTAGCCCTTGAGCACCGAGCGCGCGACCGTCTGGCGATGGACCTCGTCGGGGCCGTCATAGATCCGCGCCGCGCGCGCTGCTCGGTACATGTGCTCGAGTGGCATGTCGGAGGAGTAGCCGAGCGACCCATAGGTCTGCAATGCCCGGTCGATCACGTTGTAGAGCACCTGCGCTCCGTAGTACTTGATCATGGCGATCTCGACCCTCGAAGCCGAGGCGCCGACCTTGTCCATCTTCCATGCTGCTTGGATTGTCATCAGTCGGGCCGCGTGCATCTCGGCCATCGAGTCGGCGATCCAATTCTGCACGGTCTGCTTCTCCGCCAGCACGGACCCATGGGTGAAGCGAGACAATGCCCGCTCGCACATCATGTCGAAGGCTCGCTGCGACTGACCGAGCCAGCGCATGCAGTGGTGGATCCGTCCGGGTCCGAGGCGAGCCTGCGCCAGGGCGAAGCCCGCGCCCTCGACGCCAATCAGATTCTCCTTCGGGACCCGCACCGACTCATAGAGGACCTCGGCATGGTTGCCGAACTTCCCGTAGACCACCGTCGGATCGTCCATCGACCCAACGTCACGCAAGATCGTGAGCCCGGGGGTGTCAACCGGCACGATGATCATTGACGAGCCCTGATACGGGTGGACGTCGGGGTTGGTGACCGCCATGACGATGAGGAAGTTGGCCACCGACCCATTGGTCGTGTACCACTTGCGCCCGTCAATCACCCACTCGTCGCCGTCAAGGAAGGCCCGGGTTTTCAAAAGGGTCGGGTCCGATCCTGCGGTGTGCGGCTCGGTCATCGAGAAGCCGCTGCGCAGCCGCCCCTCAAGGAGTGGTTCGAGCCAGCGCTCGCGATGCGATTCATCACCCGACATCTCCATCCCAACGGCGATGAGTTCGGCATTGCCGGAGTCGGGGGCATTGTTTCCAAATACCAGGGGCCCGTAGGGAGTCTGACCCAGGATCTCGTGCATCAGGCCGAGCTTGAGCTGCCCGAATCCGCCGCCACCGAGCTCGACGGGAAGGTGCGCTGCCCACAAGCCTCGAGCCTTGACCTCCTCCTGGAGTGGCTTGATCAGTGCCACCACCTGGTCGTAGCTGAGTGCCAATGTCTCGATCGGGAAGATTTCCTCGCGCACGAAGGTGCGCATCCACGCCAGCTTCTCTTCGAACTCAGGGTCTGTCTCGAAGTCCCAGGCCATTGATGCTCCTCACGGGTCCGCTCGGGCCATCTCGGCCCAAGGTCTTCTCTCTCACTAGCACCGCCCGGCACCCCTCGGCCACCCTGAGCCTCCGCTGATGGCGGCGGCGAGGGGGCACGAGCTTCCGCACTCTTGACACCAAGTAGAACCTGTTCTAGTTTTCGAGCGACGGTCGGGCGGGCATCGGCTAAGCCGAGAGGAAGAGGTATCACCATGGAGTTCGGCATCTTCATCAACGGTTATCTGCCGGGGCCGGCCTCCCGCGACACCGACGCCGAGCACCTCATGCTCGAGCGGGAGATCTCCTATGGGGTCACCGCCGACCTCTACAACTGGAAGTACGCCTGGTACGGCGAGCACCACGCTCTCACGGAGTACTCGCACATGTCGGCGCCCGAGCCCATCATGGGCATGGTGGCGGCGCGAACTGACCGCATCCACATCGGCACGGGCATCAACAGTCTCTCGCCCCGCAAAGAGCATCCCGTGCGCTACGCCGAGCGCGCCGCGATGATGGACCACATCACCAACCGACGCTTCGAGTGGGGCACCGGCCGGGGAGCCGGCAGCCACGAGATGGCGAGCTTCAACATCCTTGACAAGGACTCGACCAAGGCTGAGTGGAACGAGGTCATCCGCCAGATCCCGCGAATGTGGGAGCAGCGTGACTACATGTACGAGGGCGAAAGCTTCACCGTCCCGACCCCTCACAACATCCTGCCCAAGCCCTATGGCCCCGGGCACCCACCGATCTGGGTCGCCTGCGGCAACCCTGCGACCTTCGCCCAGGCAGGCGAGATGGGTATTGGTGCCATCGCCTTCAACTTTGAGCCGGTCTTTGGACTCAAGGGCCGTATCGACGCATACAAAGAGGGCATTGCCAACTGCACCGAACCAGTCGGGCAGTTCGTCAACGACAACGTGATGCTCACAAATGCCGTGATCTGCCTCGCCGACCGCAAGCGAGCTCGGGAGATCGCCCTGCGCGAGTGTCGTGGCTACCTCTACTCGCTGGTGTGCCTCTACCACGACACCATCCCCAAGCCCGACTATGCGCCGACCTGGCCCGAGACCATCGGCGGGGTCCCCGACGAAGAGACCCTCGACCATCTCATCGAGGCCGGATGGCTGCTGTGCGGCGAGCCTGATGAGGTCGCCGAGCAGCTCGCCCGCTACGAGCAGGTTGGCTGCGACCAGGTCGTCTTCGGCCTGCCATCGGACTCGATGGAGCACGACGAAGTGCTCGAGATGCTCGAGGTCTTCGGGACCAAGGTCATCCCACAGTTCGACACCGACCCGGTGCACCGGACCACTCGCCTGCGCCAGTCTGCCGTGCGCAAGTACCCCGACTTCAGCTTCGATGTCCCTGACATCTCGGTCGCCAACCTGCCGACAAACGCACTCATCCGTTAGCCCCGTCCAACCAAGGTGTCCTCGGCCGGCATCGGCGGTCATACGCTGGAGTCGATCTCCCATCTACGTCCAAGGAGGACTCAGTGATCACCATCGGAGTTGTCGACACGATGTTCGCCCGCCACGACATGGGGGCCGATGCGCTTGAGGAACTCGCCTCATGCCCGGGCCATGGTGAGACATTCAACGTCCTGCGCAGGACAGTTCCCGGCTTCAAAGACCTTGCCGTGGCCGCAAAGTTGATGATCGAGCGCGACGGGGCCTCCATCGTCATCGCCTGCGGCATGCCGGGATCTGCCGATATCGACAAGGTGTGTGCCCATGAGGCCAGCCAGGGCCTCATGCAGGCTCAGCTCATGACCTCCACGCCGATCCTCGAGGTCTTCGTCTACGAGGACGAAGCCGACGACGACGCCACCTTGGCCATGGTCTTCGAGAACCGAACCAAGGGTCACGCCCGCAACGCCTACTGGCTGCTGTTCGAGCCCGACCAGCTCGTGGCTCGAGCCGGCCGCGGGATCCGCCAGGGCTTCGGCGACGCTGGCCCCCTCCTCACCGCTTGAGCAGCACCACCCAGGATTGAACCCGTCAGCCCTCGAGGTCCCGAGGCAGTCCGAGTACGCGTTCGGCAATGATGTTGCGCTGCACCACCGAGGTCCCCCCACCGATGGTTAGCGACGGTGAGAAGGTGAAGCACCAGGACCACATGACGTCGTGAGGCTCGAGAACCCCGCCCACCGCCGCCATTCCGAGCAGGTCGACCGCCAAGGTGGCGGCGTCCTGGCCCACCTCGTCGGCCAGTGCCTTGCGGACAGAGGCTTCGGGTCCCGGCGTCCGACCGGCGAGCACCGCTGCGACCAGGCGGAGCTTGAGCATCCGGAGGGCTTCGGCCCGCACCCAGAGCGACGTGAGGCGCTCGGCGGCGACCGCGTCGACTCCGATCCGACGGGCCAAGTCCACGAGGTCGTCGATGACCGGGCCCATCCCCCACATCAGGCCGTCGCCCGACAGCGACACTCGCTCGTTCGCCAGGGTCACCTTGGCGAGGCGCCAGCCGTCGTTGACTTCGCCGATCACGTGGTCAGCCGGGATCCGCACCTCGTCGAGAAACACCTCATTGAAGGTGTGATTGCCTGTCATGTCCACAAGGGGGCGGACCTCCAAACCCGGTGCATCCATGGGACAGACGAAGTAGGTGATTCCGTGATGGCGCTCCGCCTCAGGGCTGGTGCGCGCCAGCAGGATTCCGAACTTGGCTCGATGGGCGTAGCTGGTCCAGACCTTCTGGCCCGTGACCACCCACTCGTCGCCGTCGCGCACCGCCTGGGTCGACAGCGCCGAGAGGTCCGACCCGGCCGCCGGTTCTGAGAACAACTGACACCAGAACTCCTCGCCAGAGAGCAGCCCCGGAAGCCATCGCTGCTGCTGTTCCACGGTGCCAGCCGCCAACAGCGTGGGGCCTGCCCAGCCGATCCCGATTGGGTTATCTGGACGGCGGACGTTGGCCGTCCGCAAGATGGCGTCGATCACCAGCTGATCCGCCGGAGCGGCACCGAGGCCCCACGGAGCCGGCCAGTGGGGCACCACATAGCCCGCTTGTGCCAACTGCTCACCGGTTGGGGCGGGGTGGGCCGCAAGCCATGCGGAGAGTTCGTCGGCCGCCGAAGCGACAAGATTCTGGTTATCGTGCACCGCCGTAGCGTAGGCTCACCGCCGACCGAGGGGGGTTGTTATGACCGAGTGGAACTACGCCGATGCCTGGGAGTCGATCGCCGCGATCCAACCCGACCAGCCAGCCATCATCCAAGGTGAGCGCACTATCTCGTGGGGGCAGTTCGAGGCCCGATCGGCCGGAGTTGCCGGGTGGCTCTCCTCGCTTGGTGCTGTCCATCAGGACAAGGTGGCTCTCTACCTCTACAACTGCCCCGAATACATGGAGGGCGTGTTCGCCAGCCTTCGGATCGGACTCGTCCCGGTCAACACCAACTACCGATACGGCGACGAAGAGCTGCTCTACCTCTGGGACAATGCCGATGCCATCGCTGTCGTGTTCCATGGCTCGTTCACCGAGCGCATCGAAGGCATCCGCTCCCAGGCCGACAAGGTCAAGGGCTGGCTCTTCGTCGACGATGGCTCCGGAGCATGCCCCGACTGGGCGACCCCCTACGAGCAGGTAGCCGCCGAGCCCGCTGGCGACCTTCCGCTGGCGGCGCAGCGGACCCCTGATGACCTGGTCATGCTCTACACCGGCGGCACCACCGGGATGCCCAAGGGCGTCATGTGGCGCCAGGACGACCTCTTCGCTCGCCTCAACCCTGCTGGCTTCCGCCGCTTCGATGAGACCGCGGGCGTGGCCGGCATCGCTGACGCCGTCCGCAATGAGGGACCGGGTCTCGCTCTGCTCCCGGCCTGCCCCTTGATGCACGGGACCGGGCTGTTCACCGCCCTCGAGGTGCTCGCCGAGGGCGGCAGGCTCGTCCTGCTCCCCACGCGCAAGTTCCTCCCCGACGAGCTCGCCGCCACCATCGACGACAAGGGAGTCAACGTCGCCGTGATCGTGGGCGACCCCTTCGCCCGACCCCTGCTCGACGTCGTCCGGGCCGACCCTGAGCGCTACACGCTCTCGTCGCTGGTCATCATCATGTCCTCGGGTGCCATGTGGTCAGAGGAGATTAAGCAGGGACTCCTCGCACACCACGGCGCAATGATGCTCGTCGATGCCTTCTCCTCGTCCGAAGCCCTCGGCATGGGTAGCTCGATCTCCACCGCCGACAAGGCTGCCTCCACCGGGGAGTTCACCCTCGGCCCGGAGGTCCGCGTCATCGACGAGGACGGCGTAGACGTCACCCCGGGCTCCGACACCGTAGGGGTGCTCGCACTCGGCGGGCGCAACCCGCTCGGCTACTACAAGGACGCGGCCAAGTCCGACGCCACCTTCCGCATGATCGACGGAGCCCGCTACAGCGTGCCAGGTGACCACGCCAGGGTCCGGGTCGACGGGTCGATCCAGCTGCTCGGGCGGGGCAGCCAGTGCATCAACACCGCTGGCGAGAAGGTCTACCCCGAAGAGGTTGAGGAGGTGCTCAAGCGCCACCCCCTCGTCGTCGATGCCTGCGTCGTGGGAATCCCAGACGACCGAACCGGCGAGCGCATCATCGCGGCCGTCGAAACCATGCCTGGAGCCGACCTCCCTTCTGAGGCCGAGATCATCGAGCACGTCAAGGCAGCGCTCTCCCACTACAAGGCCCCCAAGGGGGTGCGCTTCGTCGTCACTATCGGCAGGGCCGCAAACGGGAAGATGGAATATTCCCGGCACAAGGCCGAGGCCATCGCCTGGGTCGCTGGATCGTGAGACCTGCGTCAAACGGGAACGTGTTCTAATCTCACCACCGTGACCTTCAACCTTGCTGATCTGTTCGAAGCTGCGGTCGACGAATTCTCTGAGCGCGAGTACCTCGTCGCCGATGGCCAGCGCCGCACCTATGGCGAGATGGAAGAGCGGGCCAACCGCCTTGCCCATCACCTCGCTGCCGCCGGCATCGGACCAGGTGACCACGTGGGGATCTATTCGTACAACTCGATCGAGTGGGTCGAGATCGCCTGGGCGGTGTTCAAGATCCGAGCGGTCTGGATCAATATCAACTACCGCTATGTCGAGGAGGAATTGCGCTACCTCTTCACCAATGCTGATCTCAAGGCCCTCATCTTCCAACGCGAGTTCGCCCCACACGTGGCGGCGCTGCGAGACGAGCTGCCCACCCTCGAGCACCTGATCATCATTGAGGACGGCACCGAGAGTCCCGACCCCGGCGGCGACGTCGTGGCCTATGAAGACGCCATGGCGAGCGGATCGCCAGTCCGTGACTTTGGCCCCCGCTCCGACGAGGACATCTACATCCTCTACACCGGCGGCACCACGGGCATGCCCAAGGGTGTGGTGTGGCAGCACAAGGATGTGGTCTACGCCCTCGGCGGTGGGGTCGATCCGCTGTCGAACACCCGGATCGAGCGACCCGAAGAGTTCGTAGAGCGTGGCGCAGGCGGCATGGTCATCACCCACTTCCCCATCGCTCCGCTGATGCACGGCGCCACGCAGTGGTCGGTCCTTGGCCGAAGCTTCGTGGGCGATCGGATCGTGCTGACCGCCCGCTTCGACCCCGTCGCCGTCTGGGAGACAGTGGTTGCCGAGAAGGTGAACTCCATGATGGTTACTGGCGACGCCATGGCCAAGCCACTCGTCGAGGTCCTCGACGAGCACCTCGCGGAGTTCGACTTCTCCAACCTCTTCGCGGTGGTGTCGTCGGCGGCGCTGTTCAGTGCACCGGTCAAGGATCGCTACTTCGTCCACCTGCCCAACATCATGATCACCGATGCCATCGGCTCATCGGAGTCTGGGAACAATGGCATGACCATGGTTACCAAGGACACCACCGCCATGAAGTCCGGTCCGACGGTGTCACGCCTTGGCGACACCGTCGTGTTCGACGAGGACCTTGTCCAAGTCGAGCCCGGGTCCGGCGTGATTGGCAAGATTGCCCGATCGGGTGATATCCCCGTCGGCTACTACAACGACCCGGTCAAGACCGCAGAGACCTTCATCACGGTCGACGGCACCCGATTCGTCATGCCTGGTGACTTCGCCACCGTCGAGGCCGATGGATCCATCACGTTGCTTGGCCGCGGTTCCGTGGTGATCAACTCGGGTGGGGAGAAGATCTTCCCCGAGGAGGTCGAGTCAGCCGTGCGCAGCCACCCGGCGGTCATCGATGCCATCGTCTGTGGGGCCCCCGACGAGCGTTGGGGCCAAACCGTCGCCGCCATCATCGCCCCTCGTGAGGGCCAGGGGGCGACGCTCGCAGAGATCCAGGAGCATTGCCGGTCATACATCGCCGGCTACAAACTCCCGCGTCGACTGTTCGTCGTCGACACCATCCAGCGGTCACCGTCGGGCAAGCCCGACTACCGATGGGCCACCGCCATCGTGGAGAACGACACCCCGGCCGACTAGATGCCGATCCCGCTCACCGAGATCCTGGCCGGCGAGCGTCACGGTCGAGGCATCACCGCCTCTCCGCCCTTCGCCGTGGTGACCATGGAGCTCCAGCGAGGTGTCATGGGAGACCTCGCCTCGTTTCCCGCCCTACGGCAGGCGGCCGACGAGGTCGGCCTCCCTGCCCACGCCGGCCAACTCGCTCGCCACGCCCGGCTCCTCGGTCTTCCTGTCGTCCACTGCACCGCTGAGTTCCGGGCCGATCGGGCTGGGACACTGACCAACACCCCGCTCCACGCGGCAGTGCTCCGGCGAGCCGACCATCTGCTCGAAGGCACGGCCGCCGTCGAGCTGATCTCCGAGCTCGGTCCCGAGGCTGGTGACCTCATCGTCCCGCGACGCCATGGGGTGTCGCCCTTCTCGGGGACGGCGCTTGATGCCACCCTGCGCAACCTTGGTGTCTCGGTGCTCCTCGTCACGGGGGTCAGCGTCAACCTCGGCGTGCTCGGCCTAGCCATCGAAGCCGTGAACTTGGGCTACCAGGTGGTCGTGGCCACCGACGCGGTGTGCGGCTTCCCTGTGGACTACGCCCAGGCCGTGCTAGCTGAGTCCCTCTCGCTGATCGCCACCCTCGCCCGCACCGAGGACCTCCTCGAGGCGATGACCACCGCTGCCTCCTCCGGGACCGGTAGCGTTGAGGGAAATGCCCTCTGACGACCTCGCACCACCCACCCCTCGCGGACCTAAGCACGCCGCGCCTCGGCGCCGGCCTGGAGCCGCCTCCTCAGGACGCACGGATCGGTCCAACCCCACGCGATCGAAGCGGCGACTGTGGCCATCGAACCGGTGGGCGCGACTCGGTCTGACGACCTTCATCGCCCTCGCCCTGCTCTCGGGTGGCTACGTCGGCTATGTCGGCTATGAGGCCAGCCGGATTACCCACATCAGCGTTGGCAACCTGACCGGGGGCACCACCGACGGGGCTGCGGCGGGGTCTGAGAACATCTTGATGGTGGGATCGACCGATCGCTGTGCCCTGAAGACCCAGAACCCGATTTACGGCCTCTGCTCACAGGGTGTCACCGGCGTGAACTCCGATGTGGTGATGATTCTCCACCTCGACCCCACAGCAAAGCGTGTCTCGATCCTGTCCATCCCTCGCGACACCTTCATTCCCAATGCCCGCAAGGGCGGGGCCAACAAGATCGATGCCGCTCTCGCCGAGGGGCCCACCCAACTGGTCACCGCGATCCAGGAGGACTTCGGCATCCCGATCCAGCACTTCGTCGAACTCAACTTTGACACCTTCGCCGGCGTGGTCGATGCGCTCGGCGGGGTCAACATGTACTTCCCCAAGCGCCTCTATGACGCCTACTCGCAGCTCAAGCAGTACCACATCGGCTGCAACCACCTCGATGGCATGGCCGCCCTCACCGTGGTGCGTGCTCGACACCTGCAGTACCAGCCCAAGGACTCCTACGGGCCGAACGTGGCCAACTGGCCCCAAGAGGCCCAGAGCGACTTGGCACGGATCCGCCGGAACCACGAGTTCCTCCGGGTCCTCGCCTCCGCTGTCTCAGCCAAAGGCATCGGCAATCCGATTACCGATGCCAAGCTCATCTCCGCCGTAGCGCCCCAGCTCACCGTGGACAAGGGACTGTCGAACTCGCACATGCTCGACCTCGTCTCGACCTACCACGGCATCAACTCCCAGACCGCCCCGCAGTACACCTTCCCGGTCATGTCATCGAACTCCTACAGCTACCTCTACAAGGGCTATGACTATGGAAACGTGGCCTTCCCTGACCTCAGCCCCGACCTCGAGACCATTGAGGCGTTCCTCGGGGTGAATGCCAGCACGAACACGCTGACCGGCAAGGCACTCCCTCCACCATCTGCGGTCACGGTGTCAGTGATGAACGGCTCCGGGGTCTCCGGCCAGGCCACCTCGACCGCCTCGTCACTCCAGGCCCTCGGCTACAAGATCGGAACCGTTGGTGACACCCCTCCGGTCGGACCTGTCGCGGAGACTCTAGTCGCCTACAACGCCAAGGACCCCGCCACCCTGGCCGCTGCCCAGCGCGTCCTGCGGTCCGTCTCCGGCCAGGCCATCCTCGCCTACGAGCCCAATAACCCCGCCGCGGTCACGCTGGTCACCGGTACGCACTTCGCCATCGCCGCACCGCCGGCGAAGGTGACCACCACGACGACCTCTCCCTCTGCCAAGGGCACGACCACGACGTCGACCCCGCCAACCACCACCACCACGACGGTGCCGGGCTTCGCCCCGACGGCCGCGGCCACGAGCTCCCTCGAGTACTGGGACCCGCGCTCCTGTACGGCCTCCGGAGGCATGGGGCCATAGGGCGAGGTGAACCGACATCCCCTGGCTCGACGATGGTCATCAGCGTCTAGATTCCCCCCTGACGACCAAGGGGGGACGTGGGATGGTTCAGGAGCACACGATGGCAGCGCTCGTCCTGGCGTTGGCAGAGAACGAGTCGCCAGGCATCCTGACCGCCGACCGCACCCTGACCCACGCCGAGGCGGTCAGCGAGGCAGCCACCCGCGGCGCATGGCTCCTCGCCCAGCGCCAGCCGGGGCCGTTCCATGTCGCCATCCTCCTTGACAATACCGTCGACTTCCTCCTCTGGCTCGAGGCTGCAGCGCTGGTCGGCGCCGTCGTCGTCGGTGCCAACTCCACCCACCGAGGCGACGAACTCGCCCGGGACCTCTCCCACACCGAGTGCCAGCTTGTCGTCACCTCGTCGGCTCACCTCCCGCTCGTCGACGGCCTCGACCTCGGGCCGGCGATCGGCACGGTGCATGGCGCATCAGACCGTGTCCTCGTCGTCGACGCCACCAGTGCTGTCGATGCGCTGCGGCCGCACCTCGGCGCCACCGCCCACGACGTGGTCGATCACGACATCTCGCCGGCCACGCTGGGCTACCTGCTCTTCACCTCCGGCACGTCCGGTGCCCCAAAGGCCGTGCGATGCACCCAGGGTCGCCTGGCTGGCATCTCCCAGATCGTCTGCCAGATGACGCCGCTCGGGCCCGAGGACGTTTCCTACGTGGCCATGCCGCTCTTCCACTCCAACGCGCTGATGGCCGGATGGGGGCCCAGCATTGCCGGAGGAAGCGCCGTGGCACTCCCCAGCGGCGGGCGCTTCTCCGCCCACGGCTTCATCGAGGACGTGCGGCGCCACGGCGTCACCTACTTCAACTACGTCGGAAAGCCGCTCTCCTACATCCTGGCCACCGAGGAGCGACCGGACGACGCCGACACCACCCTGCGGACCTGCTTCGGCAACGAGGCCACCGTCGACGACATCGACCGGTTCGCCGACCGGTTCGGGTGCACGGTGAACGATGCCTACGGATCGTCCGAGGGCGGGGCCACGGTGACGCGGACCGCTGATACGCCCAAGGGTGCCCTCGGTCGCGCACCTTTTGAGGGGACCGTGGTGCTCGACCCAGAGAATCTCGAGGAGTGCCCGGTGGCCGAGTTCGACGAGGCGGGACGTCTGCTCAACGCCGACACCTGCATCGGCGAGCTGGTCTCGAAGACCGGTGGCTCGAGCTTCGAGGGCTACTGGGCCAATGATGGCGCCATGGAGGCCCGCCTCCGCAATGGTTGGTACTGGACCGGCGACCTCGCCTACCGGGACGCGGCGGGGTTCTTGTACTTCGCCGGGAGGGATCACGACTGGATCCGGGTCGACGGCGAGAACTTCGCCGCCGCCCCGATCGAGCGCATCCTCGGCCGGCATCCAGACGTCATCCTGGCCGCCGTCTTCGCCGTCCCCGACGAGCACGTCGGAGACCAGGTCATGGCCGCCCTCGAGATCTCCGCCGGCGCTCCACCCTTCGACCCGTCGGCGTTCGCCGCCTTCCTCGCCGACCAGGGGGACCTCGGGACCAAGTGGGCCCCGAAGTACATCCGGCTGACCGACCACCTCCCGAAGACGGCCACCTCCAAGGTCGTCAAGAAGGGCCTGCGGGCCGAACGCTGGAGGACGCGTGACAAGGTCTGGTGGCGCCCCAGCCCCTCCTCGCCCTACGAGCTACTCGGCGACGCCGACGCGGCGCGTCTCGAAGAGACGGTCGCCGACCGGATCCTGTGAGCCGCCTGTCGCCGAATTCACAGTGCCGGGTGCTATAACGTCACAATGCGCAGATTTTTCCGAGCCACACTTGTCGGGAGCCTCGCTGCCGGTTCGCTCCTCGTGGCCGGCGGAGCGGGGGCAGCCTCGACACCCGACTGCAGCGCTGATCCGGCGCCCCACGTGAACTTCAAGGGGTGCGACCTCCGCAAGGTCGACTTCTCAAACGCCGACCTCACCGGGGCGAACCTGTCCGGGGCGTACCTCAAGGGTGCGGACCTCGGCGGGGCTGACCTGACCGGGGCCAACCTGTTCCGGGTGCGTTCGGGTTCCATCACCGGCGACGCGACCCTTCCTGACTCGTTCAGCCTGATCAACGGCTACCTCGTCGGCCCGATGGCCAACCTCACCGGTGCCGACCTCCATGGGCAGGACCTGTCGTCGATCAGCCTCAAGCGGGCGATATTCACCGGTGCCAACCTGGCCCATGCCGACCTGTCGGGCAGCGTGGTCGAGTACGCGACCTTCTCCGGGACCGACCTGACCAGCGCCAGCCTCAACGGAGCCAAGGCCGCACGGTCGCAGTTCATGAACGCCAACCTGACCAGGACGGACCTCTCGGGTGCCGACATGACCGCTGCGATTGTCGACACGCCCGTGATGGTCGGCACCAACCTCTCCGGGGCCGAGTGGCTCAACCTCTCGCTGCGGGGAAAGGTCACATCCAGCGGCCTCGTGGGATCCCCCAAGCACCTGTCGACGAGCTGGGTGCTCTCCGGTGGCAAGCTCCGCTTCCGGCCGGGCACCTAGCGCTGCACTCCACGTACCGTCAGCCGACCGAGCGTCAGCCGTCGGCGTTGCGGCCCAGACCGCTGATGGGACACCCATCCCGTAGTGACCACGACGCGCTCGAGGCCTTCGTCCTTGTGGACCGCAGCCTCTCGCTCTCGCCCGCGTGATTGAGGGGAGGCAAGCCCGACCCGACCTGCGCTCATGGGCGGCGTTCGCCGGAGGATCCGTGTCACGCCGGAGGGTCAGAGCGCAAGATGAAGCCGAAGTGCCTCATCCAAGGCTGCCAGCAAGTTCGTCGGCAGCTCGCCGACCAGTCCTCCGATCCTTTCAACCACCGCCGCCCCGACCTGTTCGGCCTGAGCCTTCGAGTCCTGGCCCAGCCCAGTCCTCGAGGCTGGAATAAGAA
This sequence comes from uncultured Actinomycetes bacterium, assembly GCA_903900235.1. GTDB lineage: Bacteria > Actinomycetota > Acidimicrobiia > Acidimicrobiales > RAAP-2 > CAIUMH01. The sequence continues at coordinate 48,836 of CAIUMH010000015.1, forward strand.
CCGCCACCTGAAACGGGTGCCCCCGTTCCATTCTCGACGTCACCGGCACCACAGTGAGCACACCTCGCCCGAGACGTTCGGCAGTGCTGTTTGCTCCGTCGTTACTGACGATCACTGCCGGACGGCGTTTGCTGGCCTCGCTCCCGCGTGCGGAATCCAGATCGATGACGCGCACCTCGCCTCGTCGCATCAGGTGAGACCATCATCGATCGTCACGTTCCAGACGTCGGCCTGGCCCTCAGCCGCCCACTCCTGCCACGCGTCCTCATAGGCACCTCCGAGTCCTGATGCACGCAGGAGGCGCACCTCTTTGTGGAGCACGGCGGAACGGGAGTCCATGCCCTGGGAATTGGCATAGGCATCAAGGAACTCAACGTCCTCTTGAGGGAGACTCACACGTACTTTCATACTTTGCTACTACCAGTAGTAGTACGACAAGCAGACACGTTGGTGATTGTGCTCACAGCCTGCGATCTGGGGCGGCGGCGTGCAGCCCTTGCGACATCAGGACCAGGGAGTTCGGCGTGTCGTACGACGAGTTCAGCGCGAGCACATCTATGGGCCGGAGCAAGGACAACGGCGTTTTTTTCCGAGTCAGGCAGGGATCTTACGAACAGATTCGGGGGATTCGCTGCCATCCTTGGAGTGGTCGCGTTCGGGCTCCGTGGCTGTTTCGCTCCTCTTCCATTGATGACAGGAGTTGGGTACCTGGTCGGGTTGGTCATGGACCTACCGGCGATGAAGTCCTAGGACTCTCCCTTGCCACGGGAGCCAATCTCCTCGAGTTGACAGAGCACAGAAGAAGTCCGGAGAGCACCTATGCGGTGCTCGACCCCGAGCAAGAGGCTCGACGCCCTGGTGGCTGATTGAGACCTCTCATCGCCACCATCGGTCTGGGTGTCTGCAGTCATGGATTCGCTGCGGGGTCGACAAACCTTCCGCTCATATCTGAGAATCCCGTGCGTCCCCTCGAGGCATGAGGCGACGGCTGGTGGACCGAGGCCTCGAATCCCCCCCCCACGAGTGGA
>CAIUMH010000016.1 GCA_903900235.1 uncultured Actinomycetes bacterium
GAAGAGCCAGGATCGTTGGTTCACCATGCCGCCGGTCAGGACGCGGTCCGTGCCCGGCACCCGGAGGGCACCGCAGACGACGGGGTCGTCGAGGCCGCTTGTGCTGAGCTCGTGGCGGGCGACCCGGGAGTTCATGCACGCCGACGACCTGGCGGACGCATGCCTCTTCCTCCTCGATCACTTCGATGAGCCTGGGCCGATCAACGTCGGCACTGGCGTCGAGGTCTCGATCGCAGAGCTGGCGACCTTGCTCCGGGATCTGATCTGTCCGGGAATGGAACTTCGGTTCGACCCGTCGATGCCCGACGGAACCCCCCGCAAGCTCCTCGACTCCTCCCGCCTTGCGGCGCTGGGCTGGACGGCATCGATCTCGCTGAGCGCAGGCATCGACTCGACGTACCGGTGGTTCCGCGAGAACGTTGCCTCGTGATCCATGGGCGCCGATCGGGTGGCTCCCATGGCGCACTCCTCGACGCAGACGGCTCGAGGTCGCCATCGATCGAGCCGCACCAATCCGATACCGTGGGGCGATGGATCCCTCTCGGGCACCACGGCCCGTTCTCGATCGGTCGGCCCAACCAACCCTGACTGCCGCAAGACTGCGGGCGCTGATCGACGGATGGTCCGCCCGTGGGGGGTGACGGGGAGGACGACGGGTCGTCTGGATCGCCGTCGCTGAACCGGCGCGTCGCCTCGTCGAGCGTCGCCACGATGGCGGCGAACCTCGCCGGCCTCGCCACCGGGTTGGTGACGTTCCGCTTGCTCACCACCCGTCTGGGGACGAGTGCCTACGGCCAGTTGGCCACCATCACCAACCTCGTGTCGGTGTTCGTCATCCTGACCGACATCGGAGTGATCGCCCTCACCACCCGCGAGCTGGCCCAGCAGCCAGAGGCGGCGGCGTCGATCCTCGGTCGGGGCCTCGGCTTCCGGCTCTCGCTGTGCGCGATCGGGATGCCCATCGTCTGGATCACCGGCTTCGCCCTCTACTCCCAGCAGGCCTCGATCATCCGCCTCGGCGTCGTCATCCTCTCCCTCAGCCTGCCGCTCGAGGGTGCATCCGCCCTCCTGATGAGCCACTTCCGGGCGTCCATCCGAGGGGTGACGGTGGCGCTGTGGGCCCTCACCAAGGGCACCATCACCGCCGTCGTGCTGATCGTCGTCCTCGTCTCGGGCGGCGGCGTGCTCGGGTGCGTCCTGTGCTACCTCGGTGGCGCGGCGCTCTCGACGCTCTTGGCCGTGATCCTGGTGCGTCGCGAGGTGACCTTCCGACCCCAGTTCAAGGGGCAGTCGTGGCGTCGGACGGGGATGGCCTCCTTGGCGTTCGGGTCGATCCAGATCGTCAACTTGCTCTACTTGAAGTTCGACATCCTGCTACTCAGCGTGCTCTCGGGCTCGCGGGTCGTGGGGCTCTATGCCGTGGCCTACACGCTGATCGGCATCGTCAGCAACGTCCCGTCGGCATTCATGGCGACGGTGTTCCCCGTCCTCTCGAGGGTCACCGAGGGGGAGGCCTCGGAGCTCGCCGAGCGCGCCAGCGCCAGCCTCAGCGCGCTGGCCGGTCTCGCCGTCGCCGGCGTGGTCGTTCTTGGGCCCGCCCTCATCACGCTCGTCAGCGGACCCAATTACTCGGGTGCCAGGATCCCTCTCTATCTCCTCAGCGTCACCTTCCTGTTCACCTTCCCGGCTCTGGCGATCGGGACGACCCTCGTCGCCATCAACAAGATGTATGGGATCCTGCGTATCTCGATCTTCGGCCTATTGCTCAACGCGGGCCTCAACCTCGTGCTGATCCCCACCCACGGCGCTCCAGGGGCGGCGAGCGCCACCGTGGTGTCGGAGCTCGTCGTCTTCGTCGCGAGCGCACGGAACTTCCAGAGGATCACCGGACGACGGATCCCGATCCTCTCCCAGTCGGCACGACCCACGCTTGCGGCAGCCGCGTGCATCGGGCTGTCGCTCTTGGCCCCGCAGGTCTCGGCGCCGATCATCGCGGTGCTGGTCATCAAGTCCCTCGTGATCACCATGGTCTATGTCGTGCTGCTCTGGGCGATGAGAGGGCTCCCGCAAGAGGCCAAGGCTGCGGTTCGCTCCGTCACCAGACGGTTCGCGCGCTATTGACCTAGGCGCTCACCCATCCGCCCTATCGGCGAGGTGCGCACGCAACCGACACAGTCGGCCGCGCTGGGGCCCAGCGCTGCCCTCCAGGGCTCGGCGCGGTCGGGACGAGATCGGTGAGGCGGGGCCGGAGGAGTTGCGCACCGCGACAACGGGCTGGTCACGTTGCGCTGGCGCCGAAGCATCGACGGATCACAGCCTGAGTTGCAGGCTGGATGTCCTGACCGTACGTCGCATTCGTGCTGGTGAGAAGAGCGCCATCACGTAGATAGAGCCATGGTCCCCAGAA
>CAIUMH010000017.1 GCA_903900235.1 uncultured Actinomycetes bacterium
CGACCTGCGTCGCAGGAAGTCTTGATCAGTCGGTTGCGATCCCGACGAACCTGAGCTCATCGAAGTCGGCGACCTATACCTTCACCCTGAGCGCCACGAGTGTGGTGGGGACAACCACCTCGACGACCACCGTGGTGGTGCAAAAGAAGCCGGTTCCATCCGTCACATCGTTCAGTTCTGCTCCCAACCCTCAGAATGTGCTCGGCGGTTCCGTGACACTGACCGCTTCGGTTGTTGCAGCTGACACGTGTCAGATCACGGTGAGCCCATCATTGGTGAGTGCTCCATTCAGTCCGAGTTGCGCAGGAGGGTCACTGAGTCAGTTGGTGCAGCTGCCGATCAACACTGGAGCAGCCGGGGTCACCTATACCTTCACATTGCGAGTGAGCAGTGCCGCTGGAACTTCACCCGCATCTACGATCGCAGTGGTCGTGCCTGCGGTATTCCCGGGACTCAGTTTCCTCCCACCGCAGACGGTCTTGGTTGAACATGGCTACCCGTCGTCGATTTCGTGCACCCCGTCATTCTGTGCTCTGGCAGACCTTTCGGGAAGCGTCATGATCAAGACCGGACCGACTTGGTCGGCAGCCTCGGCTGTGGATCCAAACCCCCTCACCGGGATTAGCTGCCAAAGCAGCACGTTCTGCGCCGCCGTCGATTCGGCGGGTGGCGCAGTGACATTCGATGGGACGTCATGGTCCATCCCGACGCAGGTGAGTTCGAATCTGACGGCCGTGTCGTGTCCTTCGAGCACGATGTGTGTAGCCACCGATCAGTCTGGCTCGGTCGTCTGGTGGAATGGGACGAACTGGGGAACTCCGCAGGCAATCTCTAACTATCCCCTGACATCGGTAAGTTGCGCGCTGACGAGCTTCTGTATGGCCGTCGACTCATCGGGACGTGGCTACTCATGGATTGGCAGCACCTGGTCAGCCGGCTCGCTGGCATCCTCAGACCTCCTCACTACTGTCTCCTGCCCGAGCGCCACCAAATGCTTCGCTGCGGGAGCTCCTGCTTCGGCCGGGGTGAACGTTGTTGTTTGGAATGGATCGACGTGGTCTCCATCCGGCACTCTTGGTACTGACACGATCACCTCGCTGTCATGTTCGGCGACGACGATCTGCGTGGCTGGCACGGATAGTGGGTCGGTATATCGCCTGAGTGGCGGTCAGTGGTCAACGGCACAGTCGCTCGAAGTCGATGGCTGGATCGCTCAAGTGTCCTGCCCGACCGACGATTCCTGCACGGCGGCTTCGTTCTCCGGCTCGACCTACACTTGGTCCAGCACTTCGAGCTCTACGTGGGTGAGCGCCCCGGGTATCGACGCTCCGGCGGGGTACCTAGTTGGGATCTCTTGTGCAACCCCAACAACGTGTGTGGCGCTTAGCTCTGAAGGAGGAGCATTTGCCTTCACCGCAGGATCATGGTCGTCGACCAGCTCCACCGGTTTGAGCAGCTCGAGTGGGATCTCTTGCTCCTCGCCGAGCTTCTGCATGGCGGTCAGCCTCGATGGCGCCGCAGCCACCTTCGACGGAACTCAATGGGTGGCCACCTCGGCAGTCCCTTCGGCCCCCGCCCTCGACGGGGTGTCGTGCACCTCGAGGATGTTCTGTCTGGCAGTAAGTGCCGGTGGTGAACTTTTGAGCTACGACGGCACCGGGTGGATAAACTTGCTGACCACTTCAACGGATACCTCCGCGCTCAACGGTGTCTCTTGCGCCAGCACCACGTTTTGCTCGGCGATCTCACAGTCCGGGATTGCGTGGACATGGAATGGGACGACTGTCTCCTCGAAGATCGTCTTCGCCTCCAGGGTCCCCGGGACCAGCGTGAACTGCCCGACGCCGTCAATGTGTGTCTACGGCAGCCGTGATGGCCGGGTTGCCCTGTGGACTGCCTCTGGAGGATGGCAGGGTTCATCTAAAGTCTCTGATCAGAGTGTGGTGAGCGTCTCTTGTCTTGCGGGCACGGTGTCATGCATGGCTCTTGACGCTACCGGCCGGGTGTCGACCAGTGTGGGCGGCAAGGTGTGGAGTGCGTCGGAATTGGCAGAGGGGAATGGCTCCGCTTTGGGACTCTCGTGCGCGGTGGACGCCACGTGCACGATCATCGATGGTTCCTCTGCAACCAGGACCGGTCTTGGCTCACCTTCCAGGCTTCGCTGAATCATGACCTGGGCGAAGACGTTTGAAGGGAGAGGGATGCTTGTCATCTGGTCTGATCGGTGTATGACCCGAGTGGGGTCGTGGTCGACCGAACCGAGCGTTGGCGATGCCATTTCGGTTGGTCAAGTTGGTAGGTTCTCAGCATGATGCTCCGCCGATCCGGGTTGCGATCCTCCAGGAAGGGTGCCCCAAAGGGAATGCCCAGCGTTTCGCGAATTTCGCTCAGCCTGCTTTCGCTGCTATTGGGGGTGTCGTCATTCGCTCCGCTACCCACCGAAGATTCAGCGTCTGCGGCGACGTCGAAGATGCAGCTCGGGATCAATGTTCTGCTATATCCAGAATTTGGTACCCGTCAACAGAACCTCGACGCAGCAACGAGGATGTTCACCTATGTGCGATCTCTTCATGCCAACACAGTGGCACTTTGCTTCGAGATCTACCCGATTGTCACCACTCCGGGAGGGTCGGTGGTCACGACGAATACCGTCGGAATCGGGGATGCAACACCATCACCGGCCTTTCTAGGCGAAGTCGTAGATCTAGCGCACAGAGCTGGGCTCCAGGTGCAGCTGCGGCCGCTTATCAACGAAGACTTGCTCTCGTCCCCGGCTGTGGGTTCATGGCGAGGAGCGATCGTTCCGACCGACCCAGCCGCATGGTTCGCGAGTTACACGAGTGTCCTGAAGCCCTTCATGGTGATGGCTCGCCAGCACTCGGCTGAGACCTTCGTCGTGGGAGCTGAGCTCACATCAATGGTTAAGTGGAACAGATACTGGGTCCCCCTGATCAATCTGGCGAAGAGGTTGTCCGGTGCCCAGGTCAACTATGAGTCCAACTGGAATCCTCGAGAGAGTCTGCCCGGGACGTCCTTTGGGATGGAGTTCTACCAGCCAGTACAGGGACTGACGAGCCTCAGTCAGGCCACGGTGGCGAATTTCACTTCTGCGATGGAAGCAAACCTGGCCTCGACGAATCTTGGAGCCCTGCCTGTCCCGAACTCGGAGGTCATCCTCTCCGAGGTGGCCGTCGGCGCACGCGACAAGGGCTGGACGCAGCCGTGGAATGCCAGCTTCGATCCGGCCAAGCAGACCATCGTGAGATCGGTACAGGCGAACTGGTTCACGGCGGCCTGCAATGTAGTGCATGACCTCGGTCTCAAGGGGCTGTTCTACTGGTCGCTGATCCTGAATAAGAACTTCGACCCGACGGCATCCGATGACCCGGCCGGATCCGCCACCGCCAGCCCACAGCAGGCGTATCATTGGCAGAACACGGCGAGTTCGGCAGCGATTAGCAACTGTTTCAGCTCGTTTGGTTGACGAACAACTGAGTCGGGTCCAACCCTTGGTCCGGGCCACCAAGGTCCTCTCCGCAGTGCTGCCTCATGCCAAGGAGGATCTCCTGGCCTTCGTCAGGTCTCCCCTAGGGCTACTGGGCCAAGGTCTGGTCGAATAACCCGCTCGAGCGTGTCAACGTCGAGACCCAAGCGGCGGATACGAGTCGTCGGGATCTTCTCGAACCATGCCTCGGGCTCGGACTCATCACGGCAATCTGCGCCGATCAGCACGACGAATGGCTCACTTCCGACCGACGCAATCTGTCCGAGTTCTCCATGGCACAGCTGGCCGGCACGACATCCGAGATTGACTCCGAGGCGAGCCGGGCGACCCTCATGGCATGGTCGTCACAGCATGGAGGATGCTGCGGTCCAAGCGAAACCACCCAGCGGGACGTGGTCCAAATAAATTGGTAAGGGAGTACAACAAGAATCACGCCGTGCCCTAAGGTCTAGGCATGGCTCATGGGTTGGACGAAACAGGTTCGAAGCAACTATCCGTTGGGATCACAGTGAGTTTGGTGCTTCCGTGTTTCAACGAGGCTGAGAACCTTGAGGCCGTCTTCGCCAAGATCCCAAGTTTCGTCACGGAGGTCCTTCTCGTTGATGGAGGATCGACAGATGATTCAGTGGCGCGGGCGATAGCACTACGGCCTGATATTTCGGTACTGAATCAACATGCACCAGGGAAGGGTTTGGCGCTGATCATCGGCCTATTGGCGGCTACCGGAGATATCGTCGTGATGGCCGACACCGATTGCTCGACCGACCTTGATGAGATGATCGACTTCGTTGTTGCTCTCGAGTCTGGAGCGGACCTTGCCAAGGGGACGCGACACCTTCCCCCAGGGGGATCAGACGACTTCACGAAAATTCGTCGGATGGGCAACTGGCTGCTGGTCCGAACGGTCAACACGCTGTTCGGTACGAAGTGGACTGACCTTGCCTATGGATACGCAGCATTCTGGACCGACATGATCGACAAGATTGGCCTCAAGGAGATCTACGACATCGAACTCGAGCTTGCAGATGACAATGACCGCCGGCCAAGGGCCTATGGGCATGGCTTTGAGATCGAGACGCTGCTCTTCTGCAGGACCGGATGGTCGGGTTATGCCGTGGCCGAGGTTCCGAGCCATGAGCGAGAGCGGATGCACGGGACTTCGAACCTCTCGGCGATCAAGGATGGGTTCCGAGTGTTGCATGGGATTCGCAACGAGCGTTTCGTCGTTGATCGTAAGAAATTGCGGCCAACCACCACCATCGAGGAGCGCATGGAGGCTCGACGTGAGCGCATTCGCTCCCGCTCTGCTGACGTGAGCGATTCGACCCCGTCAGCGGGCTAACTCGACCTTGGATGCGAAGGTACAATGGCACGAGGGTAGGGTTTGAGGCAGTGTCGTCAGACCCATCCCCAAGACAGACTGACTTCGAGGCGCGGGGACAGGAGTCCATGACGGTCTCTGTCGTGATCTGTGCCTACACCGAGGATCGCTGGGAAATGTTGGGGGAATCTGTCGCCTCGGCGAGGAGTCAGACTCATCATCCAGCCGAGGTCATTGTGGTCATTGACCATAACCGTGCGCTCTTTGAGCGCTGCGTTTCGGCACTTGGCACTTGGACGGAGATTCCTGGGCCCGCGGTGGTGATCTTCGAAAACCGATTCAGTGGTCGGCTTGGCAGTGCTCGCAATACAGGCGTGGCTGAATCCTCGGGAGAAGTGGTGGCCTTCCTTGATGACGACGCAGCAGCGGACCCAGACTGGCTGGAGCACTTGGTGGGACCCTATGGCGACCCGGACGTGGTGGCGGTCGGTGGAGCTCCAATGCCTGTGTACGAGACCCCACGCCCGAAGTGGATCCCGCCGCAGATGGACTGGGTATTCGGTTGCTACTACGAGGGCCTTCCCACCACCCTTGAGCCAACCAGACGGCTCATCGGTGCGTCGATGTCGGCTCGGCGAGTTGGCCTCGATGCCATCGGCGGCTTCCAATCGGACAACCATGACGACATGGACATGTGCCATCGCCTCGCGCTCGAGTATCCAGCCGGACAGATCCTGTTCGAGCCTCGGGCAATCGTCCGCCACAACGTCGTGGCCGAACGAGTCACCTGGCGCTACTACTGGCGTCGTTGTTTCTTCGTGAATCGAGGTAAGGCAGCAGCGCTGCAACAGATGGGTGAGGCAGGCAGCACGGCGGCCGATCGGACATTCGTCCTTGGTGCGCTTGCGAGCAGCGCCCGAGCAGCGCTTCGCGATGCTCGACGCGGTGATGTCAGCGGCGTGGCGCGATTTGCAGCGCTCTTCGCTGGCGTTGCCCTCGCGGCGCTTGGCTTCTCTGTCGGGCAGTTCGAGCTGCGGCGGGGTCGGTCCTGAGATGAATCAGTCGGCGAGTCCTCGGCAGCGAGCATCAATCTGATGCGTTCTGTCCTCATCATCGGGTCCGGACCAGCGGCTGCAGGCGCCGCCCTAGCGCTTCTTAAGGATCCCGAGATCTCGATCACGATCGTCGATCTCGGGTTGCGGCTCGAGAAGGGAAACGAAGAAGCTCGTGATCGGCTGGCCTCCGGTGATGAGTCCTCATGGTCGGCCGATGATCTCGAGACCGTCCAGCATCAGCCAGTGTCCGTCAACGAGGGTCGGCTCCCCCAAAAGCGGACCTTCGGCTCGGACTACCCGTTCCGCGACCTTGGGCAGCAGGTTGGACTCCGAACACCAGGAGGAACGACGCCGCCCGTGGTGTCGGCCGCTTTCGGGGGCTTCTCGAACGTCTGGGGTGCGCAGACCATGCCCTTCTCGAGGGCGACATTCGATACCTGGCCAATCAGCCTTCAGGAACTCGAGCCCCACTATGCAGTGGCGCTGGCCGAAATGAACGTGAGTGGCGAAGACGATGCCTTGGGAACGCTCTTCCCCCACATCATCCCGCCTGAACCATTGCCTCCCGTCTCCGAGCGGACTCGAGTGACCCTTGACGCCTTCGAAAAGGATCGAGATCGGGTCGAGTCACTCGGAATCACGGTCGGGCATGCTCGGTTGGCCCTTCGTTCCTCTGGCTGCACCCGATGCGGACTCTGCATGACCGGATGCCCACATCAACTGATCTACTCATCCTCTCAGACCTTTGACCGGCTGATCGCTTCGGGTCGCGTCACCTATCGCTCCGGCCTGCTGGTCACCTCGGTGGCCGAGGATGACCTCGGGCCGCTTGTCCGAGCCAAGAACTTGCACGACGGAACGGTTGAGACCATCCGGGCAGATCGGGTCTTTCTCGGCTGCGGCGGATTGGGGACCACCAGACTGGTTCTCGGGTCGCTCGGCACCCCTGCTCCGCCCCTCGATCTGCTTGAGAGCGTCCAGTTCCTTCTGCCAGCTGCCTCTGTGCGGCCCGTGACGGATCTCCGTGGGGCCCGGGACTTCACACTGAACCAGTTCAACATGGTCTACGACGACACCGGAACGGGCCTCGACCTGGTTCAGGTCCACTTCTACCCAAACAACCCGGCCATGGAGCGCGAGTTCCCACAAATCGTCCAGCACTCCGCCTTTCGCACCCTGCGAACAGCGGTTCTTGGCAGGCTCAGCGTCGGCCTTGGCTACCTGCCGAGCTGGGCGTCCCCCAAGATCACCGTTCGAGCTCGCTCTGTCGGAGCCGATGCGCTCCCGGAGATCGATCTTGAGCGCCGAGACTCGACGCTGTGGCCACCGATGCTCCGCCGCTTTGTGAGTGCCATGGCGAAGGCTGCGCCGGCGCTTGACCTGTGGCCTGTCGCCCCGATGATCTCGGTTTCGAAGGCTACCAAGAGCTACCACTTCGGTGGCACCTTCCCACTATCTGATGCTCCTCGAGGGCTCGAGACCGACCGGCTGGGGCGCCTCGAGCGATGGAACCGGATCCACCTGATCGATGCCTCGACGTTCCCGTCGGTGCCGGCGACGACCTTCACGCTCACGATCATGGCCAATGCTCATAGGATCGCAACGGAGTCGATGCATTTGGAGCGGTCCGAGCGATGACTGAATCACGTGGGCTGGCGGCCGTCACTGGGGCAACGGGGTACCTCGGCGGCCGCTTCTGTGATGCCCTTGCAGCAGAGGGCTACGAGGTCCGCCGCCTGGTCCGCCGTCCTAATTTGGCGGCAGGTGAGCGAGCATTCGATCTGACAGCAGGGCTCGGAACTGGTGCCCTCGACGGTGTTGACCTCCTGATTCACTGTGCCTATGACTTCACCGCCCGATCTCGCCCTGCAATCTGGCGCTCCAATGTCGCAGGGTCTCGCGTATTGCTCGAGGCGGCCCAGCAGGCGGGGGTCCGTCGGACTATTGCGGTGTCCTCAATGTCGGCCTATGCAGGGACTCGTCAGCTCTATGGCCGCGCCAAGCTCGCCACCGAGCTCGATGCGCTGTCACGGGGCATGACGGTTGTCCGGCCTGGTCTGGTCTATGGACCATCCTGGGGAGGGACGGCAGGAGCCCTGCGGAAGCTAGCCACGCTGCCTCTGGTCCCGCTGGTGGGGGCCACCACGCACCAGTTCACGGTGCACGAGGACGACCTCAGCAAGGCGATCGTGGCCCTTGGAGCTGCTCCATTCGCGTCCAAGGTGCCGCTGGGTCTGGCCAACCCGAACCCGGTGAATTTCCGTGAGCTCCTCGACGGCCTTTCGCTTGGAGCCACCGGTCACCACGCTCGTTTCGTTCGAATCCCCTGGCAGGCACTCTCGGCAGCCATGCGGGTCGCCGAGCTCGCTCGAGTCCCCCTTCCCCTCAGAGCGGACTCGCTCCTTGGACTCATGCGACCGGCTGCGACCGTGGAGAACGTCGGTCTCGTCGAATCTATGGGTGTGCGATTCAGGGCATTCGATCCCCGCTAGGAGGGTTGACCGCTCGGGAGATCAGCTTTAATCGGCAGAACGGGGCACCGGCATGCGGCGCTCGAGGCGCAGGGCCAGCCTGCCGATGACGTAGCCGGCACCAGTCGCCCCGAGCCCGATCACGATCATTCCGAACCGATCCCAGTGCCAAGGACGGCGAAGATTGGCGCTTAGGCCGCTTAGGATGGTCGAGCGAACGAAAACCCGCTCAGTCGAGAGTCCCTCGCCGGGGCTTGAGAGCTCAACGAGGATGGCCTTGGAACGACCCTCCTTCCAGCAGCGACGAAGGAAGTAGATCAGTGAGGTTCGTCGGGCTGGGACTGTGTGGTCCACGATCGACTCGGTGACGTGGATCACCGTTCCGCCGGGTTGGAGGCGATGGGCCCGGATGGCAAACTCAGTCTCTTCGCAGCCACTGCCATCAGTCCCTATCCTGCCGAGGTTCGATTCGAACGACCCTGTGGCCTCTACGACCGATCGACGGATGGCCATGGAAGCGCCGATCGGATTCCGCAGCGTGGCTCCGTTTCCGGGGAGCCCCCGGTATGAGCAGCCCACTACCCAAAGGAACTCGTCGGGAAACCACCGTGGTCGCTTAGTGGCCCATAGGGGCTCAATGTACCCAGACGTCATCATCACGTTCCCATCGTCGAACGGTTCGATGAGCGCAGCGAGCCAACCCGGATGAGGGACTGCATCATCATCGACGAAGGCGAGGAGATCAGCGGTGGAAGCAGCTGCACCCAGGTCGCGCGCGTGCGAGACACCAGGTCGATCATTCTCAAGGATCTCGATTCCGTCGATCGACTCGGCAATCGAGCGAGCCAAGGTGGGGTTGTCATTGACGACGACGAGGATCTCGAGGGGAGCCGGCACTTGGAGTCGGATTGCCTCGAGGCAGCGCTGAAGACCCTGGAGCCGATGTTGATCGAACGTGCAGACGATGACCGAGGTCGAAGCAAGAGCAGATTCTGCCTGCTGCGGAGTTCCTGAGGGCACTTGAGAACTGTAGTCGGCACCCTAGGCCCGAAGGGCTCATGAATCGCTGATCTGCTTTGAACGAGCCCAGGCATCTTCTCTACCGATGGTGTCTGGAAGTTGAATTCCATGGCGTGAAGGCCTCGGCTGATCTTCTCGCCTCGGTTGTCGCCTAGATTAGGGGTCCCGCTAGGTTGACCGACTGGGCATGATGCAAAGAGCCGTGTAGGTTGCCAAACTCGGGGGCGTAGCTCAGTTGGCTAGAGCACCTGCTTTGCAAGCAGGAAGTCGTGGGTTCGAGTCCCATCGCCTCCACTTCGTTGTGAAACTTACATCAATGTAATTAGATGGCAGGGCTCGACTTGGCACCACTTCACGATGTCACCTGTTCGTGCAGCAGTCCCGAGCTACATCACCTTCTCGTAGTCGGACACCGCGAACGACGACTTCATGATCGAGTGGCTTCTCCTTGCAGCCAGGACAGCTCCGGCGAAGAAGATGCGGTAGGCGACCCATATCGCCTGAATAGAATGCAGGGGTCAGGAGTACTCGGCGGCGCCCCCGTACAGTGGCGTTCGACGCGCAAAGACTGAAGGCGATCGAGACAGACCATGGCAGACGAACAGCATTTGCTCCGAGCGACACGTCGGATCAAGGCCCCTGCGGACCGAATCTTCGAGATCCTTGCGAATCCGCAACGCCATGTGGAGTTCGACGGTTCTGGCATGCTCCGAGGGGCAGTCGATGGCCGCTCCATTTCCAGCGTTGGCGACATGTTCACGATCAAAATGCATCGGCTGGGTGATGACTACCTCATGCTCAACCACGTAGTGCAGTTCGAGCCCTCGCAGCGCATCGCTTGGGAACCGGCCCCGGGCGACCCTTCGCGGGCCGAGGGGAACGATCTCGCGAAGGTAGGCATTCCGGCGGGGTATCGCTGGGGCTACATCCTCGTGCCGGACAACGTTGAGGCAACCCTGGTCACTGAGTTCTTTGATCGCGGGCCTCTGCCAGACGAACTTCTCTCTGACGGCGGAGCTTGGATCAATGGGAGCACTCCGATCCTTGCCTCCATGGATGCGAGTTTGAAGAAGCTTGAAGGCATCGCAACCTCCTGACCCTGCAGTCGAAGCGTTCCCTGCGATGGCCCTTCAGCGAATCCGAGTTGCAACACGCATGCGTCACGTAACGCCAGATATGCCGCACCCCTTGACGGGGGTTCGAACATAGTCCCATCACTTCTGGAGCCGTCTTTCGACCCGGCGCTTCGTCCTCGAAATACGGCCCAACTCGAACTTGCGCCTCGCGTTACCCCAGGTCAGAGGCCCAAGAGGGGTTCGAACATAGTCCCATCACCTCCACAACGTTGTCGGACTGACAACAGGTTTATGTCAGCTCAATGAACGAGGCTGGCGCGATGCACCGGGGTTCCTGAAGTTCCCATTCGAGAAGATCTTTATCTCCTGAGACGATGAAGTCGCAGTTGTTATTTCTCACGAGGGAGACCAGATACGTGTCCTCCCTGTCCCGCACACCAAGATCTTCATCGGGTGGATCGGGTACCAGGTCCACCAAAGTGGCGATCATCTCGATGTAGGCCTCTGCGTCCTCAAGGGAGATCCATCGTCGAAGTCGTTCTCTCGTCGTAAGCACCTCCGTAATCTCGGCAAGCAGTTCGGGGCACATCACAATCTCAAAGTCAGCACCTGCCATCCACCGCTCTACGAGTAGATGTGAAGGCCCCTTTTAGATTGCGGCAGAAATCCAGACGTTGGCGTCGATCACAACCTTTATCAACGTGTCTGTCAGCTGCGGCGGCGACGACGGACGGCGCTCGACTCCGAAACGGCGAGGTCCATCGCCTCATCGTCCGACATGAGTTCTCCGGAACCGCCCA
>CAIUMH010000018.1 GCA_903900235.1 uncultured Actinomycetes bacterium
GCGGAGTTCTTCGCCGAGCAACTGTCGGCGCGTGATCTCGATCTCGGTGCGGTGATCTTGAACAAGGTCCTGCCCGCCATGCTCACGGATCCTGCCGCCGCCGAGGCAGCGAGCCGGCTCGAGGAACGCAGCACGGCGATCGCCGAGCGACTCTCCTCGACGCTCACGCTCGACCAACCCTCGGTCGCCCGGGTGCTCGCCACGGTGGCAGAGAGCTTCACCGACTTCTCCGTCGTGGCGCATCGGGAGGCGGCAGCCCGAGATCGATTGCCGACACAGGGGGCGCCGCTGCTAGAGGTGCCGCGCATGGAGGGTGACGTGGCTGACCTTTCCGGCCTGTTCTCCATCGGCAAGGCGCTCCTCGACCCCTCACTCTGACGAGGTCCCAGCCCCGCTACGTTGAGCACATGGACGCAACCGAGGTGCACTAACCCGATGCTCGATTACCACCTCCACCTCTGGACACACGAGGATCCCACGACGTGGCTGTCGCTTGACCAGATCGCGGCCTACTGCGAGCGGGCGCAGATGCAGGGCGTCGAAGAAATTGCCATCACCGAGCACATCCACCGCTTCGCTCAGGCCACCGACCTCGTCGGGAGGTTCTGGGCCTCCACTGAGCCGGATCCGCAGCTTCAGGCCCAGATCGCCGGCTACATCGACTGGCACACTGGTTCTGACCTCGATGCCTATGTCGAGCTCTGCCTTGAGGCCAAGGCAGCGGGACTTCCGGTCAAGATCGGGATGGAGGTCGACTACTACCGCGGCCAGATGGATGAGGTGTCCGACCTGTTGGCGGAGTACCCCTTCGACGTGCTGCTCGGGTCGGTCCACTGGATCGGTGGCTGGCAGTTCGACGACATCGACAACAAGGCCCAGATGGCTCATTGGGATACTCGGGACGTCGATGCCTGTTGGGGGGCGTACACCGAGGCCATCGAGGAACTCGCCGCCACCGGGGCCTGCGACGTGCTGGCCCACCCGGATCTAATCAAGGTAAACGGGCGCATCCCTGAGAACCCGACCGAGTGGTGGGACCGGATCGCCGAGGCGGCATCAGCCTCAGGGATGGCCGCCGAGCTTTCGAGTGCAGGGTGGCGCAAGCCGGTGGGGGAGCAGTACCCCTCGATCCCGCTGCTCGACCGTTTTGTGGCGGCAGGCGTACCTATGACGACCGCCTCGGACGCCCACGCCACCGATCGGGTAGCGGACCGTTCCGAGGACCTCGGGGCAATCATCGACGCCGCCGGCATCACGACCTTGGCGAGCTTCGAGGGCCGCGTCCGCACGGACGTACCCGTGCGGTCGGTCTGATGGCGACACCCTCTGAGCTGGCTCGCCTTCGCACGGAGCTCGACCAGCACCAGACCGAACATCTGCAGCGACTCCTCGGCTCGTGGTCCCTGCTGGCCGACCTTTCGTTCAGCGATCTGCTCCTCGTGGTTCCGGTGGCGGCACCGCCACCGGGCACCGGAGCCCAGCTCGTGGTCCTCGGGCAAGTGCGGCCGAACAACCGATCAACCTTGATCTCTCAGGATCTCGTCGGACAGACCGTGTCCGAGCGCCGCTGGGACCTCGCCGCCGAAGCGCTTCATTCAGGCCGCCTCGTCAAAGGCTCGATGTTCGACACCGAACTCGATGAGGCGGTACCTGTCTGGAACGTTCCGGTGCGACACCGCAGCGAGGTCATCGGTGTGCTGGTCCGGATCCAGGGACCATTGCGCGGAACGGCGAGCATGTACGAGCGGACCTACCTCGATGTCTTTGAGCGGTTCTGCACGATGATCTCGGAATCGACCTTCCCCTTTCATGATGAAGAGGTGGCGGCAGAGGAGACCCCACGGGTCGGCGATGGCGCCATCGTGGTTGACGGCGAGGGTCGAGTCGAGCTGGCCACGCCCAACGCCATCAACGCACTGCACCGACTGGGGATCTTTTCTCCCCCCGACGGCAGTCGGTTCGACGGGCTCGGCATCGATGCGCACCTCGTGTCGATGGCCCTCGAGTCCGGGCGCCCGGTGGTTGAGGAGATCGAGCGTCGTCCGGATGTCTCGGTGCTGGCCCACTGCGTGCCGCTGCTTGAGTCCGGTCAGGTCACCGGGGCACTCATCTTGCTGCGCGACGTGACGGACCTGCGCCGCCTCGACCGACTGGTGCTCTCGAAGGACCAGGCGATCCGTGAAGTCCACCACAGGGTCAAGAACAACCTGCAAACAATCTCGGCCCTGCTTCGGCTCCAGGCGAGACGGACCGACGATGACCATGGACGCCAGGCACTCCTCGAGGCCGAGCGGCGCATCCGGTCCATCGCCATCGTGCACGAGATCTTGTCTCGAGAGCCGGGCGATGACGTGGAGTTCTCCGAAATCGTGATCGCACTGGTCCAGATGGCCGAGGACTCCGTGGTCACCGGCCGGCCGGTCGAGATCACCGTGATCGGCAACCTCGCCGAGGTTCCAGCGGATATCGCCACACCGCTCGCAGTGGCGCTCGCGGAGCTGTTGCAGAACGCCGTCGAGCATGCGTTCGTCGGCCATGGCGACGAACATGCCGTCGGTCATATCGGTATGCGTCTGCGACGCGAGCGAGGAATGCTCTATGCCGAGGTCAGGGACAATGGCCTCGGACTCCCCGAAGGGTTCAGTATCGATGCCAGCTCAAGCCTTGGTCTGAGCATCGTGCGCGATCTCATTAGCACCCAACTTGAGGGAAAGATGGAGATGACCTCAGTTCGTGCGGACCAAGGTGGAGGAACGCTGGTGTCGCTCGAGGTGCCGGTGATTGATCGGCGCTCACCGCACCCGACGGCACGGGCGAAGACCTAGTCGCTCAGGCGGACTCGGCCTGCATCTCGCGCTCCCGCTGCTCAGCGAGGTTACGACGGCGAGCGGCAAGCCAGGCCTTGCGAAGCTTGCGGCGCTCGTCCTCAGAGGTGCCGCCCCAGACGCCGGACTCTTGGTTGGTGGCCAGTGCGAAGTCGAGGCATGCGGAGCTGGCCTCGCAGGCGTCACAGACGCGCTTGGCGGCATCAATCTGATCAACGGCGAGGCCGGTGGAGCCGATCGGGAAGAACAAGTCAGGCTCTGCGTTGCGGCAGGCCGCCTCGTTGCGCCATGCGTCAGCGTCCCAATCGACAGTTCGGTTCCAAGTGAGGGCCATTTTGCAATCCTCTTCGTTCGTAGCAGGGGGGGCTTGTGCAGGACTTCACAAGATCTGTCCCCGAGGGTGACGGTCCGTGGAGTGCCTGTGTCATGATCGTAGCCAGCAGTCGAACAGCCAACAAGGGTATTTGTGAAGTTTTTCTCGGGCGGTCGCAGGCGATGACACGTGTAGTTGCACATCGAGGCGCAGCACAGGAGGCGCCAGAGAATTCCGTGCAGGCGTTTCTCCACGCACGCCTCCAAGGCGCTGATGGCGTGGAGCTCGATGTTCGCCGCAGCCGTGACGGAGCCCTTGTGGTCAACCACGACGCCACCGTGGATGGGCTCGGGGCGATCTGTGACCTCGCTGTGGCTGATCTGCCATCTCACGTCGCTCTGCTCTCAGAGATCATCGAAGCCTGCGCAGGCATGGAGGTGAATGTTGAGATCAAGAACAGCCCCGGCGAGCCGGGCCATGACCCAACCGGATCGCTGGTGACGCAGGTCCTCGCGGAACTCGCCGACCTCGCTCATCCCGATGGCCTGATCATCTCGAGCTTCGACCTCGAAACTATGGAGGCGGTGCACCGAGGTGAGCCCACCCTTCGGACCGGACTCCTGCTCGAGCCGGGAGCCGATCTTGTCCGAGCCGTCGAGCTGGCCGCCGACCGGGGATTCACCGCCATCCATCCCTTTGTGATCGGCTGCACCACCGAGGTGGTCGCTGCGGCCCATGCCGCAGGGATCGCCGTCAACGTCTGGACGGTCGACGCGGAGCACGACGCGATCTCGATGGCCGCCATGGGTGTTGACGCCATCATCACCGATGATGTGCCGATGGTCCGGCGAGTAGTGGACGGACCTCACTGAACCTTTCCGTGAAGATTGGCGGACCGATGGCATCGTCCGCTTATATTGAACTCATGAACGTTGTCGTCTGTGTCAAGCAAATCCCCGACCCCGCCGCGCCGCAGTCCCTTGAGCCCGGCACGAACACCCTCGATCGCTCTGGCAAGTTGATCCTGGACGACTCCGACGCCTATGGCGTTGAGATGGCGCTCCAGCTCGCCGAGCAGGCCGGTGGCGGCGAAGTGACCCTCGTCTCCATGGCGCCGAACGACGAGACCTCGGGCCTGCGCACCGCGCTAGCCATGGGTGCGGCAAGCGCCATCTTGATCAGTGACCCCGCCCTCAAGGGGGCTGATGCCCTCACCACAGCCAAGGTGCTCGCGGCGGCGATCAAGCGGACCAACGCCGACCTGATCATCGCCGCCACTGAGTCGTCAGACGGTTACACGGGGACCACCCCAGTGCAGGTTGCGGAGCTCCTCGGCCTCCCGTCGATCACCTTCGCCAAGTCGGTGTCGGTCGATGGTTCGAGCGTCAAGGTCGAGCGCCAGACCGAGTCGGGCTATGACGATGTGACCTCGCCGCTGCCGGCGGTGGTCACGGTGACCGCTGGTGTGGTCGAACCCCGCTATCCGTCCTTCAAGGGCATCATGGCGGCCAAGTCGAAGCCGGTTGAGATCCTCACCGCAGCCGACCTCGGGGTGACCACCGGTCAGACCGGACAGGAGATCACCTCGGTGGTCGAGGCTGAGGCCCGGGCCGCCGGTGAGATCGTCGTCGACGAGGGCGATGGTGCGCAGCGCATCGTCTCCTTCCTTGAGGCCCTCAAGCTCGTTTAGCGCCAGCCACCGAACCAACTCGAACTTCCACTCCACGTAGAAAGGCCACATCATGGCGATCGACAAGATCTGGGTTGTCGCAGAGGCGACCGAAGCAGGACCGACCACCATCACCCTCGAGTTGCTGACAGCAGCACGAGGACTCGCCAGCACGGTTGAGGCCGTCGCATGGGGAACTACTACCGCCGCCAACGCCGCCGTCCTCGGTGAGTACGGAGCGAGCACCGTCCACGACATTGGCGACATCGGCGATGCCCTCCCGGGCGCCCCGGTGGCCTCGGCCATTGCTGCTGCCATCGCATCGGGGGCCGGACCCACCGCCATTTTGGTCCCCACGTCCTACGATGGCCGTGACATCGCTGGCCGCCTGTCGGCTCGAGCTGACCTCCCGGTCCTTACCAACATCACTGGCCTCGTCGGCGGCGATGAGCTCACTACTCAGCACCCGATATTCGGTGGTGCCCAGATCGTCAACGCCCGCTTCACCGGCCAGGCTCCCGGGATCTTCGTGGTCCGGGCGAAGTCCTTCGCCGCTGAGTCCGCCGGTGGTGCTCCGGCAGCGGTCAGCCCGCTGGCCGTCGGCGACCTTGGAGCGACGAACGCCGCCGCAGTGGTGACCCGCCACATCGAGGAGCGCACTGGACCGAAGCTCGACGAGGCTCCGGTCGTGGTCTCGGGTGGCCGTGGTCTTGGAGAGGCCGCCAACTACAGCCTCATCGAGGAGCTCGCCAAGCTGCTCAACGGTGCCGCCGGCGCCAGCCGAGCCATCGTCGATGCTGGATGGGTGCCGTACTCCCATCAGGTGGGCCAGACCGGCAAGACCGTCAAGCCCACCGTCTACCTTGCCTGTGGTATCTCCGGTGCGACACAGCACATGGTGGGTATGAAGGGTTCGAAGAACATCATCGCCATCAACAAGGACCAGGACGCGCCGATCTTCGGCGTGGCCGACCTCGGCATCGTCGGTGATGTGCACAAGGTAGTGCCGGCGCTGATCGAGGCCCTGAAGGCTCGCTAATCAGCCACGCCGGCCGTGAGGCCGGATCAGACCACCGACGAACCCCGGCCCTGCGGCCGGGGTTCGTCGCGTCCCCCGGAGGAACACGCTGGGCCTCCCGGGAATCCATTGTGGAGCCGACTAACCTCGAGCAGGTTTCCCATGCTGTTCCCGACCATCGACTTCGCCCTCTTCTTTCTGGTGGTCTTCGGGGTCGGCTGGTCGCTTAGCGGCAAGCCGGTGCTGTGGAAGCTGGCCATGCTCGGCTTCTCGTACTTCTTCTACGCCTGGTGGGATCCGCGCTTCGTCTTGCTGCTCATCGCCGAGACATTGATCGTCCACGTCGGATCGCGTCGGATTCATGCCACTCATGATGAGGCGGTGGCGAAACGTTGGACGTGGGTGACGGTGGGGGGGCTCCTCGTCATCCTCGGCTACTTCAAGTACGCCGGGTTCTTCGCCGTCAACCTCGACAACCTCTTGCGGGGCATAGGACTCGGGAACCTGATCCCACTCATCCAGCCGACACTGCCCATCGCCATCAGCTTTTTCACGTTCATGGCCATCAGCTACGTCGTGGACGTCTCCCGAGGTCAGCTCGAACCTGCCGCACCGATCGACTTGGCGGTCTATCTCGCCTTCTTCCCTCACCTGATCGCCGGGCCCATCGTCCGAGGATCCGAATTGCTGCCTCAGCTCAAGCGTCGGCGGGATCCGAACCGGATCGACTACTCGCGAGCCGCAGTCCTGATCATCCAGGGGCTCTTCAAGAAGGTGGTCATCAGCTCGTATATCGCCTCGGCCATCGTCGACCCGGTCTTCTCGTCCCCGTCGAGCCACTCGGGCCTCGATGCGCTGATCGGCGTGTGGGGTTATGCGGTCCAGATCTACTGTGACTTCTCGGGCTACACCGACATTGCCATCGGGCTCGCCATGCTCCTTGGCATCAGCTTCCCCGTGAACTTCGACGCCCCGTACTCGGCCGCCAACCTCCAGGACTTCTGGCGCCGCTGGCACATCACACTGTCGCGCTGGTTGCGTGACTACCTCTACATCCCGCTTGGGGGAAACCGCGGGAGTCAGTCCGAGGTAGCTCGCAACATCATGCTCACCATGATCCTCGGCGGCCTCTGGCACGGCGCGGCATGGACCTTTCTCGTGTGGGGCCTGCTCCATGGCGTTGGTCAGGTCGTGGCCCACCTGCGTCGGGAACGGCGGGCGGCCCAAGGCCTCCTTCCGATCGTGCCGAGTCGGCTCCGTCATATCGGCCAGGTGGTCTTCACCTTCCAGTTCGTCTGTCTCGCCTGGATCTTCTTCCGGGCGACGTCGTTCACCAATGCCTTTGCCGTGCTCGGCCGGATCATGACGGGCTGGGGCATGGGGTCGAATCTGGTGACTCCAATGGTCCTGCTCACAATCGTGGCGGTGCTCCTTGTCCAGCAGATGCCGACCGGGCTCGGCGAGCGGTTGGCGGCCCTGTGGTCCAATCTTCACCTCGCCGTGCAAGCCCTGACCCTGGCCATCGTTCTGCTGATCATCACGACCCTTGGCCCGACTGGCGTCGCGCCCTTCATCTACTACCGCTTCTGAGCAGTCGATGACCTCCGGAGCGGTGGTGCACCGTCGTAGCATGAGCGCCGTGATGTCCTGTCCACCACTGAGGAATTCGCAGTGACGGCAGACCTCGACGGAGCGGTTGTGAACCAGACCTCAGGACCGCAACAACCCCGGACTCTTGCGTGGCGGTCGGTCTTGGGTTTGATGGCCGCCGCCCTGGCTATCTGGCTTCTACTCGATGCGGTGACCCTCGAGCACAATGCCGAGGTCTCGCCGATCGGCACGCGCCGCTCGGTGGCGATGGCGGTCCTGCGACCCCTGGCCGCCATCAGCCGTTTCACACAGGTTTCGCGCCTCGAGTCGACCGCCAACGGCGTCCTTGGTCGGTCGACGGTTGGATCTGGGGGGCACACCTTCGTGGTGATTGCTCCACCGGTGGTCCAGGCCAACTCCACGAAGCATCCGCCAATCCATCCCTCAGTCACGACGCTTCCCCCCGACCCGCTCCAAAATCCAACTGCGGCTAACCCTCTGCGGGCACTGCTGCTCGGCGACTCGTTGGGCCTCGACCTTGGCGGGCCGCTTCAGAACCGGCTGGCCTCGACTGGGCTGGTGGCGGCGACACTCGACGGCAAGGAGTCGACGGGTCTGACGCGCCCGGACTACTTCGACTGGCCGGCCGAACTCAACCGGGCGATGGGGCAAGTCAACCCCCAGCTGGTGGTGGTCATGATGGGGGCCAACGATCCGCAGAGTTTCCTCGGTCCACCCGAGATCTCGTATGGCACGGCGCAGTGGAACAGAGAATACGAACACCGAGCTGTTCGCTTCATGCGCCAGGCCACGTCGAACGGCGCCCGACTGATATGGGTGAGCCTCCCGGCAATGCGCGATCCCGCCCTTGCCGCCAGGTTAGGAACGGTCAATGCATTGCAAAAGGCTGCTGCCGCCAAGGTGCCCGGAGTGATCTACCTCTCGTCGAATCCCTCGGTGAGCCCCGGCGGCGAGTACACCGCCTTTGTGACGAGCAATGGTCAGAATGTCCCGGTTCGTGAGCCTGATGGTGTCCATGTATCGGCGCAAGGTGGTGCACTCCTGAGTGAAGAGGTCATCCATGCCATGCGCCACGACCTTGGTGTCCCGATTCGCTAGATGCAAGCGTTGGCGCCGCATTGGCGGGTCGCACTATCGACGCTCAGATGAGTGAGCGTGCATCATGACGGCGCCGGAAGCTCGCGAGGGGGCGTCGCTCAAATCGAAGGATGCGTGACGGCATTGCTGGAGGGCGATCCCGCCTCGGCCGCTTCGTCGAAGATCCTCTTGGCGACCATCGCCATCTCCTGTGTCGTCACGGTTCGCTCTTGGTTCCTATCTCGATTTGCTGAAATCCCGAGGTAAGCCATCGCGCGCTGGTCAGTGAGAACAGGCGCTTCTTCTCCCCGAGAGACCTCTGCGCCGATCGAGGTCAAATCGAGAGTAGGACCACGTTCGATTTGGGTATCTGATCTAGACGAGATGAGAGTTGGCATCAATGAGGGCTCTACAGGGAACGCTGAGCGGGCGAGTGCTCGCGATAGCAGCGATGACGGTCATCTTCAGCGGATCGGTGCTCCCGGTGTCGGCATCACAGAGCAGAGGCTCATTCACGATCATCGCCACCCTGGTACATCGTTCAGCCCCTCTTGCGAATTCTGACCGCCTGACCGTCAATGGCGTCCTGCCAGGGTTGAAGCCAAGCGCGGTGACCCGACAGGTGATCTCTACGGGTCAATTTATCTACATGGCCATTGGAGATGCGGGTCCTCTCGGTGCCTCCCCTGCGCTGGCGACCACGCACGCCGCCCATCGCTTCTTGGCGTCTCGGTGCAGCGTCGGAGATCAGCCAGTCCTTGTTCGCTGCAATCAGCCAAATGGCGACTGGTTGACGCTCACGAGATCTGGGCCGAGAGTGGTGATCGCCAGCTCTGCTCGCAGCACTCTCAGGGGTGGAGACGGTCAGATGGGATGGTGGGGACCGGCGCCCGTTCTTCAAGTTGCCGTCGGTGGTTCTTTGGTGCAAGTTCCCCTCGGAGACTGTCGCAACCGCGCGGTGGCCAGTGGGACTCGTCAGGTCTGTGGAGCGACCTCCCCGACCACGATCAACCCGGCGCCCGCCGTGGGTCCGATCTCTGCGAGCCAGATCAGCCAGATCTACACGCAGCCCGTGAGAATTGCTGCGCAGGGTGCCGCACCCAGCGGTACCAGCGCGCCCTCCTCGGGTTGTGGCGGTATGTACGATCAAGTGGCCCAGAACGAGGTGCTCGCAGTGGGCTTTGCCTCGATGATCCCGACGGTCGGTCCCGCGCTGGGTCGCACGATTAGCGGGCAGGCCATCATGAGCACCTCGATGGGCGCTCAGGCCGGGGACTCGTGCATCGAGGGTCAGATCTCGGTGATCAACCAGCAGCTTTCCGACCAGGAGGCACAGATCCAACAGCTCCAAGCTGATGCTCAGCTGGCTGCCGGCACGTTCTACCAGGCGGAGTTCGATCAGAGCCTGGCGATCACGGGCTCATATGCACAGCAGTACGCCACCAGTCTCAATGGGCTCTCACCGAGCAGCACCTCTGAAGGAATTTTCGGTTCGTTCATGATCAACAGCGGGTACTGGCAGTACGGCAACGTGCCGACCCCTGACTACACCGTGGCATCAGCGTCGACGGGTCAGAACTTCTCAAGCGCAGTGGATGCTGCCACCACAGGGGCCCCGGCGTTCCAGTCGGACATCGCCAACCTTTCGGGAACCACCCTTGACACGAGCCGATGCACCGCAGGGAACTGCGATGCCCAGGTGGCACAGTCACCGAACTCTCAGCTAGCGAACCTGTTCAGCTCCAAGGCCCAGGCCCTCCAAACGGCATGGCTCAACGACATCTCGCCTGGCGGGTCCGGCGGATCGAACGTGGTTGGCAACTACGACCAGTACAACAATGCACTCTCGACCGACTTCCAGTCGTCGCTCAATGCCCTCCAGCAGGGCTTGCAGCTCGAGACCATGTCGAACCAGATGAACCTGCAATACGCCCAGGCCAATTGCAATGATCCGTCGACGTGGAAGTCCTGCACGCAGATTCCGTCGTGGGGCGATGTCCCGGGGACAACCTTCGACGTGTCCCGTCTCCCCGACAGCGTGACGACCTGGAGCGGCGTGGTGAGCGCGTTCAACGCCGACCAGCAGCAGCTCACCGACGTCTATGGCGCACGAGTGAACCGACTCTTCGAAACCACGCTGCAGTTCATCACCTCAGATGCACCCATCACGCCGCAGGTCTACCCTGCTGCGGCGATCCCAGCGACGATCAATGGCCAGCAGATCTCGGTCCAACCGGTGACCTACGCCGAGGAGCTTGGTGCGGCACTCCCAGGCGTGATCGCCGGCCCGGCTCGCACCCCGCTGGGCTCGTTGCCGGCGGCGGCAGCAGGATCGTGGCAGACCTCCGCAGCGTTGTATCAGTTCTCCGGCCTCTATGACGCTACGCAATGTGCCGCGACGGTCTTGGACTTCAATGAGGCCACTAATGGAACGCAGCCGGCGTCAGACGTGTTTCCCGATTCCTCCTCGTGCCCTCAGGTGTTTGGCTCAGGGTCGACTGCGTCGATGGATGGCGCCTACTACGACGGTGACCGAGTGCAGCCGTACTACAGCACCGGATCGAACATCGTGCTGACCGGGGCGATGCAGGCGAACCTGAGAATGTGCAACGCAAGTTCCCCGTCGTTCGGGTGGTACACGCCACCAGTGCAGAACACGGGCAACGCCGCTGGCCTGACTTCGGGCACCTGGTACCTCAACTGCGGCAACTGGAACCGGCCCGCCTACTCAGGGGCCTTCTCGTGCTTCCCCAATGCCCATTGCCCGACCTCATGGAGCGATCCGGAGCCGTCGCCTTGGGGCTGGGTCCCCTCGCAGTACTACGGATCGAATGGCGACTATCCCGGCCTGGCCGGGCACAACCACGGCTTGAGCAACAAGTCAGGCGTCCAGATTCTCTACCTCGCCGGTGCAAATTCGACGGGGTGCGATACCAACCTCTTCACCTACTACCAGTCATTGGAAGGTAACCAGACCAACCTCAACTACGGCCCGTCCGGGGATTGCTTGAGTACCGGTACCGATGTGCGTCTTGATTTCAACTCCCCGACGAAGAATCAGAACACCTGGTACCAGGGCGTCGTTGCTCTGCCGACCACGAACCAGGGTTCTCAGGCCGGGGGCAACAATCTCGGTGTCTCAATCCCGATGGCCTGGAAGCTCTACTACTCCTCGAACAACAACTACCTGCTTGGCTGGGCACCCGAGCAGCACACGAGCATGGCGCAGTATGGATTCACTTGCTCAGGCTGGACCTGCACGACGACGGACGGTGCACAGTGGAATGTGGCCAACCCATCGGGTGGGTACAACAACCAGGTGACGATTCAGCTGCAGAGTGCGAGCTAGATCAGCGGCCATGGATAGGGCGGCCAGGGCGCGTCCTCATCGGGCTCGGGGAGAACACCGGATTCTACGAGGGACCCGGCTCGCCACCGCAACGCCTCAACCTCTGAGCGGCTGAGCAGGTCAAGCAGCTCGCCTGGCGGATCGTCAACGAGTCCCACCAGGGCTCGAGCAGAGGTCTCACTCAAGGGATCTCCGGCGAAGTCCCAGATCACAGTGCGCAATTTGTCCTCTACGTGGAAGCACAGGCCGTGATCGATCGCCCAAAGTTCGCCGTCGGCGAGGAGCACATGACCGCTCTTGCGGTCGGAATTGTTGGTGACGGCATCGAAGGCGGCGAGCTGCCGGAAGCGTTCGTGGGTGCCGAGGTCCTCTCGCAGGGTGAAGTAGTGCTGCTCTGGATCCTCGTTGACATAGAGCTGGAGGGACCCGGGTCCGAGTGGTCCGTCCTCTCGCGCCACGGTGGGTGGCACCATGCCGAGGCCAAGAACATCGCTCACCACGCGTGCGGCCACCTCTCGGCGCCAAAGGCCGCCGGGGAAGTCCCAGAGCGGGCGTTCGCCGCTCTCAGGCTTATGGACGGCCTTGATGGCCTCGCCTTCGAGGGTGACCTCGACGAGCAGGGTGGTGTTCGAGCTGTTGGTGAAGCGGGCCTCGATGGAGATCTCGCCGAGGCGGAGGATCTCGTCGACTCTGCTGGTCACGTGATGGGCGCCCGATGGCCATTGGTGCGCGGGCAGTCATGACCACGGGGATCGAGTGGGAACCCGCAGAGCGGGCACGGTGGCCGACCGGCCTCGACGAGCAGTGTGGCCCGAATGGCGAAGGCAGCAGCCTGCTCCTTGCTGACGATGAACGTGGCGGTGTCGGCGGGGGGGTCACCCTCGAACGACTCGACCACGACCTCGACGGTTCCGTCGATCTCGTCGATGGTGACAGACAGTTCACCGGCGACCAGATCGATGCCGTCGTCAGGGCTGAGGATGAGGTCGAGGTCGTCGGGGAGGTGGCCGGGGCGGCCCATCGAGTCGAGCGCACGGGTCAGATACGTCGCGAGGACGGCAATCTGCTGCTTCTCGACCTTGATGGTGATCGTGTCAAGGCCCTTAACGCCTTGAAGGAGAAAGACGCGACCGCCGACCTCTCCAATGGCGCCGACGGTGAAGCGGTCAGGATTGCGAAGGATGTGATCGGTCATGAGGGGCTGAGCTCCTGGAGTGATGCCGTCGAGCTGACGGTGAGGACGTGAGGGCCATGGGGCCCGAGCAACAGGGCGCTAACGGAACACGGGGCGACGCTCAGGCGCTGGAACAGATCAAGCGGGGCACCGGCGGCATTCGACACCATGGCCTTGATGGGATCGGCGTGACTGACGGCCACGATGGTCTGGCCAGGGTGGGTGGCGGCAAGGTCGACCACGGTCTGCCATGAGCGAGTGGCCATCTCGGAGAACGACTCTCCGCCAGGGAAGCGGAAGGTGGAAGGGGAGTGCTGGACCTGAGACCACTCGGGGAGCTTTCGGAGCCTGTCGAGCTTCTTGCCGGTCCATGATCCGAAGTCACACTCAAGGAGGCCCTTGGCTGACCGAACGCGCAGGCCGAGGGCTCGAGCGATTGGCGCGGCGGTCTCTCGGGTGCGCTCGAGGGGTGAGGCGTAGACAGCGACAGGGGGGCGAGAGAGCCCGGCAATCCGCTCAGCTGCGGTCTCGGCCTGACGCTTCCCGATGTCTGAGAGGTGGAGTCCGGGGGCCCGACCGGGCAGGATGGTCCCTGTTGACGGGGTGGTCCCGTGGCGGACCAGCAGGACCATGGTCGGTGCGGGGAGTTTCGTCGGTCGTGCGGCAGCCATCTGGTTCATCGTAGACAGGCGTCACGACTGTTCGGTCAGTCCTCAGGCAGGCGCAGGCATGCGACGTGGACCGTCGACGGCCGTGGCCGGCCACCGCTTGCGGCTCACGCCAGCAAGACGGCGGAGCAGTGCGATGCCAGCAGGGTCGTCGTCGCCAGGTCTGGTCTCGACCGCACCAGCCGCCACCATGGCGTTGAGGAGCTCGCGGCCAGCCTCGGTCCGAACGATGGTCAAGGTCCAGTCGCTGAAGCTCCCGATCCCGCCGGTCGAGATGTCGGCGTGCTCGGCAGCGAAGTCGGGACAGGCCTTGCAGCCCTCGCGGGTCCAGGCGTGACACTCCTTGAGCGGAACCTCAACGTAACGGTCCTCGGTCAGCCACAGCTGGAAGACGCCCTTGATGTTCATCTTGACGATCTCGTGCCGGGCGATGCCGTACTTGGCCTCGAAGAGCTCCTCGAAGATGGCGTCATCGAAGGTCTTCGAGCACAGCAGGCCGATCGAGAGCGAGAGGCGACGGGCGATCTTCCCGGCCTTGCGGGCCTGCATCGCTCCGGGCGCCGATGCCTGACACCCCATGCCCACGAGGGCGATGCGCTCAGCGCCGGTGGCGATGGCGTCGGGATAGGCGAGGGTGTTGGCCGAGTAGGTGTAGCGGGACCCGGCGGTGGCGAGGACCTCTTCGCGGGTCCGCACCATGGTTGGCACTGCACGCCAGCTTCCGCCTCCCTCGAGTCCTGAGACGAGGGCCGCATCGACATGGTCGTTCTCCAGGGCGAAGGTCAGCAGCGCCGAGACGAAGCCGCCGTCTTGGCCGGCGGCTGCGAGCTCAGGATCGGTGGCCCGTGCGAGCACGATGTCGAGGCTCTGGCCGAAGATCTCATCGTCGGTCCGAGGGCGCCCAAAGAGCTTCTCGTCGATCTCGGTCTCCCACGTGCGAAAGCGTGGGCAGGCCCGGGTGCACATCGTGCAGCCCTTCTCGCCGTGGGTGCACGAGTCGATCGATCCATCGATGTCGAGGTGAAAGGGCTTGTAGGCCCCATCGGTGGTGTTGTAATCGAGGACATCGTGCGGGCAGGCGATGATGCAACCGGCACAGCCGGTGCAAAGTCCTCCGGTGACGACTTCGGAGTACAGCTCAGTCCATTGGGGCTTCTCGGGAGGCATCTGTGTACCCTACCGACCGCTGCGGCCGAGTTCGCGCAGCCCACTACCGTTACGGCGATGCCCGAGATCCTTGAGATCGAGTACTACCGACAGCTGGCCGAGGGTGCGCTCGACCGACCCATCGCCTCAGTGTTCGTCGATGAGTACGCAGGACGGGGTGGTCGGCCGGGCATGGACCCTGAGGTCGTTCTCCCGGGACTCTCCTTCCTGGCGGCTGATCGACGGGGCAAGGTGCTCCTGCTCGAGACGGAGGGACCGACTCTAGGCATGCGCTTCGGCATGACGGGCGGCCTACTGCTCGATGGCCTCGCAGGTATTGATGATCTGCGCTACGGACCGGGGACCTACGAGGACCGGTGGATACGCGCTGCGGTCACGTTTGCCGATGGGGGGGCGCTGCTCCTCCACGATCCAAGGCGCCTCGGCCGGCTCATCATCGACCCCGACGTCGATGCACTGGGTCCCGATGCGCTGAGCTTGACGCTCGGCGAGCTGCGGACGGCATTGGCGAGCCGATCGGCCCACGGCGGTCCGCCACTCAAGGCGCGACTGCTCGACCAGTCGAAGATCGCCGGGATTGGGAACCTGCTGGCTGACGAGATCTTGTGGCGAGCAGGCATCGACCCGACTCGGCCGTGCGCACACCTTGACGATGGCGAGATCCGGCGGCTGCATCGTCGCACCAGGAGCGTGCTCGACCAGCTCTTCGAGCGGGGGGGCTCCCATACGGGGGATCACATGGTGGCTCGGTTCCCCGGTGGCCGATGCCCGAAGGACGGTGCCGAACTCTTCCGAGCCACGGTGGGGGGTCGCACCACCTATTGGTGTCCTACCCACCAACACTGACCAGCGGAGACTTTGACAGAGCTCGTCACTAGGGTGAGTTGATGCGCCGCCGACTTGCCACCGCGTTGGTCATAGGTTCCTGCCTCCTCCTCGCCGCTCCGGTGAGCGCTGGTATCCCGATCGGATCAGGTTGGGCAGGGACGAACCGGGGCGATGATGCTCGGACCGCCTGGTATCCATCGCCGGTGGCAGCCACGCCGCAAAGCGTGGCGCAGAACTATGGGGTGTTGTTCCGTGCCGATCTTGGCGGGATGGTTCTGGCGCAGCCCATCGTTGCGGCGGGCAGCGTGATCGTGGCCACAGAGACCAATGTTGTCGCTGCCCTCGATCCGACCTCCGGCACCGTGCGCTGGTCTCGCAACCTGGGCGTACCGGTCGACGCCAGCAGCGATGGCTGTGGGGACATCAGCCCCTCGCGGGGTGTTACCTCTACGCCGGTGGTGGACCCAGTGAGTGGTGACGTGGTGCTCGTCGACGAAGAGCAGCGGCGAGGGCGCACTGCGTTCTTGGTCCACCGGCTCGACCCCACGACCGGAGTCGATCGCCAGGGGTTCCCGGTCAACGTCACCGGCTCGGCCGATAACCAGCCCGGTGTGATCTTCGACGGGAATGCCGAGATGCAGCGCCCGGGACTGCTGCTTCTCAAGGGTGTCGTCTACGTGGGGTTTGCGTCACATTGTGACCAGCACCCATACAACGGGTGGGTGGCGGGGATCTCGCTGGCAGGCAGGATCACCGCGCTCTTCGCTACCGAACCCGCACGATCGGGAGAGGGTGGTATCTGGCAGTCCGGTGCCGGCCTGTCGTCCGACGGTCCGGGCCAGGTCTTGATCACGTCGGGCAACGGGCCTGGCATGGTCGCGGGCACTCCGGGGAAGCAGCCGGGTCATCGGCTCGGGAACGCTGCGGTCCGGCTCGAGGTGACGCCTACCGGTCATCTCGTGCCGACCGACTTCTTTCAGCCTTACGACCAGACGTATCTGTCCGACGTCGATGCTGACTTCGGATCAAGCGGTCTGACGGTCCTGCCTTCGTCGTTTGGGACGGCGACGCTGCCACGGCTGGCGGTCACGGGATCGAAATCAGGGTGGCTCTACCTCCTCGACCGGTCGAACCTCGGCGGGTCAGGAACAGGACCTCACGGTGGCGATGCGGTGGTCGACCGGATCAACCTCGGCGCCAAGATATGGTCGACCCCCTCGGTGTCGCCCGATGACGGCCTGCTCTATGTCTCCACGACCGGCACGGGCTCCCAGCGCCAGCTGCTTGCGCTCCGAGTCGACGACTCCGGCGCTGCACCCCGGCTCGTGGTGGTCGGTTCTTCGTCGCCGTTGCTCGGCTTCGGTTCGTCCTCACCGTCGATCTCGGCGAAGACGGGCGCTGCGGGGACATCGCTCGCCTGGCTCGTCCGGTGTGGCAGTGGTCGCACGAGCGCTTGCGGGGATGCATCGCTCGACGTGTTCAACGCAGCACCGACCGATGGTCACCTCACCGAGATAGCCAGTTGGCCAATCGGAGGCGGAGCCAAGTTCGCGCAACCCCTCATCTGGGGAAAGGCGGTCTACGTGGCCACGGCCGTTGGCATCATGGCTGTCGGACGGCGTCCAACTCCTCCGATCACTGCAACGACCACGCTGGTGCCGTCTGCGCCGACACTGACTGCCGGGACCATCGGGTCAGGAGCGCTGACAATCACGGCTCCTGGGGCGTTCACCGTCACCGAACTGTCATTCTCGTCACCGGCGATCACCATCGACCCGGCCGCGCTGTCCACGGCGGAGACGACGTCATCGACTTCGATGGTGCTCCCGCTTTCCATCGACACCTCCGGCCTGGCCGGCCAGGGTGAGGCGACCAGCGAGGTGACCATCGTCACCAGCGCCGGCACGACCACGCTGCCGCTGGTGGTGGATGTGACGCCTCCCGGTCCCCTGCTCCTAGAAGCCCGACCTGGACCACTTCTGAGCTTCGGCGGAGTTGCGAGGAACAAGAGCCGGCAGCTCACCGGCACGCTCACCAACTCTGGTCAGGCCGATCTCACGGTGACGGCGGTGACGGCCGTGACGCCCCTGCAGTCACCGTTCTCGCTGTCGGATGCCTCGCTGGTTGGCCGGACGATCGCACCCGGCGAGTCGATCACCTACCAGGTCCTCGCGTCCGGCGTCGGCAAACGAGGTCTGCGCACGGCCAGCGCGACCATCACGACGACTGGCGGAACGATGACGATGCACCTCGTCGCGATGGTGGCGGGATCCTGAGCCAGCGCTGGGGCATTCCCCTCACCACCCGCTCCAATGGGTGATACTGGGGGAATGAACCTCCCCAGTTTCCTCGTCGACTACGTCTACGTGGCGATCTTCGTCCTCACCATCCTCGAGTCGGCCTGCGTGCCGATTCCCTCTGAGATCACCATCGGTGGAGCTGGGGCGCTGTGCTCGGCCGCCTTCGTGGCGAGCAACACGCACGGGGGAAAGCCCGCCAACCTTGTGCTGGTGATCGTTCTTGGAATTCTCGGATCCCTGATCGGCTCATACATCGCCTATGGCGTCGGCCGCACCGGTGGTCGTGCAGCGATCGACCGCTGGGGCAAGTACGTGCTGCTCACCCACGCCGACCTTGACAAGGCCGATGACTGGTTTGCCAAGCGGGGCCAGATGGCGGTCGGTATCGGTCGCTGTGTTCCTGTGGTGCGTACCTTCATCTCGCTGCCTGCCGGCGTAGGGGAGATGCCTGCCGCTCGATTCGGCATCTATTCGGCACTCGGCATCTCGGTGTGGGTGACGGCCCTGGCCATCCTCGGGTACAACCTTGGCGACCAGTTCGACAAGTACGCCAAGGGCATCAGCGATGTGGGCTACCTCATCGCTCTCGTGGTCGTGGTGATGGTCGTGGTCTTCCTCTGGCACCGCTGGCGCACGGTGAAATCCGAGCGTGCAGGCGGTTCCGGTGAATCCGGTGGCCGTGGCCGCAACGCCCGCCGCTGAACCGTTGGTGGCCGGTCAGGCGCCGGAGACGGCTTCGAGGACCTTGGCTGCGTGTCCGTCGGCCTTGACGGAGTACCAAGCTCGTTCGATCGTGCCCTTCTCATCGATCAGGAAGGTGGAGCGGATCACCCCCATGACCTGCTTGCCGTACATCATCTTCTCGCCGAAGGCCCCGTAGGATTCCATCACTGACTTGTCCGGATCACTGAGCAGCGGCAGGTCGAGCTGGTACTTCTCCCGAAAGCGGGTGTGCTTCTCGGCGCCGTCAGGAGAAATGCCCACGACCGCCACGTCGGCGGCGGCAAAGGCCGCCAGGTTCTCGTTGAACTGACAGGCTTCCTTGGTGCAGCCCGGCGTATCGTCCTTCGGGTAGAAGTACACGATCACCTTGCTTCCCTTGAAGTCTGCGAGCGATACCTTGGTCCCGTCATGGTCGGTGAGGGTGAACTTCGGTGCGGCCTGTCCGGCCTCGAGGCGTGCCATCGTCAATTCTCCTTGGAGTCTGGATGAGGCAGATATTAGGGGTGTGGTCGCCTTCTCGGCCCTGTCGACGGTAGACTGGACATCGAGCGGTCCGCACGTGGCGGACCTGCCTCGGGGTCCATCTCCTCTTCGATGCTGGTTGCGGACCCGACCAACCACAGGAAGAAGACCCCTATGACCACCACTCCCAGCGCTCCCGCGCTCGAGTCCGACGACGCCTCAGCGCAGGACGACACCTATTCGACGGACACGACATTCGCTTCGCTCGGCGTCAGCCCCGACCTCTGTGCCGCCTTGTCCAAGGATGGCATCGAGACGGCCTTCCCCATCCAGGCCATGACCATCGCCGATGCGCTGGCAGGCCGGGACGTCTGCGGCAAGGCCAAGACCGGTTCGGGCAAGACACTCGGATTCGGTCTCCCGATGCTGATGCGCATCGCCGACAACCTCCGTGACGCCAATGGCGCCGTCGTGCAGCTCGAGGGCGGACCGGCAGCCCCGCGTGGCCTCGTCCTGCTCCCCACCCGAGAGTTGGCCGTGCAGGTCCACGACGTGTTGGCACCGCTGGCCGCATCAATCGGTATGCGGGTGGCCGCCGTCTACGGCGGCGCTGACATTGAGCGCCAGATCTCTCAGCTACGCCAAGGTTGTGAGCTCATTATCGCCACTCCAGGCCGCCTGATCGACCTCGGTGATCGTGGTGAGCTTCGTGTCGACGAGCTCGACGTCCTCGTTCTCGACGAGGCGGACCGGATGGCAGACATGGGCTTCATGCCCCAGGTCGAGTGGGTGCTGCGTCGGCTGCAGGGCCCCCACCAGACGCTGCTGTTCTCCGCCACCTTGGATGGAGCGGTGGATCGCCTGGTCTCTCGCTATCTGACCGACCCCGTCTTCCACGAGGTCAAGAGCGACACCCAGACGGTTGACCGCATGGTTCAGCACTACTTCAACGTCCACCAGATGGACAAGGTGAAGGTGGCCGCGGCCATCGTGACCGCCTACGACAAGGCCCTGATCTTCTGTCGGACCAAGCGGGGTGCTGACAAGGTGGTCGACGAGCTCGAGAAGCTCGGCGTCCACGCAGGTGCCATCCACGGCGACCTCCGTCAGCAACAGCGCGAGCGGGCGCTGGCCGACTTCACTTCCGGGAAGCTGCACGTCCTCGTCGCCACTGACGTGGCAGCCCGCGGGCTACACATCGACGCCGTCGACGTCGTCGTGCACTATGACCCACCGGAAGATGAGAAGGCCTATCTCCACCGTTCCGGCCGCACTGCCCGGGCGGGCACCGACGGCATCGTGGTGTCGTTGCTGCTCTGGAATCAGATGGTTGAGGCGGAGGTTGTCCAGCGGCGCCTGGCTCTGCGGCTGCCCATCGTGGAGGTGTTCTCGAACAATCCGTGCTTGAAGGATCTCGGAACCTGGCGTCCTGACCCGGCGGACTCGCTGCTGTGAGTAAGAAGTCACCGAAGTCACCGAAGTCACCGAAGGCACCGATCACCAAGAAGACCAAGGCTCCCAAGACCCTCGCGTCGAGCCTGCCGGTGGTCGATCCGGCCGCTGGAGTCGAGCGGGTGCTGGTGATCACGGCTCATCCTGACGACGTCGACTTCGGCGCGGCCGGGACTGTTGCGAAGATGACGAAGGCCGGGGTCGACGTCACCTACTGCTTGATCACCGATGGCGATGCTGGCGGGAGTGATCTGTCGAGCACCGCCGAGCAGCGGGCTGCTGGGCGCCGGATCGAGCAGACCAATGCTGCTGCGAAGGTGGGTGTTACTGACCTGTTCTTCCTCGGGCACCTCGACGGTCAGGTGGCCGTGACCCTGGACCTGCGCAAGGATCTCTCCAGGGTGATCCGGCAGGTCCGGCCCGACCGGGTGATCTGTCAGAGCCCGGTGCTCAATCTCGACCGGATCTACGCCTCGCACCCTGATCATCTCGCCGCTGGCGGGGCGGCACTTGCTGCGGTCTATCCGGATGCCCGGAACCCCTTCGCGTTCCCTGAACTGCTCAACGAGGGCCTCGAGGCGCACACTGTCCCCGAGGTGTGGGTGATGGCCATGTCCGACCCCACCCTGGTCGTCGACACTACCGAGGTGATCGACCAGAAGATCGAGGCGCTGCGCTGTCATGTCAGTCAGCTCGCCGACCCGGTCGCCGTTGACGGGTTGCTGCGAGGATGGGGCCAGATGGTGGCTGAGGCCGCCGGTATGAAGCGGTCACGGACCGCAGAAGCCTTCCGGCGAGTCGATACCGCCTGAGCGATGCCTCCGCTCGGGCGTGCCTCCTAGAGGCCGGCGAGTTGACGCAAGACGAAGGGCAACACGCCACCGTGGCGGAAGTAGTCCGCTTCAGTCAATGTGTCGATCCGCAGGCGTGCGTCGAAGGTGATCACTGATCCGTCGACCTTCGTCGCCGTGACGGCCACGGTGGAGGGGATGGTGCCGTCATTGAGCGGAGCAAGGCCGGTGAGGTCGTAGACCTCGGTGCCATCGAGGCCGAGGCTGTCCGCGCTCTGGCCCGCCGGGAACTGCAAGGGCAGTACGCCCATCCCAACGAGGTTTGAGCGGTGGATCCGCTCGAAGGACTCGACGATGACGGCCTTGATGCCGAGCAACTTGGTGCCCTTCGCTGCCCAGTCCCGACTCGACCCCGTGCCATACTCCTTGCCGGCCAGGATGACGAGTGGCGTCTCGGTCTCGGCGTAGGCCATGGCGGCGTCGTAGATCGACGTCTCGGTCCCTTCGGGCAACTTGGTGGTGATGCCACCCTCGGTCCCCGGGGCGAGCTGGTTGCGGAGCCGGACGTTGGCAAAGGTGCCCCGCATCATGACCTCGTGGTTGCCTCGGCGGGTGCCGTAGGAGTTGAAGTCGACCTGGGCCACGTCGTGGTCAACGAGGTAGCGGCTGGCTGGGACGCCATTTTTGATGGAACCGGCGGGGGAGATGTGGTCGGTGGTGACCGAGTCGCCGAGCTTGGCGAGCACTCGAGCTCCGTGGATGTCGCCGATGGTCTCGAGATCGGCGGTAAGGCCCTCGAGGAAGGTCGGACGGCGGACATAGGTGGAGTCGGGGACCCAGGCAAAGGTCTCGCCCTCGGCCACGTCGATGGCCTGCCAGCGCGCATCGCCGTCAAAGGCGGCGGCGTAGCGGGCGGTGAACATCTCAGGCGTCAGCGACGCCCGGATGGCGGCGGCCACCTCAGCGTCGGTGGGCCAGAGGTCGGAGAGCATGACGTCGTTACCCTCGGCATCGGTGCCGATCGGCTCGACGGTCAAATCGATGTCGATCGTACCGGCCAACGCATAGGCCACCACCAGCGGCGGTGAGGCGAGGTAGTTCTGCTTGACGTCCGG
Organism: uncultured Actinomycetes bacterium; assembly: GCA_903900235.1. Taxonomy (GTDB): domain Bacteria; phylum Actinomycetota; class Acidimicrobiia; order Acidimicrobiales; family RAAP-2; genus CAIUMH01. The sequence goes on from CAIUMH010000018.1 coordinate 22,543, forward strand.
GTGGATGCGACCCTCGAAGTTCCGATTGCCCGAGAGGACGGACACCACGGTGACGTCGCTCGTGGTGACGGCGTCAGAGATGCCATGGAGTAGTGGCCCGGAATTACCGATGCAGGTGGTGCAGCCATAGCCGACGAGGAAGAAGCCCAACTCGTCGAGGGGGGCGACCAGATCGGCTTTGTCGAGGTAGTCCATGACGACGCGCGACCCCGGGGCAAGGGATGTCTTGACCCAAGGCTTCGTGCTGAGTCCCCGTTCGATGGCCTTCTGGGCCACCAGGCCAGCGGCGATCAGCACGCTTGGGTTCGAAGTATTCGTGCAACTGGTGATGGCGGCCACGGCCACTGCTCCGTCGCGCAGGGTGGTGGCCGCTCCCGACCCACTCACCTCGACCGGCTCACGTCCGAGGGCGCTGCGGAAGGCCTCGTGGGCGGTCCGAAGCGTGACGCGATCCTGAGGTCGTGACGGGCCTGCCAGTGATGGCACGACCGAGGACAGGTCGAGCTCGACCGTCTCGGAATACACCGGCTCGATTCCGTTCGGGTCGTGCCACATCCCTTGGGCTTTGGCGTAGGCCTCGACGACGGCGAGGTGTTCGGCCGAGCGGCCGGTGAAGGCCATGTAGTCGAGGGTGACCTGGTCGATGGGGAAGATCGTGCAGGTGGCGCCGAACTCAGGGGCCATGTTGGCGATCGTGGTCCTCGTCTCGAGGCTCATGGAGGCGATGCCTGGCCCAAAGGCCTCGACGAACTTGCCGACCACGCCCTTGCCGCGCAGCAGTTGGGTGATGGTGAGGACGACGTCGGTGGCGGTCACCCCCTCAGGGGCCTGGCCGGTGAGCTTGAGGCCGACTACCGGTGGGATCAGCATTGAGGTGGGCTGGCCGAGCATGGCCGCCTCGGCCTCAATGCCGCCCACGCCCCAGCCAAGGACGCCGAGGCCGTTGACCATGGTGGTGTGCGAGTCAGTGCCCACCACGGTGTCGGGATAGGCCACGCCGTCGGCGTCGAAGACCACGCGAGCAAGGTGCTCGATGTTGACCTGGTGACAGATGCCCATGCCAGGAGGAACCACACGGAAGCCGTCGAAGGACCCCTGGGCCCAACGAAGCAATTGGTAGCGCTCGAGGTTGCGCTGGTACTCGACGCTCACGTTCTGGTCGTAGGAGGCATCCGAGCCAGAGTGTTCGACGATCACTGAGTGGTCGGTCACGAGCTCGACGGGGACGAGGGGGTTGATCTTCTCTGCGTCACCACCGAGCTCCACGATGGCGTCGCGCATCGCCGCGAGATCGACGACGGCAGGGACGCCGGTGAGGTCCTGCATCAGCACACGCTCGGGGCTGAAGGCGATCTCACGGGCTTTGTCTCCCGCGGCCTCGCCGTGGGCGCCGGGGTCCCTGGCCCAATCGGCCAGGGCGCGGATGTCATCCGCCGTGACTTTGCGACCGTCTTCGTGGCGCAGGAGGTTCTCGAGGAGGATCTTGATCGAGAACGGCAGTTTGGCGACGGCGTCCTGGTCGAGACCGGGGGCGGCGAGCGAGAAGTACTCGAGAGAGCGCCCGTCGATGTCGAGGGTGCCGCGGGCACCGAAGCTGTCTGGATGCGAGGGGGAGATAGCCATGGGTCCATTCTACGACGCTGTCTCAGTCCTTCTCGTCGGACGGCCACTAGTGGCTACGATCAGGGCGGTGCGGGCCGTTCCGCAACAGAGGGGGTGCCAGATGCCACGTTACGACTACCGCTGCACGACCTGTGAGGCGACCTACGAGTTGTCCCGGCCAATGGCCGAGGCCGACGAACCAGCTACATGCCCGACGGGCCACGAGGGAGCGGTCCGGATGTTCCCGGTGTTCGCCACCCTCGGTGGTGCCAGTGCACCGATGCCGGCCGGTGGAGCGGGCGGCGGCTGCTGCGGCGGCGGCTGCTGCAGCTGACGAGCCGACGATGAGCGAGCTGACCAGCTTCGACGACTACCCGGTCCACCAGAGCCCTGAGCTCATCGCTCACGCGGCGACCTCTGACCGGCACTTCTACGACCGCTACTACTTCAACCTGTATCCCGACAGCCACGACCTCTTCGCCATCTTCGGCCTTGGTCAGTACCCGAACCTGGGGACCACCGACGCCTTCATCGACGTGCGCATCGGCGACAAGCAGCACATCGTGCGTTCGTCGAAGCCTCTTGAAGATCGGGCGGACATCTCAGTCGGGCCCATCCGGGTCGAGATTCTCGAGCCATTGCGCAAATTGCGGGTCGTGGTGGAGGAAACCGAGCACACGGTGGCCATGGACGCCACCTTCGAAGGCTCCATCGAGGCGCTACTCGAGCCCCGCCAGACGCTCCGGCAGAAGGGACGTATCGTCTTTGACACCAACCGGCTGGCGCAGACGGGCCGCTGGACAGGAACGCTGGTGGTCGATGGCGTTGAGCACGCTATCGATGGTGCGGGAACGCGAGACCGTTCCTGGGGTATCCGTCCCGTTGGCGAGGCCGAGCCCCCGGGTATCCGCGAGGGCATGATCGTCCTTCCGGGGATGTGGAACTACTACCCGATGATGTTCGAGGACCACTCGATCTTCTATATCTGCCATCAGGATGATGATGGGGTCCGGCACCTCGTGCAGTCCGAGCGGGTCTGGAACGACCCCAGCCGCGAGATCGAAGACCTCGGCCCGGTCGAGTGGGACCACGACATCATCCCCGGCACTCGTATTCTGACGGGATCGACGCTGCGGTTCCCCAAGGTCGGCCTCGAGATCGAGTGCACCTCGATCCTGCCGAACTACGTGTCGCTAGGCACCGGATACGGCATCGACGCCGACTGGCGCCATGGGATGTACCACGGCCCAGACCTCGTGGTCCAAGGTCTTGTCCTCGATGTTGAGGAGATCAAGGGTCTGGCCCAGTACGGGATCATCGATCACCTGGCGGAGTTCCGCTACGACGACCATGTCGGTCACGGCCTCCTTGAGCACGGCTTCTTCGGACCCTTCAGGGCTGCCGGAATGATGGACGGATTCTCAGGCGCCTCCTGATCGTTGGCCAGAGCCATCCGCCTGTTTGCTGTTGATCCGGCCACTCGATCGTGCGGAGGACGATGGATTCCACCACGTTCGTTCGGCCATGTCTTCGATGGCCACATCACGATGAGCAAGTCAATTGGTGATTCAGCGAACCCGAAATCCTGAACGACCAGCGAGCATCGTCGCTCTTGGGGTGAACGAGGACGATCCCCACCAACGCAGTTACCTCGAATGCCGTGACGAGCGATGCTTGAGGAGCGCCACGTAAGGACGGGGCCGAGATGCCGTTGGTCGACAGCCAATAGCGCCACCGCAAAGGCGCCGATCTCCTCGGACTGATTCCTGGCGATTCGCCCCGACGGGCTTGATCGGAGAACCGACGCGGTTGATGACGCAGAGGATGCGCCTCCGGGGCCAACGTCACCATCGGTCACTATCGAGGTCCCGCTTGAACCAGTTACGCGATTCGCGGCTGCCCGGCGGAGAGGGGAGGGGGAGTCAATCGTCGAGCTCCTTGGTGCCGGAAGAGAAGCCTTGGATCACGTGCGAGCTGGTGAGGATGACGGATCCGGTGATGGCTTGCCGGTCCGTGGTCTCGAGCACCAAAGGTGCCGCAACGAGCCGGGCGAGCTGTTCTCGCCGCAAGCCTCTTCCCTCTCGGGCCCACGGCATCGTGCTCGGGGGCGAGGGCAGGGAGAGCCGCTTGGTTCTTGTCGCCAGGAGGGGACGCTTCACCACACGACGCATGGGTAGCCCATCGTCAAGCCGTTCCGAAGAGGTCGTTACTCGGTCGA
>CAIUMH010000019.1 GCA_903900235.1 uncultured Actinomycetes bacterium
ACCATGGCGTGATGAGGTGGCTCCTCCCAGAGCCACGGCATGGGAGGTTCGTAGACGACCAGTGTTTCCATCGCCTCGGGCATGGCCGCAGCGGCGGCGATTGCGATGACCCCGCCGAAGCTGTGCCCGACCAGGGTGACCGGCCCTCGAGCGGCGGCCGTAGTGAGGATCTCACGCAGATCGTCAAGGTGGTCGGAAAGGTGTGCCGCACCACCGAGTGAGCGCGAGGACTGATAGCCCCGCCGATCAAACACGATGGCGTCGAGGCCCTCGAGGCGACGGGCCATGCGAGAGAAGCTGCCGCCGCGATCGAGGGTCCCATGGACCATGACCACGGTGCCCGAGGGGGACTCGACGTGGCGAGCGAACATCTCGATGCCCCGCTCGGTCGTTCCGGCCGGCGAACCGAAGCTGTGCCGGATCGGGTTCGTCGTGCTCATGGGGCCAACCTACCGGTCGGCTCGAACCGGGAAGTCGCTCGGATTCCTCCCGGTAGGCTGGAAAGATGGCACCGCAGGGAACTTCGAGCTCTGAAGGTGGAGCCGGAACATCGGCCAGAGGGTCATTCGGGCCCAACGCGTGGTTGGTCGATGACATGTACCGGCGGTTCTTGGCCGATCCGACCTCTGTGGCGCAGAGTTGGCGGGAATTCTTCGCCGACTACCGTCCGCAGTCGACGGTCGCCGCCGTCGCTCCGGCGAGTCCGACAGTTGCCGCCACCCCTCCGGCACCGGTGGTTTCATCGGCAACACCCCTGCGGGGCGCTTCGGCCCGGATCGTGGCAAACATGGTGGCGAGCCTCTCGGTCCCGACCGCGACCTCGGTCCGAACCGTCCCTGCACGACTGCTCGAAGTCAATCGCTCGGCCTTGAACGATCAACTGATGCGCACATCGGCCATGAAGGTGAGCTTCACACACCTCATTGGCTTCGCTGTCGTCCGGGCGCTCTCGGACATTCCGGCGCTCAACGCGGCATTCGTCGAGGCGGTGGATGACAAGGGGACGCCCGGCATCATGCGGCCCGATCACGTCGGCCTCGGGCTGGCGGTCGATGTCGAGAAGTCAGACGGCACCCGCAACCTCATGGTCCCGTGCATCAAGGATGCGGGGTCCATGGACTTCCGGTCCTTCCTGCTGGCCTATGAGGATCTCGTACGCAAGGTGCACACCGGCTCAGTCACCCCTGAGGACTTCGCCGGATCGACGATCTCGCTGACCAACCCCGGGACGCTGGGCACCGTCCAGTCGGTTCCTCGGCTGATGCCCGGTCAAGGTGCCATCATCGGCGTGGGTTCAATCGGGTGGCCGGCGGGCTTCGAGGCCGCCGACCCCAGGATGCTGGCGGATCTGGGTCTCGGCAAGGTACTGACCATCACGTCGACCTACGACCACCGAATTATCCAGGGCGCTGAGTCGGGGCTCTTCTTGAAGAATGTGGCGGAGCGACTGACGGGCGGCCATGGGTTCTATGAGGAGGTCTTCGCTGCACTGGGTATCCCATACGAGCCCTCGCAGTGGCGAAGGGACCAAAACCCAGCGGACTCCGACGATGCCGGAGAGTTCGAGCAGATCGCCAAACAGCTCAAGGTTCACAGCCTGATCAACATGTATCGGGTGCGGGGTCACCTCGACGCCGACCTTGATCCGCTGTCGGCGGAGCCTCCGCACCTGCACCCTGAGCTCGATCCGTTGACCTATGGGCTGACCATCTGGGACCTGCCGCGGACCTTTCTCACCGATGGGCTCCTCGACCGACCGACGGCAACCCTCGACGAGATGCTCTCGGTCCTTCGTGACGCCTACTGCCGAACACTCGGGATCGAGTACATGCACATCCAAGATCCTGAGCAGAAGGCTTGGATCCAACACCACGTGGAGGGTGTGGCCACCACGATCGGCGTGGAAGAGCAGCGCCACATCCTCGATCGGCTCAATGCGGCTGAGGTCTTCGAGCGCTTCTTGCACACGCGCTATGTGGGTCAGAAGCGCTTTGGCCTCGAGGGTGCCGAGTCCACGGTCGTGGCGCTTGATGCGCTGATCGACGCGGCGGCGGTGGCTGGAAGCAAAGAGGTCTACCTCGGGACGGCCCACCGTGGCCGGCTCAACCTCCTGGCCAACATCGTCGGCAAGTCCTACGGGGAGATCTTCTCGGAGTTCGAGGGAAACCTTGATCCCGAGAGTGTTCAGGGATCTGGTGACGTCAAGTACCACAAGGGAGCGAGCGGAGTCCTGGTCGGGCTCTCTGGCCTCTCCATACCGGTGACGATGGCCTCGAACCCGTCCCATCTCGAAGCGGTGAATCCTGTAGTGGAGGGGATGGCTCGAGCGAAACAAGACCAGCTCGCGCCCCCGACCGATGGCACCCCCGAAGCGTTCCGCACCCGTGCGGATGACTTCCCCGTGCTGGCGATTCTGGTCCATGGCGATGCGGCCTTCGCCGGCCAAGGGATAGTGGCGGAGACGCTCAACCTCTCGGAGCTCTCGGGCTATCGAACGGGGGGAAGCGTCCACCTGGTGATCAACAACCAGGTCGGGTTCACCACCTCGCCCTCGGCTGCCCGCTCGAGCTACTACTCGACCGACGTGGCCAAGATGGTCCAGGCGCCCATCTTCCACGTCAACGGCGACGACCCGGAGGCCTGTGTTCGGGCGGCTCGACTGGCCTTCGCCTTCCGTGAACGGTTCCACAAGGACGTGGTCATCGATCTGGTCTGCTACCGACGCCATGGCCACAACGAGGGCGATGATCCGAGCTACACCCAGCCGCTGATGTATCGGACCATCGAGGAGATGCGCAGCGTCCGGAAGCTCTACACCGAGACACTCATTCGTCGGGGCGACCTCACGCTCGAGGAGGCGGAACAGGGCCTCGATGCCTTCGGTGCACGTCTTCAGGCCGTGCTCGACGAGGTGAGAGAACGTGAGATGCCGGTGCTCTCGGCGCCTCCGATTCACGAGATCCCTGTCGACCCACCGGCACCGACGACCGGTGTGGCGGTGGAGATCCTCGAGCGGATTGCCGAGGCCACGGCCTCGGTCCCCGAAGGCTTCACACTGCACCCCAAGTTGGCTCGGCAGTTCGAGCAGCGTCGAGCCATGGTGGCATCGGGATGGGTCGACTGGTCGCTCGCCGAGGCCCTGGCGATGGGGTCGCTCCTCGTCGAGGGAACAAATGTGCGCCTTACGGGCGAAGACACCCGCCGTGGCACCTTCAGTCAGCGCCATGCGGTCCTCGTGGACTACGCCGATGGCGAGGAGTGGGTGCCGCTGGCCAACCTCGAGACTGATCCGGCCCGCTTCACCATCCGAGACACCCTGCTGAGCGAATACGCAGTGCTGGGCTTCGAGTACGGCTACTCAGTGGAGTCCCCGGAGTCACTCACCATGTGGGAGGCCCAGTTCGGAGACTTTGTCAACGGTGCCGAGATCATTATTGACAACTTCCTGGTGGCAGCCGAGGACAAGTGGGGTCAGGTGGCCAGTTTGGTGATGCTCCTGCCCCATGGCTACGAAGGGCAGGGACCCGAGCACTCGAGCGCTCGGATTGAACGCTTCTTGACCCTGTGCGCCCGGAACAATCTTCGCGTCGTGGTCCCCAGCACGGCGGCGCAGTATTTCCACTTGATCCGATCGCAGGTTCGTCGGGAACGGCTCACGCCCCTGGTGGTCATGACGCCCAAGTCGATGCTTCGAGCCGAGGCATCGCGGTCCTCGCTTGACGATCTCGTCAGTGGCTCGTTCTTGCCAGTGCTTGATGATCTCGATGCGGATCCGGCTGCCGTCCGCAGGATCATCATGGCCTCGGGCAAGGTGGCTCACGAAGCCATCGCCCGCCAGGCCGAGCTTTCGGCAGAGGGTTCGTCAGCGGCAGCATCGACGGCCATCGTGAGGGTCGAGCAGCTCTATCCATGGCCTGATGCGCAGATCGACGAAGTGATCGGTCGCTACACCGGGGCCACCGAACTCGTGTGGCTCCAGGAGGAGCCGAAGAACATGGGTGCGTGGCCATTCGTCCATCACCAGTTCCACCGTGAGCTCCGTGATCGGATGACCTTGCGGCACGTCGCAAGGGCCGAGAGCGCTAGTCCGGCCACCGGGAGCGGGCTCGTCCATCGTGCCGAGCAGGAGGACCTCCTCGTGCGGGCCTTCGCCGGGTTATGAGGTCGAGTGATCGAGGGTGGCCGACATTGCGACCGCAAGATGGTTGACTGAGGAGCCCATGGCAACCAACCACGTCGTCGTCGACGGATCGAACCTGGCCACCGAGGGACGGACCCTGCCGAGCCTCCCGCAGCTCGAAGAGGCCGTCGCCTCCTATGTCGAGGAACACCCTGGATCCGACATCATCGTCGTCGTCGACGCCACCTTCGAGCATCGGATCGACGCCAAGGATCGTGATCGACTCAAGGAGGCCGAGCTCAACGGTGAGGTCGTCTCCCCTCCAGCGGGCACGGTGGGTCGCGGCGACGCCTTCGTCCTCAAGATCGCCAAGCGGACTGGCGGCATCGTGCTGTCGAATGACTCATTCCAGGAGTTCCACGGCGAGCACCCGTGGCTCTTCGAGGAGGGTCGCCTGATCGGTGGAAAGCCCGTGCCCGGCGTGGGCTGGATCTTTACGCCGCGCAACCCAGTACGGGGGCCCAAGAGCAGGGCCGCCACGGCGGCTGTCCGGCGGAATGCACCCAAGACGGTCCCTGCGGCCAAGCTGGCGGTGACCCGCCCCGACGGTTCGACCCCCAAGGTCGGAGACGTCCTCACTCCGAAAGATGTGGCACCATCGCCGGCCATCTCGATGCGAGCGTATGCACTGGCCAAGGAGTTGGGTGTCGACACCAAGGGGCTCAAGGAACTGGCCAGCTCGGTCAAGGTTGCGGTGGCGAGCCACTCCTCGACGTTGACTGCCGACCAGGTCGATCGGATCCGGGCCAAGGCTGCGGAACCGGTGCCTCTGCCCAAGGTTCGGGCCTATGCCCTGGCCAAGGAGCTCGAGCTCGATCATGCTGGCCTCAAGGCGCTCGCTGCGGGGATCGGCATCGTGGTGGCCAGTCACTCGTCCTCGCTCGCGGGCGAGGACGCTGAGGCCATTCGCCTGGCTGCCCGTGTGCCCGAACCGGAGCCGACCAGCGGGGCCAAGCCTCGCCGTCGACGCGGCGGCCGAGGCCGTGGACGAGGAGCGAACGCCGAGCAGTCGGATGATACGGAACCGCCATCGCCGACTCGTGCCCCATCGACCAAGAAGACCGCCACCAAGGCGGCAAAGAAGCCAGCAGAGCCCGCGGCAAAGAAGGGCGGACGGGGGGCGGATGCCATGGCAGCCAAGGGGACCCCGGTCAATGAACCCCTGGACTTCTTGTCGTTCGTCGCTACCCACGAGGTGGGCGGAGAGATCACGGGGGTTGTCTCCGCCTTCACCAGCCACGGAGCGATGGTGGATATTGAGCTTGGAGAGAGTCGGAGCTTCCGCTGTTACGCCCCGACTGAGCGATTGGGCGATCCGCCGCCGACGAAGGCTCGCGACGTGTTGTCGCGTCGCGACGAGCGCACCTTCCGCATCGTTGCCATCGACGCCGCCCGACGGGTGGCTGAGGTCGAGCTGGTCTAGGAGGAGGCGTGGATCCGACTGAGCTGATCGCCCATCGACCGCCGTTCTTGCTGGTCGACGAGATTGACGAGATCGTCCCCGGGGTCTCGGCGGCCGGTCACTGGACGCTGACCGGCGAGGAGTGGTTCTTCGCCGGTCACTTCCCTGGTCGTCCGACCTTGCCGGGGGTGCTGATGGTGGAGTCGCTGGCTCAGGTGGGCGCGACCGCCGTTCTCGCCGATCCTCGCTACGCCGGGAAGCTGCCCTTGTTCGGCGGCATCGAACGCGCTCGGTTCCGGCGACAAGTGGTACCGGGGGATCGGCTTGACCTTGAGCTGGTCGTCACGCAGCTGAGCGCCCGAGCGGGCAAGGGTCTTGGTCGAGCCACCGTTGACGGTGTGGTGGCCTGTGAGGCCCAGCTGCTCTTCGTCATCGTCGATGCCGAATCGTCGTGATGCGGATTGCCACCTGGAATGTGAACTCACTCACGGCCCGCCTTCCTCGGGTCGAGGAGTGGCTGGCACTGCGCCAGCCGGACGTGTTGTGCCTGCAGGAGACCAAGCAGGCGGATCCGAAGTTCCCTGTTGATGCCCTCGAGGCTGCCGGCTACTCCTCGGTTCACCATGGGGAGGGCCGGTGGAACGGGGTTGCCATTCTCAGTCGGGTGGGAGTCGAAAATGTGGCGATCGGCTTCGGCACCCCGGAGGACGATCTGGGTGCTCGGTTGATCTCCGCAACCTGTGGTGGGGTCCGAGTCATGAGCTGTTACGTGCCCAATGGCCGAAGTCTCGACTCTGAGCACTATGTCGCCAAGTTGGCATGGCTGTCGCAACTTCGAACGACACTGGCCGAGCGACCCAGCGACGAGCTGGTGGTGGCTGCGGGTGACTTCAATGTGGCGCCAAACGATACGGACGTCTGGGACCTAGCTGCGCTCGAAGGGATGACCCATGTGAGCGGCCCAGAGCGTGCCGCCATCGGTGAGATCCTCGACATCGGCTTCAGTGACGTCTTCTGCCAGTTCCATCCCGACGGCAAGGTCTTCTCGTGGTGGGACTATCGGGACGGCTCGTTCCATAAGGGCCATGGAATGCGGATCGATCTGGCCCTGACCTCGCAGGCTCTGACGCCGATGGTCACCGATGCGTTCGTTGACCGAGACGCCCGCAAGGGGGTCAAGCCGTCAGACCACGCCCCCGTGGTGATCGACATCGATCTCGAGTGAACGGCCAGCTTCAGCGAACTGGCAACGAGGCGTGCTCGGACTGTCGCTGAGCCGAGGTCAGCCCAGTCCGGCTGGCAGCACCGCCTCGATGAGGCGAGGGCCGTCTTCGGCGAACGACACAGCGAGCGCTGCGGTCAGATCCTCGGCCGTCGTGACACGGCTGGCGGGGATGCCGAGGCCGCCGGCCAGCGAGACAAAGTCGATTTCCGGGTTCGAAAGATCAAACATCGAACTGGCAGCCGACCCTTCAGCTGTGGCCCCGACACGTGCGAGCTCCATGGTCAGAATCGCATAGGAGCGGTTCGACAAGATGACCACAGTCACGTCGAGCCCCTCGCGAGCGATCGTCCAGAGAGCCTGGAACGTGTACATGGCGCTTCCGTCGGACTCGAGGCAAAGGACACGGGCATCGGGCCGACCGATGGCTGCACCGAGGGCGGCTGGGAGTCCATAGCCGATCGCTCCGCCGGTGAGGGCCAGCCAGTCGTGTGGTGGCGCTCCTGCGGTGGCACCAGCGAGGTAGATGCCTCCGGTGTTGGACTCGTCGACCACGATGGTCCCCTCCGGGATGGTGGCAGCCACGGCAGCGGCGAGATTGGCGGCCGTCAGTGGGCCCATCGGTAGTTCGGTGATGGTGGATGGGTGGCGAGTGGCAACGATCGAGGGGGCTTCGAGGGCGGCCACCAGAGCGGCAAGGGAGCCCGGAGCATCGCCGCTGGCGTCGGCGAGGACCAGGACCTCAGTTGTGGTCGGCACGAGATCGCCCTCAAGTCCGGGGTACCCGAAGAATGAGACTGGCGACGCGGCATCGACCAGCACCAGGAGATCGCACGCCTCGAGCTGGCTGGCAGCAAACTCCGGGAGATAGCTCAGCCGTCCAACCACTGGGGTGCCGGCGCCACGGGTTGAGATCGACGGAAATGTCTCGACCAGCAATTCGGCTCCCGTCGCCTCAGCGATCCGGGCGGCGTCATCGATCGCTCCCGCTCGAGCGGCGCGGCCGCCGACCAGCAGCACCGGGTGGCTGGCGGCCCGCAGCGCACTGGCGGTCAGCATGACCTCGGCATCAGTGGCCCGAACGCGCTCCACCGGAAGGGGTCCGGCGGCTGGGAGGCTCGAGACCGGGCCCCAGGAGACGTCGGCAGGAAGGATGAGCGTGGCCACACCAGAGGGAGGACCCATGGCCGCCTCGATGGCTGCCACGGCGTCGGCACTGACCTCATCGGAAGATGTCGAGGTGATGACGGCCGTAGAGACCGTGGCTGAGACGGCGGCGACATCGCTGGTGAGTGGGGCATCGAAGGCAGCGTGTCCCAGCGCGTGATCACCGATGATGTTGAGCAGCGGGGTCCGGGCGCGACGAGCGTTGTGGAGATTGGCGAGGCCGTTGCCCTGACCAGGTCCGAGGTGCAGCAGGACGGCTGCGGGCCGATCGGTCACTCGGCCATAGCCATCAGCGGCTCCGGTGGCCACGCCCTCGAAGAGGGTGAGTACCCCTCGCATGGCGGGCACATCGTCGAGGGCGGCAACGAAGTGCATCTCCGACGTGCCGGGATTGGCGAAGCAAACTTCGACGCCCGAGGCGACGAGAGTTGAAAGCAGGGACTGGGCGCCATTGGTCATGATGTCCTCCTTCCACCGCCGCGGGTGGGGTTGAAGAGGCCATCGGGATCGAAGGCCTCCTTGATGCGTGCCTCGAGCTCGAGGCGGACCGGATCGGCGTGGCGAAGATATGCCTCTCGCTTTGCCGAGCCGATCCCATGTTCACCGGAGATCTGACCCCCTCGCCGCAGGCCGGCAGAAAAGAGGGCGTCGAGCAGTGAGCGTCGTCGGTCAGGGTCACCCTCGAAGATCGACATGTGGACGTTGCCATCGCCGACATGTCCGCAGCCGGTGAGGAACGTCGCGTGCTCCTCGGCGATGCGGCCAACCTCGGCGAGATAGGGAGCAACCTCGGCTCGCGGGACCACGATGTCGACGATGTCGGTGGCTCCATTGGCTTTGGCCACCCAGAACGCTCGTTCCCGGGCTTCGATCAGACGAGGCCCTTGGTGGGCACTGAGCACAAAGGTATCAATGGCTCCGTGCGCATCGAGGGCCGAGGCGGTCACCTCGAGGTCGTGCTCGAGCCGGTCGGCGGACGAATCCTCGAGCACCACCACGAGGAAGGCGCCGGTCGATTCGGCGACCGATGCGGGGATGGACAGCTCGATGTCGGCGGCCCTGGTGATGGCGGCCATGGTGAGGGCGTCGATGTACTCGAGCACCGCGGGGGCGAGGCCGCCGACGCTCAGGTGAGGCAGGGCATCGGCCACAGCGTCGAGGTCGGCGAAGGCCGCCACCAGCGTGGCCGAATGCTCGTAGCGGATCGAGAGCTTCACGGTGACCTCGGTCACGAGAGCCAAGGTTCCCTCAGAGCCGATGACGAGTTGGGTGAGGTCGTAGCCCGACGAACTCTTGACGATCTTCCCTCCCGTCGAGAGCACCGATCCGTCGGCCAACACCATCTGGAGGCCCAGCACATGGTTGCGGGTGACGCCATCTCGCACCGCTCGCATGCCACCCGCATTGGTCGACACGTTCCCTCCGAGTGACCCGGAGTGCTCGCCTGGCTGGACGGGGTAGCGAAGGCCGGTCCCGGCGAGCGCCTCGTCGAGTTGGGCGAGGGTCACGCCAGGCTGGATCACCGCCACCTGGTTGGCGACATCGAGATCGAGGATGGTTGTCATCTGGTCGAAGCTGACGAGGATGCTTCCATCGATCGGGATCGCCGCACCCGACAGTCCAGTTCCCGATCCTCGGGCGACGATCGGTGCGCCGTGGTGTCGCGCTGCGGCGACGATCTCAATCACCTCGGCCGTCGAGCGAGGCCGCACGACGCACACCGGACTGCCTGACGCCGGATGGAGCGATTCATCGTGCAGGTCGTCGGCATTGATCTGCTCGGCAGCCGCGACGGCACCGTCGCTCAGCGCTGCTCGCAGACGAGCCACGAGATCGTCGTCGGTCATCATCCCTCCCCGGATGCATCCTCGCGCTCGCGACGCGCCTCGGCGACGCGGTGGCGCATGGCGGCGAGGTGGCTGCTGGCACGCTGGGCCGAGGTCGGTCGGCTCATCGCGTCTTGTCGGGCGAGCTCGTCGACCATGGGTCGCAGCAGTGACGACATCGACCGCTCGGGTGACCCCCGACGCTCTTCGCCGTCGCGCCGACGTGCCCACGAGACCGTCAGCTCCTGGCCCGCTCGGGTGAGCGCCACATAGAGCAATCGCTGCTCCTCGGCGAGGGCGGTGGGTGTGGTGGCGGCGGCATGGGGGACAAGCCCCTCGCTGGCACCGATCACGAACACCCGCTGCCACTCGAGGCCCTTGGAGCGGTGGAAGGTGGCGAGTGCCACAGCATCGGGTTCCCCGGGGTCCGGCTCAGCCTCGTCGTGCCAGCGCTGACGGCGAGGCGAGGCGTCGAGTGCTGGTTCCTCCGACAGATCCGGAGCGAGGAGCCGATGGGGGACTCCGCTGGCCTCGCAGGCTGCTGCAATCCGGGTGAGCTGGGCATTCGTCCGGGCCAGTACGGCGATGGTGCCCCACGCCGATCCCGGCGTCCGGGCTCGACTGATGGCGTCGGCGACCATCTTGGCTTCAGCGTCATCGTCCTCGCAGGCGACGATGCTCGGTGAGCGGCCGGTCGATTGACTCGAGGTCGCCGGCCGCTGGTCATCCTCCGGGAGCACGGCCGAGGCGGCAAGCACGATCTCCGGCGTTGATCGATGGTTGTCGTCGAGGGCGATCGTGCGCAGGTCGGGGAATGAGGTTTCGAGATTGGCCAGCAGTGCCGGATCGGCACCGTTGAACCCGTAGATCGACTGGTTCGGGTCACCGACGCAGAACAGGGTGGTTGAGGGGGTCATGAGGTGCTCGACTAACCGGAACTGCATGGGGCTCACGTCCTGGAACTCATCAATGAGCACGTGTCGAGTTCGCCAATGAATAGCCTTGGCAAAGGTTGGATCGCGGAGAGCCTCGGCGGCATCGATGATCAGGTCATCGAAGTCCAGCATGGCGGAACGTCGTTTCCCATCCTCGTAGCGGCTCCAGAGCTCCGCAACCGTCTTCATTGAGAGCGAGCTCGTGCGATGGGCTCGACGCGCCCCGTCTTCGTAGGTCCTTGGCTCGAGGCCATGGCCCTTGGCCCAGGAGATCTCGGTGTCGAGCGCTGCGGGGGCCGACCGGGGGAGGGTTCGGCCGATCGATTCGAGCATGCGGGCGAGGCTGCGGCGACGGTCAGGGAGGATGCGCGGCGGGCCGAGTCCCTGCTCTGCTCGACGCACCTCGAGCAGCTCGAGCGCGGTGGCATGAAAGGTCCCGGATCGGATCCCTTCCACACCGAGCTGCCACAGACGGGTGCGGAGCTCTTGGGCCGCCCGGCGCGAGAAGGTGACCACGAGGATGTTGAACGGGTCGATGCCCGAGGTGACCATCTTGCGGACTCGAAGGGTGAGCACCGTGGTCTTGCCTGCCCCAGCGCCGGCGAGGACGGCGAGGCGATGGTCCTCGGCGGTGACCGCCTCATGCTGAGCAGGAGTCAGTCGCGCCAGGGCAGCATCGGCTCGACGGTCGGGGTCCATGACGCCAACCGTAGCCATCAGCGGTGACTGGGTCGCCGGGCTCTCTGGTGCGGCTCTGTAGGCTCGGAGTCCGATGGCACGAGACCTCCGCAGCGAACCCGCGGCACGGCTGTGCTGAGTGCTTTCGCTGACGGCTCACTCTTCGGAGAGGTCGTTGGGGATGGACCGGCGTCGGTCGTGTGTCTCCATGGATGGGGGCGAACCCACCGCGACGCCATCGGCATTCTGATGCTCCCTGGCAGCCCCATCGTTGACGGGATCTCACTCGACCTGCCGGGGTTCGGGGCCTCGCCGGCACCTGAGGAGGCCTATTCATCCTTCGACTTCGCCCGGGTGCTGATCCCAGTCTTCGAGTCGCTCCCGGGACCGGTCGTCGTGATGGGCCACTCGCACGGTGGTCGGGTGGCGGTGGCGTTGACTGATCTGCGTCCTGATTTGGTCGCTGGACTCGTGCTGATCGGTGCCCCGGTACTTCGTCGACCGACCGCGTCTCGACCCTCCGCCCGCTACCGGGTGCTCCGATTCCTCCGTCGCATCCATATCATCAGCGAGTCCCGCTTCGAGGCGGTCCGACGGCGGGCCGGATCGGCGGACTACAACGCCGCCACCGGCACCATGCGTGACACCTTGGTCCGGGTGATCAACGAGTCGTTCGACGACGAGTTGGGTCGGATCCAGGTCCCCGTAGCGCTGGTCTGGGGTGAGCACGATGCCGATGTGCCGCTCGACGTCGCCGAGCGAGCCCGAGCGTTACTCACGCAGGGATCGTCGGCTTCGGTGTCATTGACCGTGGTGCCCGGCGTGGGGCACCTCACAGTGACCGAGGCACCAGCTGCTGTCCGGGCATCACTCGACGACGTGCTCGCCGAGGTTGCCTCATGAGTACAGCGATCTCGGCCGCGCTCGTCATCACTGGAATTGGAGCGATCCTCCTTGCCGGTCTGCGGTGGCTGAGGGTGGCTCAGCGTGAGCACTATCTTGCCGGCTCGACGAGTCGATTCGCCGCCCGTTGGTGGACAGTGACCCCGTTGAACCTCATCGGCCTTGTTCTGGCTCTGATGGGCACGATGGTGTCGCCGTTCGGGGCGATGGCGGCGGCCATTCCAATCGCGGTGGTGGCACTCGGACCTCGTGGCCTCAGTCCTCGAGGCCGGACCTCACAGTTGGCATGGACTCGTCGACTCAAGAGCCTGGCTGCCGCAGCAGCTGGCCTCGAGCTTGTGGTGGTCCTCGCAGTGTGCCTCGTCAGCCTCCCGTTGGCGATGGCCGTCGGCACGCTGGTCGTGCCAGTGATCATCGACCTCGCTGCACTGCTCCTCGCCCCTCTCGAGGAACGGGCCAGTCGACGATTTGTCGACCAGGCGGCGGCTCGTCTTGGCCGGGTGGCTCCCCGGATCATCGGGATCACCGGGTCCTATGGCAAGACCTCGGTGAAGAACCACCTCGTGGGTCTGGTGGCCGGGAACCTCGCCACTGTCGCGTCCCCGCGTTCGTTCAACAATCGCGCTGGACTGGCCCGGGCGATCAATGAGCATCTCGCCGAGGGGACAGAGGTCTTCATCGCCGAGATGGGGACCTACGGTCCGGGAGAGATCGCCGACCTCTGCACCTGGTGCCCACCATCGATCGCCGTGATGACGGCGATCGGACCAGTTCATCTCGAGCGCTTCGGCAGCCTCGACGTCACCGTGGCTGCCAAGGCCGAGATCGCTGTGGGGGCCGAGGTGGTGGTGATCAATGTCGATGACGATCGTTTGGCGGTGCTGGCCGATCAGTTGACTCGCGAGGGAAAGCGAGTGCTCCGGGCTGGGTCGGCCCGACGAGATGCCGACGTCGTGGTGACCGAGGGTGATGCGGCATGGGGCATCGAGGTCTCAGGGGTACTCGTCGGGGCCAGCCCCGTCCTGCCTGGCCTCCAGCCAACGAACGTGGCCTGTGCCGTCGCCGCGGCGATCGCCCTCGGGCTCGATCCGGCCACAGTGGCGAGCCGGGTCGAGCATCTGAGCACGATCGAAAACCGCCTGGGCGTGGCTCGCGTACCGAGTGGCGTGACCGTGGTCGACGACACCTTCAACTCAAACCCAGCGGGCGCCGAGGCTGCCCTTCGGGTCCTGGCGGGCTTGGGTGTGACGGGACGTCGCGTCGTCGTGACCCCGGGGATGGTCGAGCTCGGTGGGCGACAGCGACACGAGAATGAGCACTTCGGTCAACGGGCCGCTGAGATCGCCGATGTGGTGCTGGTGGTCGGGCAGACCAACCGACGGAGCCTGATCGCTGGCGTCAGCGCCGCCGATGCCGAGCTGCGGCTTGTGGCAACCCGCGAGGAGGCTGTTGAGTGGGTTCGCTCCAACCTGGGGGCCGACGATGCCGTCCTCTACGAGAACGATCTGCCGGACAACTACCCTTAGACCAGATTCGGCAAGATGCCGAGGAGAGACGAGGAGTCAGCGTGGGAGAGATCGCCGTCCTGTTCGGTGGGCCGTCGCCGGAGCACGACGTCAGCATCCTGACGGGGCTGCAGGCTGCTCACGAACTGCTCGCACAAGGGCGAGCGACCCGGGCGATCTACTGGACCAAGCTTGGCGGATTCGTCGACGTAGATCCGTCCCTCGAGGCAAGTTCCTTCCTTGAGGGTGCCCCCAAGGGCGCCACGCCACTCACCCTGACGGTCGGCGACGGCGGTGGATTTATTCCAGAGGGTGGTCGCCTGAGGGCTGCCAAGCCACTGGCCCTCGATGTGGTCATCCTCTGCACCCATGGCGGCCCTGGTGAGGATGGAACTCTCCAGGCAGCACTCGACCTCGCTGGGATCGCCTACACCGGACCAAGCCTGGCGGGGGCGGCCCTCGGGATGGACAAGTTGGCCTTTGGGGCTGTCATGATCGCCTCGCAGATCCCCACTCTTCCCCGGGTCGCCCTCACAGCGTCGCTTGAGGAGGTGGGATTCGACGGGCCCTACATCATCAAGCCCCGCTTCGGAGGCTCGTCTATCGGTATTGACGTCGTCACCGACCTCGTGGCGGCCAAGGCCCGGCTCGGATCAAACCCTCATCTCGCCCAGGGAGCCGTCCTTGAGCCGTACCGGGCCGACCTTGCCGACCTGCAGGTGGCAGTGCGAACCTACCCAGACCTCGAGCTGTCGGCCATCGAGCGTCCTCTGCGCTCTGGTGCCACGGGAGAGATCCTCGGATACACCGACAAGTACGTGGGCGGTGCCGGCATGGCCAGTGCGCCTCGCGAGCTCCCCGCCATCGTTTCGACCGAGCAGGGTGCGACCATCCGTTCGCTGGCCGGTCGTGTCGCCGAGGCGGTTGGAGTGCGAGGAGTGGCTCGTATTGACTTCCTGGCCAATGAGTCAGAGATCGTGGTGAACGAGATCAACACCATCCCCGGCTCACTCGCTCGCTATCTGTTCATCGAGCCACTCGTGCCCTTCAGTCAGCTGCTCGACGACCTCGTCGCCGAGGCGACGGCCCGACCGACTCGCCGCTACAGCGCCGCAGGGGCCGATGGTCTGGTGCTGCGCGGTGCGGCCACCATCGCGGCCAAGCTCGCCTGAGCCGCACCACCGCGAACCTCCTCGGAGAGTACGCCGAAGCGCGCTTCGTGCTCGGGAGTGGGCCAACAGCCCGGATCGATCTCGTCGACGATGGTGCCGAGGTCGGCGAAGCAACGCTGTAGCTCGATCAGGCTCCCTCGTTTCGCCGCCACCTCCATGGCTGCCGCGGCCAGAGGCTCTGACAGTGGGACGGCCAGCCGGGCACGATCGAGGGCTAATTGGGCGAGGTCGACGAGGTTGGCGCCGAGTGCCAACTCGACCAGCCAGACGCCGGCTCCTTCGATCGTCGCTTCGAGACGCGCTTGGTGGCCCTCGAGGGTGAACCAGTCCCACGCCGCCAGCGTGGCCCCCAGTGGCTCCCCCTCGATCAGCTCAAGCCCGGCGCGCAGATGGGCCATCTGGGCCTCGGGATCATTGGATCGTCGAGCGCAGGCAACGTGAGCGTGGAGCTCCGCCACATCACTGGTCAAGAGCGATCCGGCCCGATAGCAACCGGTTCGATCGGCGATGGGCAGAACGGCGTCTCCTTCGGGGGTGAGGCCGAGTGCACGGCGTGCGGCGCTCGTGACATTAAAGAGCGTCTTGGCCGCCGCGTCCCGGCTCGCCGACCCGAGGACCCGCGTGCGGATCCGATCTCCGGTGACGGGGTCTGGATCATGGAGAACGATGTAGGCCACCACCTCCACGGCTCGTCGGGCGCGCTTGGAATCGATCGGCTCGGTGAGCCCATCGATCCTGGGTTGGAGGGCCAGCAGGCGCACCATCGGCCCACACTGCATCGTCGGTCCGTCGTCGTTGGTTCCGGGGTCTGGCGGCTGATCCGCGCCCAGGGGAGGAATGCTCTCGGGGTCCTCGAGGAGGCAGGGAGCGATGCGGGCGGGCCCGCGATGGGGGATATGCAGGCCCAATGCCAAGAGTGCGATTCCAGCGTCGTCCGCTCGGACCAGGGGCATGTCTTCGCTGACAGCGAGCACGGCAACGCGAGGGTGATTGCAGAGTGGGTCATCACTGAGCAAGAGACCGTCGTGGAGCGCGCGCAACTCTTCGATGGGTCCTGCTTCGTCGAGCCATCGGGTCTGGTGGCCCCAGGCGAGATCGGGTTGGAGTGTTCGGGCCAGGGACACGAGCTGTTCGGCTTGTTCACCTCCGGCGATCGTGGCTCGTGTTCCGGCCGGGGCGATCAAGGTCCATGAGGTGCCATCGAGGTCTCCGAGGGGAGCGATGGCGGCGGGAGCGGCCCCCATCGTCGACTGACAGGCCACAAGATCGGCAGGCTCGGCATGCCAGACGGAGGTGGCGTCGACGAAGAATCGTGCTCCATCCATCCCGACCGAGAGCAGCCCGGCTGCGTTGAGGACC
>CAIUMH010000020.1 GCA_903900235.1 uncultured Actinomycetes bacterium
ACATGTCGCTCTTCGAGATGCCCGATGTCGACCTCTACCGCCGCTTTGAAGATGCCGGGGTCACCGACCTGATCTGCGCTCCATGGATGATGGTGCCCGAAGATGTCGCCCCGGCCGACCGGCCTCGGCGACGACGCGAGGAGCTCGAACGGTTCGCCGAGCAGATCCTCGCACCGATGAATCGATAGGTTGACTGCAATGGGTCAGCACAGGAGGGGAACACGATGACAGATCTCAAGCTCGGACTGCAGCTCGGCTACTGGGGAGCCGGACCGCCGGCGGGTGCCGTCGAGCAGGTGGCGGAGGCTGAACGCCTCGGCTTCGACTCGATGTGGACAGCGGAGTCCTACGGCTCCGATGCCCTGACCCCGCTGGCCTGGTGGGGGTCGGCGACGACGACCATGCGGCTCGGCACCTCGTTGTGTCAGCTCAGCGCCCGGGCTCCAGTGGCCATGGCCATGGCCGCCCAGACCATGGACCACCTCTCGGGGGGTCGCTTCGTCCTCGGCCTTGGCGTCTCGGGCCCCCAGGTCGTCGAGGGTTGGTACGGCGCTCCGTTCAACAAGCCCTTGGCGCGCACACGCGAGTACATCGATATCGTCCGCAAGGTCTTGGCGCGCGACGAACCGGTGACCAATGACGGCGAGCACTACCCGCTCCCCTACCCCGGCGGCATGAACCTGGGTAAGCCACTCAAGTCCATCGTCCACTCACTGCGCGAGGACATCCCGATCATCATGGGTGCCGAAGGGCCCAAGAACGTGGCGCTGGCAGCCGAGATCGCCGACGGTTGGTTCCCGATCTTCTTCGCCCCCCGGGCCATGGACTCGTTCCAGGGCTATCTCGATGAGGGCTTCGCCCGGCCGGGAGCCCGGCGGACCAAGGAGAACTTCGAGGTCCTCGCCTTCGCCCCGACCATCATCCACGATGACTTGGAGACCGCCGCCGACTTCTACCGTCCGGCCGTCGCTCTCTATGTCGGCGGGATGGGAGCGAAGGAGATGAACTTCCACTTCGACGTCTTCTGCCGAATGGGCTGGGAGGCCGAGGCCACCAAGATCCAGGACCTCTACCTCGCCGGGCACCGGGACGAGGCCGTCGCTGCCGTGCCAACCCGCATGGTCGAGGACATCGCCCTCGTGGGCCCCAAGGAGAAGATTCGCGACGATCTCGAAGAGTGGAGGGAGTCAATGCTCACCACCCTGCTGATCAATGGTGACCTCGCCACACTGCGGACGATGGCTGAGCTGATCGGCTGATCGGCTGATCGGCTGATCGGCTGATCGGCTGGTCAGCCGAAGCCGCGGTCAAGCGACATCGAGACCGGCGGTGCCGCTCGGTCCTCAGTCGACACGGTGGTGACAGACCCCGAATCCAATACCGACGGCCGCGTGTCGAAGCCCAGGTAACTGAGGCCGGTGTAATGCGGACCTGGTGCGCCAGAGACCCCCGAGACCGTTCGACACGTTGAACATGAGAACACCAGGGTCTTCTTGGGCAGCGTCATCGTCGCCGTGATCCCGTCGAGGGGGAAGCCAAGGCCATCGGCCACTCGGACGAGCAGGTAGCTGCTGTGCGAGTGCTGACTCCCGGCGAAGTATTTGGCCACCGAGAGCACCGGTGGCACCGCCGGTGTCCGTCCCACCACCGACGGGGTCAACGGCCCGACCTCGGTCATGGTGCCGTCGTCCGCCACGTGGTCGAGGACCAGGCTATTGACCGTGACCCCCGCAGCGTCGCTGGCCGGCGACACGGCCACTCGCACTCCCTGCACCTGATCTGCGCTCCACCCGAAGGGGAGCTTGACGGTCGTCTGAAGGTGCCCGGTGCCGACGAGTGGGAACCCCCATCCCTGGTCCGCAGCGAACCACGCACCCGACACCTCGACCTCAAGGGCGAGGCGGGCACCTGATGGACCCGACGTGGAGAGGTCGGCCACCGCATATTGCGAAGCATCGCCCATCTGCGGTGAGCTTGGGGTGTCGTCGAGATTCGAGTACCAACGGCCCGCCTCGTCGGCCATGACGGCATAGGTGAACGGGTGCGTCGCCATCACCGACTCGCGCGTCGCCCCTTCGGTTGGGCCAGCCACCACGGGGAGCTGGAAGCGAAATGAGCTGGTCGTTCCGGCCACCACGTCGTTGTTCCCGGTGGCGATCCGGATCACCGGATGATCACCTCTCCATTGGCTGGCCGCCGTCATCGAGAATGGCTTGTCAACCTCCTTCAAGGCTCCGTCGGAGTCGGGGTAGCCCGACTTGGGCACACCACCCCAGAAATACGTGCCCGAGGTGACTGAGCCGTCTGGGCCGACGACGAGATGGACCACGGTCTCGATGTCGGTGAGTCGACCCCAGCTCGTCAGCTCCAATGACGGCACATACGCGGTTCCGGCGTTCTCGTGGCTGAAAATCACCGTGTAGTCGATTGTCTTGCCGCCACCCTCAGTCGACGTCGTGGTGGCATCGAGGAGCAGCGGAGTGTCGTGGAGCGCCGAAGTCGAACGCCCGAAGATGATGGGGGCGTAGCGATCAGCGAGGCCGATAGCTGAGGTGACATCGAGCCAGAAGAGCGCGGCATCGGTGATCACGATCCTCGCCGTCTGGATCGTGACACCAGAGGGTCCCCGCTTGCCGGGGAGCTGCGAGAGCCCGCCAACCCGGGCGTCGGGCTCAGCCGAGACGGAGGCGGAGAAGTGATCAGTCGCTGAAATCTGCCCGAGGCCGCAGGTGTAGGTGAAGGTCGAAGCCCCTCGATAGAGCACGACCTGCTGGGTGGGGAGCGTCGTTGCTGTCGTGGTGTCGGTCACCGACACGTCAGCAACCACCGCAGACGCGTTGCCTGGTCCCCATGACGTCCCGGGTGCTGCGAGCGACAACGCGAGAACCCCCTGTCCCGCTCCCCCGCCTGCTGCACTGAGACCAGCGGCGAGCGGTCCGGCAGTGGGGCCCGGAGCAGTACGTCCTGACGCTTCTGTGGCGTCGAGGGGGACGAGGTCAGCAAGGGTGGCCCTGCTTCCCGGAGTGGCCACCGCGATGCCAGTCCCGGCTGAGGTGTCCGACAGCGGACCAGGAACGAAGGTGGGCTTTCCCGCCAGTGGGCTCCAGGCATCCGGGGCCGTCCGGCACGACCGAGGGGACGCGCAGGCGGCGGGACTGAAGGACAGATTGGCCAGCTTGAGGCCTGATCCGTCAATGCTCGAGAGCTCCTGGAGGGCGATGAAGCACTGGCTCGTCCGGCAGTCCACTGCTCCGGCAGCAGTGGTCAGGACCGCCGCCAGCGACACCGACAGCGCTCCCATCTTGCCGGCGTCGACCGGCATCACCCAACTGGCCCGCTGCTCACACCCATCCTGAGAGGGGCGCGATCCTGAGAGGTAGAAGGTGAGGGCGTCGGGACCGCACTCGGCGACCGCCCAGATCGAGGTGGGCTTCGCTCCGCGCAGCACCACCGAGACGCGCTGGGCGTCGACCAGCCCCGTTGTCGGGGTCACGTCCATCGTTGCCGCTCGACTGGCCGAAGCCGGCAGCGCTGGTACCAAGAATCCCGAGGAGAGCACGAGCGCTGCGAGCAGCCCTCGAACAACCCCGGGTCGGGTCATTGGGTAGCCGCCACCCGTGCGCCCAATGTCAGGAGGCTCGCCGTGGCTCCCCCCAGGGTCAACTCGATCTGACGCGTCAACAGGAAGTACCGGTGCAGCGGGTACTCCCGGTCTACCCCGACACCACCGTGGACGTGGGTGGCGGCGTGGACGACCCGCTGGCCGCCTTCGGCAGCCCAGAACTTGGCGACGGCAACAGCCTTGGTGGCGTCAACGCCGGTGGCGATCCGCCATGATGCCTGCGCCGCTGTCAGCGAGATCGCCTCTGCGTCGACATAGGCATCGCCGAGACGTTGGCCAACCGCCTGGAAGGTGGCCACCTTCTTGCCGAACTGCTCGCGCTCGGAGGTGTAGGTGGCTCCGAGTGTGAGGGCCGATCGAGCCGCTCCAGCCTCGAGGGCACAAAGTGCCGCTGTCGTCCGCAGGGCCAGAGAGTCAAGGATGCTCCGACCACCTGTGGTGCTGCCACCAAGGAGCCGGTCTGCACCCACCTCGACCCCTGAGAGGGTCATGGTGGCCTCAGGTAGGAGTGGTCCATCCTGACGCTCGACATCAACATCGGCGACGTCCACCAAGAAGAGGCCGACCTCGCCGTCGGCGAAGGTCGCCGGGATGAGCACGAGCTCAGCCCGCAGGCCTGACGGCACGCATGCCTTGACCCCATCGAGCACCCATCCGGCACCCGACGCCGTGGCGGTGGTGTGCGGGGCCGAGATGCCTTCAGCGACCAAATCGCCGAAGAACTCAGCCGTCGCCGCGGTGGCGATGAGGGACCCATCGACGATCTGCGGCAACCAGGCGCTGCACTGCTCTTCGGTGCCGTGGCGATCGATCGTGTCCGCCACCGAGACGAGCGTCTCGACTACTGGGACATAGGCAGCGACCGAGCCAACGACCTCGACAACCTTGGTCAGCGCCACGAAGTCGAGGCCCTGTCCTCCAAAGCCCTCGCCTACGGCGATACCGAGCAGACCGGCCTCTGAGAGCGCCGCCCAGAGCGTGTCATCGAAGGGCCCCTTGGGGTCGGTCGCCCGCTCGATCTCGGTCAGGCGCTCCGGCGTAGCCATCTCGCCGATGATCTGGGTCGCAAGATCCGCAACGGCCTGCTGCTCTTCTGAGAGTGAGAAGTCCATGTCTGTTCCCCTTGTCCTAGCGCAACGACCGCGGCATGCCGAGGCCGAAGATAGCGATCAGGTCCCGCTGAATCTCATTGGTCCCACCACCGAAGGTGAGGATGACCATTGAGCGGGCGTACATTTCGAGCCGACCGGCGATGACCGAGCCGCGCGAGCCGCGCTTCAGATATCCGCCCTGGCCGATGACCTCCATCAGGAGCCGGAAGGCCCGAAGGTAGAACTCGGTGCCGAAGACCTTGATGACCGAGGCGTCCGCCACGTCGAGGGTGCCTTGCGTCGCCTGCCAGGCGACCTTCCAGTTGATCAGGCGCAGGAACTCGACCTCGGCCGTGACTCGACCCAGATGCTCTTGGACCCACTCTTGGTCGATGACCCGGCGACCATCAGGCAGCAGCGTGTCGGTGGCCCATGCACTCACATCAGCCAGTGAGCGGTCGATGATGCCGGGCGAGCACAGCGTGACGCGCTCGCGGTTGAGTTGGCTGGTGATGAGGCTCCAGCCCATGTTCTCGCCACCGACGATGTTGCCGGCAGGCACGCGCACGTCATCGAAGTAGGTGTAGTTGATGTTGTGCGTACTCGTGAGGTTCATCGGCACCACCCGGATGCCAGGGGTGTCCATGGGAACGATGATCAGCGAGATGCCCTTGTGCTTGGACGCGTCAGGGTCCGTCCGCACGGCGAGCCAGATGTAGTCGGCATCTCCGGCGAGGCTCGTCCAGATCTTCGAGCCGTTGATCACGTACTCGTCCCCGTCTCGTACTGCACGGGTCTGGAGCGCACCTAGGTCGGTGCCGGCATTGGGCTCGGAGTAGCCGATGCAGAAGTGGATCTCGCCGCCGAGGATCTTGGGGAGGAAGAAGTCCTTCTGCTCAGGGCTGCCAAACTCAAAGATCGTCGGTCCCACCGTGTTGATCGTCAGCATGGGCACAGGGGCGCCGGCCCGCATCGACTCGTCGAAGAAGATGAACTGCTCGACCGCACTGCGGCCCTGGCCGCCGTACTCGGTCGGCCATCCGATGCCGAGCCAGCCATCTGAAGCCATCTGCTTCACCACCGAGCGGACCGTCGGCCCAATGCCGTTGCTCACCGCAAGGTCGGCCTCGATCTGCGGCGTGAGCAACTCTGCGTAGTAGGAGCGCAGCGTCTCGCGCAGCTGCTCCTGCTCTGGCGTGTACCCGATTTCCATCGACCCTCCCTCGACACCGTCAGCTGCACCGTTCATGGGCTGCGAACGTAGAACACGTTACAGTTCTTCTCCCCCTCCGGCCACTGCAAGCCGCGACGGGGCTATGGTTTGCCGTGGTTACCCATCGGTAACCCATGAGGGGGCCACGGTGGCGCCCGCTGACCGTGAGAGGAAGCATCCATGCCCGAAGCAGTGATCGTCTCGACAGCCCGTACGCCAATCGGACGTGCCAACAAGGGCTCGCTCGTCAACTGCCGCCCCGATGACCTGTCAGCCCTGATCATCAAGGCCGCGCTCGCCAAGGTCCCGAACCTTGACCCCAACCTGGTCGAAGACGTCATCCTCGGCTGCGGTCAGCCCGCAGGTGAGGCTGGCTACAACCTCGGCCGTGTCGCAGCCGTGCTCGCCGGCATGGACAATGTCCCCGGCGTGACCGTCAACCGCTACTGCTCGAGCTCCCTGCAGACGATCCGCATGGCCGCCCACGCCATCAAGGCCGGCGAGGGTGACATCTTCGTCGCCGCTGGTGTTGAGACCGTGAGCCGGTTCATGTACGGCGCATCCGACGTCGGCCCGCACAACGAGAAGTTCGCCGCTTCCGAGGCCCGCACCGCCGAGCGTGGCCCGGCCTACACCTCCGATTGGAGTCCCCTGCAGGGCGAGTTCGCCGACGTCTACATCGCCATGGGCCAGACGGCCGAGAACGTGGCCGAGTTCGAGCAGGTCTCGCGCCAAGAGATGGACGAGTTCGCCGCTCGCTCCCAGCAGCTTGCCGTGGCCAGCCAGAACAACGGCTTCTTCGAGCGTGAGATCACCCCGGTGACCACTGTTGACGCCGAGGGCAACACCGTCGTGATCTCCAAGGACGACGGTCCCCGTGATGGCACCACCGTCGAGGGCCTTTCCGGCCTCAAGCCAGTGTTCCGCGAAGGCGGCAAGATCACGGCCGGCAATGCCTGCCCGCTGAACGATGGCGCTGCTGCGGTGGTCGTGATGAGCGACACCAAGGCCAAGGAGCTCGGGATCACCCCGATCGCCCGCATTGTCGCCTCTGGCGTCTCCGGCCTCAACCCGGAGATCATGGGTCTCGGACCAATCGAGGCCTGCCGTCAGGCACTCAAGCGTGCCGGCATGACCATCGACGAGATCGACCTGGTCGAGATCAACGAAGCCTTCGCCGCCCAGGTGCTGCCCTCGGCCAAGCACCTCGGCATCCCGATGGAGAAGCTCAACTCGAAGGGCGGCTCGATCGCTCTCGGCCACCCCTTCGGCATGACCGGTGCGCGCATCATGACCACGCTGCTCAACGCCCTCGAAGACGACGGCAAGCGCTTCGGCATGGAGTCGATGTGCGTCGGCGGCGGCCAGGGCATGGCGATGATCGTCGAGCGCCTCGGCTAGGTCCACGGGCCACCGGCCACCGGCCACCACGCGAAGAAGCCCGGGCCTGAGCCC
>CAIUMH010000021.1 GCA_903900235.1 uncultured Actinomycetes bacterium
CCGTGAGGCCGAGATGCGACGCCTGGTGTCTGTGGCCGAGGATCGGGCAGCCAACCCGGTGATCAACGAGGCAGATCTCACGGCAGCCCTCGGAGTGCAGAGCGCCGAGATTCTCCGCACCGCGCATGCCGAGGCTGCGCAGGTGGCTGAGGAGGCACAGGCGCAGGCTCGGCAGATGATCGAGGAAGTCCAGGCGCGGATCTCCAATGCCGCCGTCGAGGCAGAGCAGCGCGCTGCAGCGCGTGTCGGCGACGCTGAAGTAGCGGCTACGCAGCTGACCAACGAGGCGGCGATCCATGCGGAGCGACTCATCGCCCAGGCGCGGGCGGATGGTGAGACCCTCGTGGGTCGTGCCCGTGAGCAGGGTCGATCGATGATCGAACAGGCGCAGGAGGTCCGAGCGAGCGTGTTGGCCGACATGAACACCCGCCGCCGAACCATGCATCTGCAGATCGAGCAGCTTCGTGCTGCGCGCGACGAGATCGCCCGATCGGTGATCGCCGTTCGCGACACCGTCGATCGACTGACGATGGAGCTGTCGAGTTCTGACGCGACGGCTCGAGCCGCTGCCGAGGAGGTGGCTCGACGCCAACCATCTCAGGCCGCGAGCGAACCAGAGTCCATCGCCCTCGATGACGAGGGCAACCCGAGCGAAGAGCCAATCGAGGAGGGCCTTGTCGAGGAGCTCTTCGCCAAGATTCGTGCCGGCGCTCGCGATGACTTGGGAGATTCTGCGCCAGCAGCATCAGCGGTACCTCAGATATCGTCGACACCGGTCGATGTCGATTTGATGGCTCGAGATGAGGTCATTGCCGGACCCCAGAGCGCGCTTGCCCGGAAGCTCAAGCGAATTCTTCAGGACGAGCAGAACCTTCTGCTCGATCGTGTCCGGTCATCGGACGGCGACATGCTCGATGATGAGCCGACCCTGATCCAACGGATCGCCGGGGCGGCGGTGGACCCGCTCCGAGACGCGGCCGACGCAGGGGCGACATTCGCCATCGGCCGAGGGGCACCTCAAGGTCCAGGGTTGAGCCACGACGCCATTGGCGTGATTGCTCGAGAGCTCGCTGTCGATGTCGCCGGACCGCTGCATCGCCGGCTCACCGAGGCCCTTGGCTCCTCTGATCCCACGGTCGAGATCAATGGGGCCTTTCGAGAGTGGCGGGGGTCACGTCTCGAGCGGATGTCGGGTGACGCGGCAATCGAGGCGTTCTCTGCTGCGGTCATCGGGGTCGTCGGTGGCGGCACCGTCCGGTGGGTCGTCGGCGGGCCGAGTGCTCCGTGCCCCGACTGCGCAGACAATGGGCTCGAAGGCCTCGTTCGGGCGGGAACTACGTTCCCGACCGGGCAGGCACACCCTCCGGCACATGGCGGATGCCGCTGCGCCGTGATCCCTGCTCGCTGATCTGACGACCTGCATGTCCGATGATGCCTGGGCTTCGGTAGGGTTGGAGTCTCATGCGATCACCTGACGACCTAGCCGTGGACCTGAGACCGCACCGCAATCGCCGGAGGCTGGTGCTGATCATCGTGGCGGTGGCCATCGTCGTGCTCTTGGGCTCGCTGCGATCGTTGGCCGGACTTTGGACTGACTCGATGTGGTTCACCTCGGTCGGCCAGGGAAAGGTCTTCGGGACGCTGCTCGGGGTCAAGGTCGGGTTGATCCTGGTCTTTGGCGTGGCGTTCTTCCTCGTCATGTGGGGAAACCTCCTGCTCGTAGGCCGGATCGCCCGTCGCTCGCCTCCGGTGGATTACGACGACGAAATGGTCCGCCGCTACCAGGAGGCGGTGGCCCCGTACACCGGCCGGCTGTATCTCGCGCTCGCCATCCTCCTCGGCATCGGTGCCGGATCGGGCACCGTGGGCCAGTGGCAGAACTGGCTGCTGTTTGACAATGCCACCTCGTTCGGCATAAAGGATCCGCAGTTCCATAAGGACGTTGGGTTCTATGTCTTTGATCTCCCATTCCTGCAGTTCCTCGTCAGTTGGCTCCTGATCTCGTTGGTGGTCATCACGATCGCCGTCGGGATCTTCCATTACCTCAACGGCGGGATTCGAGGAGCGAGGTCGATCCCGCGGGTGCGCCCGGCAGTCAAGGTGCATCTGTCGGTGCTCCTCGCCCTCCTCGCCCTCGTCAAGGCTGGCGGCTACTACCTGCAGACCTATGCACTAACCACGTCGACCAATGGCTATGTCGAGGGCGCTACGTATACCGACGTCCATGCTCGACTGCCAGCCATCGACCTGTTGTTCTGGATTTCCTTGCTCGCAGCGGCGATCCTCCTGCTCAACATCTGGCGTCAGGGCTGGTCGCTGCCCGTGCTCGCCATCGGGCTGTGGGCCTTCGTGGCTCTGATCATCGGGGTGGCCTATCCGTCGCTACTTCAGGTACTCAAGGTGACCCCGGCTCAGTCGACGCTTGAGCGACCCTATATTCAGCGGAACATTGTTGGTACCCGCCAGGCATTCAACATCAACGGGGTGGTGAAGCACCCGTTTGGCGGAAGCCAAGTGCCCACCAGTGCCGAGATCTCGGCCAACGCAGATACTCTGGCCAACATCCGACTCTGGGACCCAGCGACGGACATTTCGTTGCAGACCTACCAGAAGCTCCAGGGACTCCGGTCGTACTACACGTTTCCGTCACTCGGCGTGGACCGCTACAACATCGCAGGCCGGATGATTCCGACCCTGGCAGGCGTCCGACAGCTCAACACGGCGGGGCTCCCGGCGCAGTCCTGGGTCAACGACCACCTCGAGTACACCCATGGAGCCGGAGTGGCTCTGGGCAGCGCCAGCGAGGTGCAATCGAACGGAAACCCCGTGTTCGGCATCTCCGATGTCCCCGCCACCTCGTCGTCTGGCTTTCCTGCTGTGAAACAGTCGGGAGTCTTCTTCGGCTTGAACAACCCGGGCTACGTGGTGGCCAACTCCAAGCAGGCCGAGCTCGACTATCAGACGCCCCAAGGGGTTGACGTCCAGAATCACTATGCCGGAACGGGTGGAGTCCAACTTTCCGGGGCGCTCCGGCGAGCCGCCTTCGCCCTCCGCCTTGGCGATTTCAACCTGCTGATCTCGAACTTGATCACACCCAAGAGCCGCATCATGTTCGTCCGTGACATCCAGGTCATGGCCACCAAGGCAGCGCCCTTCTTGTCCTTTGATGCCAATCCCTATTCGGTGGTGGTGGGGGGGAAGGTCGAGTGGATCCTCGACGGCTACACCACAACCGAGCGCTATCCCTATGCACAGAATGCCAGCAACCTCGAGCTCCCCTCGGGAAGTGGCCTTCCGGGCAGCTATAACTACGTGCGAAATTCGGTGAAGGTAGTCGTCGATGCCTATACCGGCAAGATGACCTATTACGTGATGGATCCGACTGACCCGATCATCCAGACCTACGAGAAGTCCTTCCCATCGCTGCTGACGCCAAAGTCGAAGATGCCGGCCAACCTCGTTGCTCATCTTCGCTATCCCGAGGACATCTTTGCTGCACAGGTGGCCACCTACGGGAGGTATCACATCACCAACCCGGCTTCGTTCTACAACGCCGGCGACGCCTGGACCATCTCTCAGACCTCCGGGTCGGGCCCGCCCACCCAGACGCTGGCGGTGCAGCAGACGGTGAACGCACAGGGCTTCATCATCCAAGGACAGGCCGAGCGGATGAGCCCGATCTACCAGGTGAACTCGCTTCCGGGAACGACCAAGCAGACCTTCACGATCTCTGAGGCTTATGTTCCGAAGTCCAACAGCGATCACATCCAGAACCTGGCTGCCTTCATGGTGGGGACGTCGGATCCGAACAACTACGGGCAGCTGAACGTCTATGTGACGCCCTCAGGCCAGAACGTCATCGGACCCGTCATGGCCGACTCCGAGATTCAGCAGAGCACCAGAGTTTCTTCGATCATCACCCCGCTCGACCAGCACGGCTCAAGCGTGCTGCTTGGCAACACGCTGATGATCCCGATCAACCAGTCGATGCTCTACGTGCGGCCGCTCTATGTGACCAGCGCGACGAACTCGCTGCCCCAGATGAAATACGTGATCGCGGTGTTCAACAGCCACGTTGATATCGAGAGCTCGCTGGCGCTGGCGCTGTCGAATGTCCTGTCCTCCGAGGTCAAGGTTCCGAACCAGGGTGGCTCGGGTTCCGGGACCAATACCAATTCCTCGGTGAAGGACCTCCTTGCCCAAGCTGCGGCGGAGTACTCACAGGCGCAGACAGCACTCAAGGGGGGGGACCTCGCCGGCTACCAAGTCGCCGTCGACGCAATGTACAAGTTGTTGCTGCAGGCTCAGGGGCAAGCCAATGTCTCCTCAACCGGATCCTCTTCGGGGCCGCGTTCGGCAGTGACATCTCAAGACGGTGCGTCGTCGTCAGGAACGACGACGACTACTACTACCACCAAGCCGACCCATGCGACCACGACCGCGAGCTCAAGTCCGAAGCCGGCGAGCAAGGTCGGCAGCATGAAGCCTCCGGTCAAGAAGTCCTGAAGGCGCACCCACCTCGCCAGATGAGGGTGACCTGATGGCAGTCTCGGGGCTTGGTGACCAGGGTCGACGTGCGGTCCTCGCCCTGCTCCCCGCCGAACTTCGGCGCATCATGCGACCCCCTTACGAGGTCCTCGTCTGTGTAATTGGCAACGGCGTACTGGCCACTGGACTCTGGTTCTTCTCTCCCGTTCAGGTCTATTCCCTCGTCTTCACCTTCCACGTGGACTTCCTCTTTCCGGCGGTTCTGGCGACGTGGATGCTTGCGGACGTCCCGGCGACCAACCAGTTGGCTCCTGAGGCGACCCGGGTGATCGGTCTGCTCGATAACGAAGAGGGGATCACTCACCTTCTTCGAGCCAAGCAGGCGGCGTTAATGCTGCTTGTCGTACCGGTGGCGGTGATCACGGCGATCCTGAACGGAATGGTGACCCATCACTGGTTCACCCTTGCAGCGACCACGGTCTGGGTCACCACGGTGCCACTGGCTGGTCTGGGTCTGTCGTGTTTCGTTGGTGTGCGGTGGCCGTATCACCCGCTGCCCTTGGCGGAGCGGTGGGCTGAGCGCCGACAATGGCGGCCGATGCTGCTGCGTTGGGGAGTTCTGGTCACCCTGCCCTATGTGCTGGTCCCGGCCGTGGGCTTCGTGGCTCTGGTGGTGCCCGGTCTCGTGCTCTGGCTCACCCATGGACTGGGATCCGCGACCATCATCACTGACGGAAATCTACTTCTCGGCGAGGTGGTGGCAGTACCTACAGCGGTGTGGCTGTGGCGATGGGGCACCGCTCGAGCCGGCCATCTGGCCTTTGAGCGGCGAGCAGTGCTTGCTGCCTATCTCGCCGACCCTGAGCTGGGCTGAGCCACCAGGCGGGCGGCGGCTTGGACTGATGCCCAGCGACCGATCCGCTTGGATAGCTCATGGCTCGGTCGCTCGATGAGTCGACAGAACAGCTCGGCGGCCACCAACGAGGCAGTGAGCTCGATGACGATGAGGAGTCCCAAGTGAGTTGGGTCGATGAGGTGAGAGAGCCCGATCACTATGGGAAAGTGGATGAGATACAGGCTAAACGACCGTGACCCAAGCCATTCAAGCGGTCGGACTGACAGGACCCGAGATGCCGCCGTCCAAGACACGACGACGAATACGGCGCCAGTGGCGCCGAGGATTGTCAGGCAACGGGATACCCCACCGGAGAGGTGGTGGGGGAGATGCGCCAGGTTGACCACGGGACCCGCATTGAGACCGACGAGCGAAGCGACGAGAATGGTGACGAAGGCCGACCTGGGGAACTCCCGTGGTGCCTCGTAGCGTCGCTGGTGCATCGAGGCGAGCAGTGCACCGAAGGCAAAGGCGCAGAGCAGCGATGCTGAGCGTGAGGATGCAGCACCGGCCGTCGTCACCGCCACGATGACGAGCAGCCACTTGGCCCACTCGGGGATGAACCGCACCAGGCAGGCCAGCACGAAGAGCGGGAGCAGCATCGAGTAGACGATCTCGAGGCCCAAGGACCACAATGGTCCGTCGATGCTGCCGGCCCCTGCCACCAGCAGTGCCGCATGGCTCAGCCCATGGATCGTGGGGCGATGAGAATTATGGGCCAGCCAGGCGCTGCCATGGACTGTCGGGTGGCTGGCCACGACGCGCATGATTCCGAAGGCGATCAGCAGGGCCGCCCAGGCTGGAAGGTAGAGCCGGGCGAGTCGTTTGGGGTAGAAGCCGGCCCAGCGGATCCGAGGGTCGTGGTCCCCCGAGGAGCGGCGCAGGAACGGCAAGGTGAGCACGAAACCGGAAAGGACGAAGAAGACCGTGACGGCGATGGGGCCATCCCAGAGGAGGTGGACCGGGGTCAGCACCGTCACCAGACGGGGCCAAGTGGTTGGGGAGCCCTTGGCCGCGACGGCGGCGTTGGTGGCGGTGATGTGGGCGATGACGACGCACAAAGCGGCAATGCCTCGCACTGCATCGAGG
The DNA here is from genome assembly GCA_903900235.1 of uncultured Actinomycetes bacterium. Taxonomy (GTDB): domain Bacteria; phylum Actinomycetota; class Acidimicrobiia; order Acidimicrobiales; family RAAP-2; genus CAIUMH01. The sequence goes on from CAIUMH010000021.1 coordinate 6,473, forward strand.
GCAACGAGCCTCGTTCCGCGTGCATCGGTCATCGAGGTGGTCACGATCCGCAGGCTACGACGTCGTGACCAGTGTCATATCGAGTCCGTTGATCAGTGGTGCCGCAGACTCAGCCGTAGACGAGGCGAGTGATCCAGTCGGCCACGAGAGCGGGCTTGCCCTCACCCTCGATCTCGACCGTCATGGTTCGGGTCACTTGGAGGGCATCGCCCTTGAGTTCGACGTTGGCAATCACCGACGTGGCTCGGATTCGACTCGTCACCTTCACGGGGCTGACGAAGCGGACCTTGTCAAAGCCATAGTTCACGCCCATGACGATGCCGTCGAGGCGCTCGGGCACGTTGGGGATGGATGCGGAGAGGTGGGTCAGCATCGACAGGGTCAAGAACCCGTGAGCGATGGGGACACCCCATGGGGACATGGTGGTGCAGGCCTCAGGATCGACGTGGATGAACTGGTGGTCGTGGGTGACATCGGCAAAGGTGTCGATGTCGGCCTGGATGACTTCGAACCAGTCGCCGGTTCCCTCGGATTCGCCAATCGCTGCGTTGAACAATGCGAAGGCCTTTTCACTCTTCTCCGACATGGGACTCCTCCTCGGTGGGCGTAGCCAGCATCTTTACACCAAGGCGTCGCCAGCACTGAAAGGATCCTCAGAGGTGGTGGGGTGGGACCTCATGGTGGTCTCGTCGCGTCTGCCTGAGCTCCTCGCGCAGGCGATTCACCTCTAACTGCAGGCGCCGCACCTCGGAGCGGAGAAACTCTGTCTCTTCGGTGAGGTCATTGCTCCCCCCGTTGGCGCTCATGCTTCTATTCTGCCGGATGAACAGGGACGTCAAAACGGAAGGTCAAGAGCGATGCCGTTTGGGGTGGCCCAACTGTGACGGTCGGGGCCTCACAGAAGGAATCCTCCGAGTTGCATGCCGGCGAACACTGCCAATACGGCTCCACCCACCTTGCGACCTGCGCTGTCTTCGATCGCTTTCCCGTCGAAGGCGCTGAGCCACGTTTGAACCACGCCGATCGCCGTGATCCCTAGGAGGAGATAGCAGATCCTGAGGATCTCTGACTCGACGAAGAGAGCGATCAAGCTCTCAAGGCTCACTGCAAGAATTGAAATGAAGAGAATGTTCCCCACCTGGCGAGGGACGAGGTTGTAGAGCCAGGTCGGTAGCGAGCCCTTCGGGGCGATCTCCACGATGACGAGATCGAGAGCGAAGAGTCCGAGCAGGGGCACTCCCAGCCAGAGCGGACCGACGAACTGGAGGAAGAGCAGCATGACGAGAGCGAGCTCAACGAGGTGCGAGGCAACGCGGTAGCCATGTCGCTGTGAGGGCAGAACATCAGGATGGACGGTCACGAGATCGTGGGGGAAGACGTGGCTGGCCAAGAACTCTCCGCCGAACCTCAGGAGGATGGCGACTGCGACGGCCAGACCAATAGCGAGGGACCGATCTGCAGCCGCTGACCCGGACAAGATGGTGACGGGGAGCACATTGGTCAGACTTGCCGCCAGATAGCCGCCAAGTGCCGGACCAATGATCATGTCGCCAGCCCTGGCCCACCATTGGTGTGGGCCATCAGGACTAGGTCGGGTAAACGCTCGGATCTTTCGGACCACTTGCGAGATCCCAAACCAAAGGGTACCGAGCAGCAGCAGAGCGACAGGGGTTTCGGTCCAGCTTGCCGATCCCGCGAGAAGAGCTGCAATGAACATGACAAGCAGGGCGAGCAGCCCGGCTGCACCATCAAAGACCCCCAGCAGCATGATTGCGACGAACAGCACTGGACTGGGAGCATTCAAGGTTTGATGGACATCTCGGGATGCGAGTATCCCAAGGATGAGGCCGGCACTCGGCAGGACCAGGGTCGCTGGTCCCACCATGGCTCGCAGATAGGAGGAATCTCCGGAGATGTTGGCGATAAAAGGGGAGTAGGGAGCGATGGTGGCTGGGAGCCTGCGGCTCAAGTTGTCGAACCACCCGACTCTCCATCCGAAGAAGGAGTGGGGAGGCTCTGGCGGTCCGTCGGGATCTCCAGCGGTCGATCGCCGCCGATAACGCGAGGACGCCATGATTGAACCGGCGACGGTCAGTTCGGCAATGGCCATACCTGAGCGAGCAGCATCGGCGGCATGGGCTACCCGGGCGACTCGTCCCACGCTGGCTACGCGAGCGGTACGAGCTGCGGTCACCACCCTGACCGTCGGAGCCAAGTTCTGAACGTCATTACCTTTGGCAGTTTCCTGTGCCGCGGTCTCGTGACTTGCCGTCTGATTGGAAAGAAACAGGACCGATAGCACCGAGATCGCCAATGCGAACATGATCACGAGAATGGCGCTCGAGCGCTCGTGCTTCACGGCACCAGGTTGGTGTTCGGTGGTCGTCATCTCATGCTCAGGTGGTGAGGTGCATCGCGGTGTTGACGCTACTTTGCCAGTGATGCTTGTGATCCACGTTGACGTCCATGTTACTGATGTTATCTGTACCGAAGTGCTCTGGTGGGGTCGAGGGGGCACCGCTGTTCGATCGCCCGATCTGATACGTCGTTGCTGGCAGGCCTTCCTGCGCCGGTCGGATTCGAATCACTGTCGGATTCTATGTTCACATGCTCGCGGTGGCGTCACGTGCGTCAGCCAACATTGACAACGTCAATTCCATCCGTCATCGATGATGACGGCGGCCTATACCGAGCAGGAGCAGGTGTGGCTCTCGATGTGGGCACTCTGGACCCTGGCCGGAGGTTTCCGGCACCTGGGGCCTTGGGTCCAACCCTGACAACCAGATGAATTCGGAGCGCCACCGCGTTCGAGCCCTCGCCGACGAGAAGAAGAACAGCAGGAATGGGCCAGTAGCTGTCGTGCTGGTGTGACTGCAACAATTCACCAGTTGGCAGTCTGCTGGTCGCGTAGGGGAAACGTTGGGTAACTAAGCATTGTCTGCGTGACGTTCGCTCAGAATGCGTTTTCGGGGAATAGTGGGCGTCCATGATCAGGGGAAGGCCCCTGGTTGGACTGGCCATGCTGCGCGAGAAGACAAGGATGGTGGAGACGACACCACACGTGGTCGGCTTCACCCTGCTCGCCTTGGGTGCGGTCGGACTCGGTGAGTTGGTGTTTTCTGGAGACCTCGCTGGAGCGGTCCAGAGGGTTCATCACAGTCTCGGCGCAACCAGTGCTCATCACGACTTCGCGGCATCTGCCACAACCTCACATCACAAGAAGCACCACCTGAGCCCCACTAAGGCTGCAGCAACCGCTGCGGTGGCGGCCCGAGCCGCCACTGCAGCTCGAGCTTCGAGCGCAGCCAGGGCCGGCGGGGCAGCCAGGGCCGGCGGGGCTCGGGCAGCCGGCGGGGCCAAGGCACATTCATCTCGCGCGACCAGCAAGATGTCCAAAGGGAAGATCAAGAAAGCAGAGGTTCGAGCGCCTGCGGTCAAGGCCGTCGGGCCACGATTCGGTGATGTCTCGAGCACGTATCGGCTTCCCGGGTTCGCAGCCTTAGACGAGGTGATGGTGGCGAGCACAGTTACGGCGGCGGCCTACACCCCATTTGGCTCCGCTGCCCTGCTCGACGGGGCCTATCTGCGCGCCGCTATCGGTCCGCTAGCCATGCTCCTGCCGGTGATTGGTGCGGCGCTCGGACTCGTCGCGGCGATCCAGACCGGGTTCACATCCGCAACCCCGATGTTCGGCTTGTTCCTGGCGATCTTGATCCTCGGGATTCTCGATGCGCTCTCGGGACTGCTGGCGAGTGCGGTCTTCCTTGGCGCTGTGCTGCTGGCGGGGGGATTGTTCTCCTTGTCGGCCGTCGCTTCGGCGATCTTCATCGGGGCTCTGTGGTGCGGGATTCCCATCATGATTGGGAAGCTCAGGTCGTTCACGAGGTCGCATCCTGAAGATATCCACCAGTGGTGGGTGCGCACCGGCGATTTGATCGGGGGGACCTTTCTTGCCGGATTCATTGCCTACAGCCTCATTGAGACGATCGCCATCATCTCGCCAGCGGCTAGCGACCTCTCCGGCCATGCCGTCCAGATCGGGTTCTGCGTCGGGGCCGCTGCAGCCTTCCGCTATCTCACGGCTCTCTTCGTGGCCTATGCCTACCCGGTGCGCCTCGCCACGCTTACCTCGCATGATCTTCCTGAGCGACCCATGCGGCATGATCTCGGATCAGTCATGCTCCGAATCCTCTTCGCTGCGATGCTCTTCGCAGCATTTCTCGGGTTGCACTGGGTGATCTTGATCATGGCGCTGCTGTATGGGTTGGACGTGGGCTTGCAGGGGTACCTCCGCCGCTACTCGTATAGCTCAGAGTGGTCCAAACTCATTCCCCACAACGTCGTAAAACTCCTCGTCGTCACGATACTTAGCGTCCTGGTGGCCAGTCAGCTTGGCCAGTTGATGGACTCATCGTTCTGGAAGATCGTTGCCGGTCTGATCGCTGTGCTCGTCATTGCAACCATTTTTGATGCGCTGGCCGCTCCGTCGACGAAGTCGTTTGAGATCTCGTGGTGGACGCGGCTGGCGGGCGCCGTCGTGATGGTACTTCTCATCGCCCAGTGTCTTGGGCTCCTTGTCACGTGACATCTGACGCGCGGGCGGGCTCGTCTGAGAGCTGGCGACATTGCCACCCTGCTGAGTTGCGAGTAAGGTGGGAGCTGCGGGGTGGAGCAGTCTGGTAGCTCGTCGGGCTCATAACCCGAAGGTCGCAGGTTCAAATCCTGCCCCCGCCACCAACGTAAGTGCAGGTCAGGGCCGGTCCGAGAGGACCGGCCCTCCTGTTTCTCCGGTAGCCATCCCTAGCTCGGTCCCTACAAATCGAAAAGTCTGTATAGGGTTGTGCCCGTGCGAGGCACGAAGCGCAAGCGTCGAGAAGGGGTCTGGGAGGTCCGGGTCTACGTCGGACGCGACCCCGTCACGGGCAAGCCCAAGCAGATCTCCAAGACCGTCCACGGCGGTGCCAGGGCAGCCGATGCAGCCCTTCGGGACCTGATCGAGAACCAGACGCCGTCCCGCATGGACGGGCTCGGCGCCACAGTCAACCAGCTCCTCGACCGGTGGCTGGAGGAATGCGAGCGGATGGACCTCTCGCCGACCACGATGCGCACCTACCGGTCGCAGATCGAGCGGACCATCCGACCTCGGCTGGGCAAGGTTCCGCTGACCCAGCTCACCCCCCAAACACCTCGACGACCTGTACGGCGCCATGAAAGCCGCAGGAAAGTCCGCCAAGACGATCAGGAACCATCACGCCATCCTGTCGGCGGCGCTCCACCAGGGCGTTCGGTGGGGATGGATCCGAACCAACGTCGCTGAGCTGGCCAAGCCACCCCGGGTCGTCCAACGACGGGTCAACGCTCCGTCGGTTGAGATGGTCCGAACCGTGATCGAGAAGGCCGAAGAGCGCGACCCCCGGCTTGCTCCGCTGCTCATGCTCGCCGCGCTCACCGGCATGCGCCGTGGTGAGCTGTGCGCACTTCGCTGGACCGACGTCGACTTGGAGACCGGTCAGCTCGAAGTTTCCCGCGCCGTCGTCGTCGTGCCGGGCGGGCTCGCCGAGAAGACCACCAAGACCGACCGTGGCCGACGTGTTGCGTTGGACGAGGTCGGCGTCGCCATGCTCACCGAGTACCGAGCGCTCGTCGATCAATGGGCAGCGGACGCAGATGGGGAGATCGCCGAAGATGCCTTCGTCTTTTCTCCGCACGTTGATGCGTCGACGCCGTTCCGGCCCGACAACGTCACCGGCTTCTTCATCCGCGTTCGCGATGACCTCGGCCTCGACGGCATCAGGCTGCACGATCTCCGTCACTTCACGGCGACACAGCTCATCGGCGCTGGCGTCGATGTGCGAACCGTCGCCGAACGGTTGGGGCACTCAGACGCCTCACTGACACTTCGCGTCTACAGCCACGTCCTCGAAGAGCGAGAGCGCGCCGCCGCCGCCGTTATGGGCCGCGTGTTGCGGCCTCCGGTTCCCGTGGCGTCGCCACCGAAGAAGCGACGTGTGGCGGCGAAGACGCCATGACCGAGGAAGGCCCACTCCAACTCCCTCTCGGCGGGATCGTCAAGTTGCGACTTGCCACCGGCACGCCCGGCGAAGTCATCGAGGTCGACATCGGCGATCCAAAAGCGTGGCGCCGCGATCATCCCGAGGCATACCAAGAAGTCCTCGCCGACATGGACGCCCGGATTGCCGAGGTGGTCGACGGCTGGGGGATGGAACCTCCAGTGCCGACTGTCGCCGAGCCGCTCGTCGTCGAGGTTCCAGAGGACACCAGGCCGCGCCGATTGAAGCCGCTCCCGTCATCGGAGGATCGCCTCACGATGACGGTGGAGGAGGCAGCGAAGGCGCTCGGCATCAGCCGTGCCTTCGCATACGAGGCAGTGAACAACGGCGACATCCCCACCATCCGGATCGGTCGTCGCATCCTGGTTCCGAAGGCGGCACTCCAGCGGCTCCTCGGTGGCGCGACGTAGGCGAACAAGAACGACTTGAAGACGTTGGTAACGCTTCGTCGTTTACATCGCACTCCTAGAGCATGAGTGTCACGGTGCATCCCGGAAGGCTCCGCCAGGAACTTGCACGACGAGGTTGGTCCGCAGCGGACTTAGCGCGTCACGCTGGTGTCAGCCATCCCACGATCGGTGCCGCGCTGGCGGGTCGTCCGATCTCTGCGCGGTCGCTCAGCCTTCTTGCGCAAGCGTTGCATCAGGTACAACCGGTCGAAGCGATCGATCGCCTGCTATTCGGTCGAGACGTGGGCGTCGACTGACGCCATCGCAAGCAACAGCATGGTGATCAGGATGAACGCGAGGCTGAACACGAACACGAACAGGAACAAGAACAAGAACAGGAACAAGAACACGAACACGATGACGAAGAGGACGATGACAACGATGACGAGGCCGCTACATCCACCGGCCCTCGGCGGGATCCCATCGTCCCACGGCGATGCCGGAGAGCAAGGGGTCGATGAATGGGCGAACAACGGCGAGCGCCTCCTCCAGGGTGCGGGCCACCGGCAGAAGGGAGCGCTCGGCCTCGGCTCGGTACCCGGGCTCCCAGAGCGCCACGACCGGAACAGCGAAATGATCCGGCAGCGTGAGACCTCTCCGCTCAGCTTCTGAAGCCAGAGCGGCGCTCTGTTCGACCGCGTCTGTCGAGGCACCGCGGATGATCGCCACCAGGTCGACAAGGTCCTTGTATCGAGTCGATGGAGCGCGCATCTCGCCGTAGCGATCGAACGTCGCCGCGATCTTGTCGGCGATGTGATCCACCAACGGGTAGGCCCGGTACCCGTGTTGTTCGACATCAGGCATCGCGACGCGAGCGAGGGGAGGAACGTCTTCAGGTTGTCCCGTCATCCGCACGTCGGTCCCGACGAGGTCGACGTGGAATCCAACCCAGACCGTTGTCCCAACGAACGCCTTCACCGGTAGGCGTCGCGCGGACGCACCGTCGGCGACTGCGCGGCTCGGCCCGATCTCGAATCGGAACCAGTCACCGATGTCGCGGTCGGCGGCCTGTCGAAGTTGAACTTCGGCGGTATCACTTGCCTCCGCACGGTAGATGTCGACGTCGATGGTTCCTCGCACCCCGAGGTCTCGTGCAAGCAGCGCAGTTGCGCCCTTGACGATCCACTGGTCGTCGACCATGTACAGGCGCTCCAACAGTCGGTCGTAGGCGATCTGCCGCTGGAGCTGCGGCAGCTCCCAACGACTGTCGGCAGCGATGGCCTTGAGCTTGTCCGTCAGCGCCCGCCGGAATGCGGCCGGGCTCCCATATGAGTTCTCAGCCACGGCGCGTCTCCTCCTCGACGTGCGCGACCGGAGAGCGATCGAGGTGCGTACGCGCTTCGTTGAGCCAGCGGGGTGTGTTGGGATCATCGGCGAGATCCAGGAGCCACCGGAGGAGAGCGAATCCATCGTTGCGTCGCAGTCCAAGCCGAGCGGCGTGGGGCGCAAGGCTTTCTGCGAAGGTCCCGGGGTAGTCGAAGACACCTCGGATGCCGTCGGCGACGACTTGGGCCACTGCCCCGGGGTCCTCTCGGTCGGCGAGCAGATCGGCAGCGATCCGCGCCGGCCGCGTCACGGGCAGCCCACTGAGACGAATCCATTCCGCATCGGTCAGCGGCAGGACGTGGAGGCGGACGTCAGACCGCCGGGTCTGGCGCCGCTGAGGGAGGGTGAACTCATGGCGATCCGCGGGAAGATGGCCGAGGCCGTAGAGGGCTGCTGCGGACCGGTGCGACACCACCCCCTGCTCGGGGCCGCGCTCCCAAGCCGGGACGCCCGGGGCGAGCTGGAGCCATGCGGCGCGCAGCTCCAGGTGCTCCGGGATGGGAGTCCCGCTCAGCCGGTACACGCCATGGGCCACCCGTTCGAGCGCCGAGCCTGGTGCCGTAAGCCGGTCGAGAGTCGTCTGGGGGATCCCCACTTGCTCTGCCTGTCGGCGCGTGACGAGGCCCCACTGCTCCTGGGCGAGGTCTGCTAGTCGGCTCGGGGTGCTCGTACTCGTGCTCACCACTGCAATATACCCCGGAACCGGGGTGGAACGAAGAATTGATGGCATGTCAGTACTGCATAAACCCCCGAAAACGGGGGAGAATGAAGTACTCAGGTACGGAAGGGCCACTGGCTCAGGACGTAGACACCACCCGCAGCACGGCGTCGTAGGCGTCGTTGACATTGAGGTGGCTGTAGGAGCGGTGGATCATCTGAAGGCCACTGTGGCCCAGCACGTCGGCCAACTTGAATGCACTCATCCCCTGGCGGAGTGGCTCGATTGCGAAGCTGTGGCGCAGCAGGTGCGGGTACACCCGCTTCTCGATGCCTGCACGGTCGGCTGAGGTTCCCCAGAAATAGTGGACACGGTTCATGCAGCGGCGGTGACTTCGTCCAACGTTAGTTCGTGTGCGATGGGACTGACCTTGCCGATCGTCGAGAATCGACGATCGTTGTTGTAGAAGTCGATGTAGCCCTCAATGCCGGCACGCATCTCATCCATTGTGGCGAAGACATGTCGGGAGAGGTACTCGTGTTTGAAGATCGACCAAAAGCTTTCAGCGCTCGCATGGTCGAAGCAGCTGCCGGTCCTACCCATCGAGCGGGTGATCTCGGCCTGGGCGCAGAACTCAACGACTCGGCGATCGTTGAACTGGCTGCCTCGGTCGGTGTGGAAGGTGGGGCAGACCCCAGTGAACCCTTAGCTGAACTACCCCCCCCGCTCATTTCCGAAGCGCCCGATTGCTACGACAACTCCATGATGGAGTCCTTCTGGAGTCGGATGCAGGTGGAACTCCTAGACCGGAAACGATGGAACACCCGAGTCGAACTAGCAACGGCCATCTTCGAATACATCGAGATATTTCACAAC
>CAIUMH010000022.1 GCA_903900235.1 uncultured Actinomycetes bacterium
ATGGAGAAGAAGAAGCAGGAGGGCTACTTCTAATGGCCCACGCGATGAACGACCTACTCGCCGAAGACATCGAGGCCTACCTCGAGCAGCACGAACGCAAGTCCATGCTGCGATTCATCACCTGCGGCAGCGTCGATGACGGGAAATCCACCCTGATAGGTCGTCTGCTCTACGACTCCAAGCTCGTCTTCGAAGACCACCTAGCGATGCTCGAGGCCGACTCGAAGCGCGTGGGCACCCAGGGCGACGAGCTCGACTTTGCCCTACTCGTTGATGGCCTCGCCGCCGAGCGCGAGCAGGGCATCACCATCGATGTCGCCTTTCGCTTCTTCTCGACCGAGCACCGCAAGTTCATCGTGGCAGATACCCCCGGCCACGAGCAGTACACCCGCAACATGGTGACTGGCGCTTCGACGGCCGACCTCGCAGTGATCTTGATCGATGCCCGAAAGGGCGTTCTCACTCAGACCCGACGCCACAGCTACCTCGTGTCGTTGCTTGGGATCAAGCACGTCGTCCTCGCCATCAACAAGCTCGACCTCGTGGACTACTCCGAAGAGGTCTTCAACCAGATCGACGACGACTATCGAGCGTTCCTCGCTGAGCTCGGTACCACCCTCGAGGTGACGACCATCCCCATCTCCGCTCTCTGCGGCGACAACATCACCGAGACCTCAGAGAACACACCGTGGTACTCGGGGCCCTCGCTCATCGGTCACCTTGAGACCATCAACGTCGACGATGAGCGCTCGGCGGGTCCGCTGCGCATGCCAGTGCAGTGGGTCAATCGCCCGGACCTCGACTTCCGGGGCTACTCCGGTCAGATTGCCGGAGGGATCGTCCGAGTCGGCGACGCAATCCGAGTGGTGCCATCGGGTCACACCTCGACCATCAGCCGGATCGTGACAGCCGACGGTGACCTCGACCAAGCCGAGACCGGGGTGTCCGTGACCCTCTGCCTGGCTGACGAGATCGACATCTCGCGTGGTGACGTGATCGCTGCTGCGGAAGAGCCTCCGAGTGTTGCCGATCAGTTCGAGTGCCACGTGGTCTGGATGGCAGAAGAGGAGATGCTCCCAGGTCGCCCCTATCTGCTCAAGATCGGTGCCCGGACGGTGAGCGCCACGGTGTCGGCACCAAAATACGAGGTCAATGTCAACACGCTCGAGCACCTGGCCGCACCAACCCTCCACCTCAACTCCATCGGCGTGTGCAACCTCAGCGTGGACCGACCGATTGCCTTCGACCCCTATCGCGACAACCGGGACATGGGTGGGTTCATCCTCATCGACCGGTTCACCAATGCCACCGTTGCCGCCGGACTCCTCCACTTCGCACTGCGACGGGCCGACAATGTCCACTGGCAGGCCGTCGAAGTCGACAAGACCAGTCGCGCATCGATGAACGGCCAGTCCCCCGCCGCCCTGTGGTTCACAGGGCTCTCCGGCACGGGCAAGTCGACCGTCGCCAGCCTGGTGGAGCGTCGCCTCTTTGAGATGGGTCATCGCACCTATTTGCTCGACGGCGACAACATTCGCCACGGTCTCAGTCACGATCTTGGGTTCACCGAGGCCGAACGGGTCGAGAACGTCAGGCGAGTGGCCGAGGTGGCCAAGCTAATGGTCGATGCCGGCCTGATCGTGCTGTGCTCGCTGATCTCACCGTTCCATGCAGAGCGTCAGATGGCCCGCGATCTCTTCGACGAGGGTGAGTTCATCGAGATCTTCGTCGATGCTCCAATCGAGGTCGCCGAGAGTCGTGATCGCAAGGGCCTCTATGCCAAGGCCCGACGAGGCGAGCTGATCAACTTCACCGGAGTCGACTCACCCTACGAGCGACCCGAACATCCGGACGTCCACCTCGACACCTCAGGTACTGTCTCAGCGGAGCGTTCAGCCCAGACGGTGATCGACCACCTGAGGGCCGCTGGGGTGCTGTCAGCGCCAGCCATCATCATGGATCAGGCACCGCCGACCCACGACTCCTGAGGTGACATGACACCTTGTGTCTTCTGAACGCTCCGACGGATCGATCACCGTTGAACTGGCCTACGAGTTCGCTGCCTCGTTATAGGCATCGAGCTGACCTGATGCATCGATGTACTCCTCGACCCAGCGGGCCATGACGGCCGAAGTCTTTTCCACCTTCTCGAACTGACCGACCACCTGGCCGACCGGGTTGAAGGCGACGTCGACGGTCTGGTCGGGCCAGCGGTGCGTGGCGGAGACTGCAATCCCCGACACCATGTACTGCAATGGCATGCCGAGCGGCTCGGGGTTGCCCTCTGTAGACCAAGCATCGGTCCAGTCGTTCTTGAGCATGCGACAGGGCTTGCCGGTGAAGGAGCGGCTCCGTACGGTGTCGCGAGAGGTGGCGCCGATGTACGCGGCCTGCTGGACCGGTGTGTTCTCGGCCTCTTCGACCATCAGCCACTGCGAGCCCGACCACGCGCCCTGACAACCCAAGGCGAGGGCGGCAGCGATCTGCTCACCGCTGCCGATACCGCCAGCAGCGAGCACCGGACGGGGGGCGACGGCCTTGACGACCTGGGGCCACAGCACGATGGAGCCGACCTCGCCGCAGTGGCCTCCGCCCTCGCCGCCCTGGGCGATGATGATGTCGACATCAGCAGCCGCATGCTTGAGGGCCTGATAGGGCGAGCCGCACAGTGCGGCGACTTTCCGACCCTTGGCGTGGATCAGCTCGATGATCTCGACCGGTGGGGTGCCGAGCGCGTTGGCGATCAGGGTCACTTTGTCGTGGCTGAGCGCCACCTCGACCTGCGGGGTGGCGGTGGCCTCTGTCCAGCCCAAGAGCTGGAGCGAATTGTCCTCGCCTGCGTCAGGCAGGGGCACGCCGTGGTCGAGCAAGAGGTTGCGGGCGAAGTCGAGGTGGGCCTGAGGCACCATCTGGCGCAGCATGTCGGCGAGCTCGTCACCCGACATGTCAGTGTCCATGCCCTCGTACTTGTTGGGGATGACGATGTCGACGCCATAGGGGTGGTCGCCGATGTGCTCGTCGATCCAGTTCAGCTCGACCTCGAGCTGCTCAGGGGAGAACCCGACGGCGCCGAGCACGCCGAAGCCGCCGGCCTTGGCGACGGCCACGACCACGTCGCGGCAGTGGGTGAAGGCGAAGATCGGGAACTCGATGCCGAGGTCGTCACAGATGGGGGTGTGCATGGCTTCCTGCTTTCATCACGGTTGGGTGTGAGGTTGGAGACTGGGGACGGGTGCGCCCGGTGCATCGCGGAGTGGATCGCTCGTCGACCGGTTCCTCCAGGGTTGCCGTCGGGTGGATGAGCCCCGCCACGCGGCCCCGGCCATCGGTCACGATCCTCTGCCGTCGGCCGTCCGCTCAACGACCGCCGCTGCGAAGCATCCTGCTGCCATCTCGGTGAGGACCAGTGCCTGGCTCCACCGGTCGCCTTCTTCGAGGAGTCCGCCATCAGGCCCGGGGATGAGGCGGGCGTAGCCAACCTCAGGCGGCAGCAGCTCAGGTGCGAACCCGAGCTCGAGCCTCGGGGCTGGCACGAGGTCGTCACGAGCGTGGTCGATGAAGCCGACCATGGCCCGAGTCCAGAGGGCCCGAAAGTGCGTGATCGGCGGCTCGTCAACATGACGGCCATCTCCTACGTCGACTTGGATGCAGCCTGGCGTTCCGATGCGGCCGTGCAGGTACCGCACCCGATCGAGGACCGGAGCGAGCACGTCGAGCTTCTGCTCGAAGTCGGTGAAGGAGAGATCGAGGCCTGTGTACCAGTGGGAGAAGTCCCCGTTGAAGCGGAGCTCCGGGAACTGGTCCACCAGGCCGAGCGTCCTCCAGACGTCCTGGGTGAGGGTGGCGCGATGCGTCTCGACATAGAGAGGGATCCCGGCGGTGGCACTCGCCTCGAGGACCTCCTCGACGAGCCGCGCGGCGAGGTCGTCGTCGTCGAGCCCAGTACCGACCATCAGCGTGCAGCAGGCGAAGCCGAGGTCGACCCACCGTCGGGCCTGCTCGAGGAGTCCACCCGGCGTGGTGTGGATGCCGAAGGTCGTGGCGGTCAGCCCGAGCTCCCGGCACCGCCGGGGGTTTGCTCCCTGGACTCCCTGGTATCCAGCGTCTCGGGCCGCCTCGAGCATCTCCTGCTCGTCTCCGTGCGGACCGGTGCTCCACGAGGGGAGAGACCAGGTGGTCCCGACGTTCAGGTCGAGCCGCAGCGAAGGGAGCGGTGCAGTCATGGGGTGACAGATCGGATGATGTGGGTGGCCCGCGAGAAGCGCATGGCCACATCATATTACGATACGATGCTGAACGGAACGCAATCACGAGCTGGCGAGGGAGACGTGATGGAACCTGATCTGGGCGACCCGAGGATCCTGCTCCGAGACGACGTCCTCGACGACCCCCGCATGTTTCACGACGTGCTGCGTTCCAAGGCCCCGGTGTGGCAGATCCCCGGCCAGGACACCTTCCTCGTCTCGGACCCGGTGCTCATCCGCGAGGCGGTCCGTCGGCCCGCCGACTTCTCCTCCAACCTCGTGAGCATCCTCCACGATGACGGGACGGGATGCCCTGCGACGTTTGCCATGGCGCGCTTCGGCGACCCGGTCCACGTGCTCTCGACGGCCGACCAGCCCCTCCACGCCCGACACCGCAAGCTGCTGCAGTCCCACCTGAGCCCGGCGACCGTTGCCGGCCTCGAGCCGGCGATCACCCGCATCGTCACCGAGCACCTCGATGCCGTCATCGAGGCGGGCGAGGTCGACTTCGTGGCGACGTTCGGCGACCTGGTGCCGGCTCGGACGGTCTGCGAGCTGATCGGGCTCCCTCCGCAGGACGCTCCATGGCTGGTCTCGACCGTCTCCGTGCTCGGTGCCCTGCTCGACGGCGTCACCAAGAAGGCGGAGATGGGACCGCCCGTCGAGGCTGCCATGGACCTGTTGGCGTACATCGAGGCCCGGGTCGACGAGGCCGTCGCCGCGCCGCCGACGGAGCGATCAGGCCTCCTTGGGGTGTTCGCCGAGGGCATCGGTGCAGGGACGGTGGATCGCGGAGAGGCCAGGGACATGCTCCTCGTCCTCGTGTCCGCTGGTTCCGAGACCACGGCCAGTCTGCTGGCCACCGCGATCGAGACCCTGGCTCGGGACCCCGAGCTCCAAGAGCGGCTGCGTCGGGATCCGGCCCGCATCCCAGGTGCGATCGAGGACATCCTGCGGGCTGATGGGCCCTTCCAGTTCCACTACCGGGCGACCCCTCGGGACACCACGCTCGGCGGGGTGCCCATCCCGGCCAACTCGAGGGTGCTCCTGATGTGGGCCGCCGCCAACCGTCCGGCCCCTGACGGTGTCGATGACGAGCCCGCTGACGCCGTGGATCGGGGGCCTGCTCCGCACTTCGCGTTCGGCAAGGGTCTGCACTTCTGCATCGGCGCTCCGGTCGCACGCCTCGAGGCCCGCATCGCCCTCGAGCAGCTCCTGGCGCGGACGACCTCGGTGGCGCTGACCCCCGGTCGGCTCCCGACTCGGCGCCCGAGCATCTTCATCCGTCGCCACGCCACGCTCCCGATCACGGTCACGCCGGACTGACCGTGGCCGCGATCACTTGCCAGTCGGGTCTCGTTGTATTACGTTACGCAACGTAATGGTTACTGACCTCCTCGACCAGGCTGACGCACCTCGTGCCGGACGCCCCCGTGATCCTCGCCTCGACGAGGCGATCATGGAGGCGACCCTCTCCCTGCTCGAGGAGCGAGGGTACGTCGGCCTCTCCTTCGCAGCGGTGGCGACCCGCGCCGGCACGACCAAGCCGGCCATCTACCGCCGCTGGGCGTCGAAGCGCGACCTCGTCCTCGAGGCGGTGTTCCGGACGCAGGGCGATGACGTCGTGGCGAACACCGGCGATCTCGACGCCGACATGCGGACCATGGTGCGTTGGAGCCTTGAGAAGCTGGGGAGCGCCGTGGGACGGGCCGCGCTCGCCGGCCTCCTCGCCGAGCCGCCCGGGACGGTCGGCGCCCCCACCGACCAGCTGGCGCACGTGTGGCGGCGGATGGACCAGCGCTTCGGCGAGGCGATCGCGAAGGGTGAGATCCGAGAGGACCTCGACACCACGTCACTGATCATCATGCACGCCGGCCCGGCGATGCTGGCCACCGCCCTCTATGGCGAGGCGGCGGTCAACGACGCCTGGGTGGAGCGGATCGCCGGCATGATCCTCGACGGCGTGAGGGTCCAGGAGCGATGACCGAGATCCGGATCCCAGACCTGCGCGAGCCGCAGCGCGACGCCGCCGAGCAGCAGATCTACGACATGGCCCTGTCGATGCAGGTCGACCTGACGCCGACCGCACTGCTGGCCGCAGCCACCCGGCGTACCGGCCTCGAGGACGTCGGCGACCCCTCGCTGATGGAGCGGCTGGGCGCCCAGGTCGCCGCCGTCGATGCGGACGAGGGGCTGTCCGGGCTCGGCAGGTACCTGATCCGCCGGCGACTCGTGGGCCTCCTCGCCGCCCGCCAGCGCTTCGAGGACTTCGTCCGTCGCTACCCCGAGGCCGTCGAGGTCCCACTCGAGCCCCCGATCATCGTCGTCGGGCTGCCGCGGTCCGGGACGACGCACCTCGTCAATATCCTGGCCAGCGACACCCGCCTCCGGTCGCTCCCCTGGTGGGAGATCGCCGAGCCCACCCCGGTGCTCGGGGACGGTCCGGGTCGCGACGGGATGGACCCGCGCTACCTGCGGATGCTCGCCGACTACGAGTCCAGCCGGCAGATGTCGCCGATGACCGCCCTGATGCACGACCGCCCACCCTCCTCGATCGAGGAGGAGTGCGAGCTGATGGACCTCGACCTCTGCTCCTATGTGCTCGAGTGGCTGGCGAGGGTGCCGACCTGGCGGGACACCTACTTCACGCTCGACCAGCACGCGCACTACGGGTTCCTGAAGCGCCAGCTCCAGGTGCTGAGCTTCCTGCGCGGACCGCGCCGATGGGTGCTCAAGTGCCCGCAGCACCTCGAGCAGCTCGCCCCCCTCCTGGCCACCTTCCCGGACGCCACCATCGCCTTCACCCTGCGTGACCCGGTGGCGGTCCTGCAGTCGGCGATCACCATGCTGGCCTATGGTGACCGCAGCCGTCGGGTGGAGGTGGACGCCGACGGCCTCGCCTCCTACTGGGTCGACCGGATCGAGCGACTCCTGCGGTCCGCCGTGCGCGACGCGGAGCTCATCCCATCGCAGAACCGCATCGACGTCGAGTTCGGCGAGTTCATGGCCGATGATCTCGCCATGGCCTCGCACATCCTCGAGCGGGCCGGTCTCGAGGTCGGCGACGAGACCCGATCGCAGCTCCAGGCCTATGTCGACGGGAACCCGCGCGGTCGGGACGGCCGCATCGTCTACGACCTGCGTGGCGACTTCCACCTCGACCCTGCCGCACTCTACGAGCGATACGCCTTCTACTTCGACGCGTTCCCCCAGATCACCCCGGAGGTGCACTGATGCCCGGAATCCATCGCGAGCGGCCAGGGGCCGACGCCATCGCTGCTGCCACTGACGCACCCGCGCTCGACCTGGGGGACGGTATCTGGCTCCATGAAGGATTGACGAACACCTACATGATCCAGACCGACGAGGGTCGGGTGATCATCAACACGGGCATGGGCTTCGAGGGCCCGCTTCACCGTCAGGCCTTCGACGCCATCGACGCTTCTGCCACCCGTGCGGTGATCCTGACGCAGGGGCACTATGACCAC
Source organism: uncultured Actinomycetes bacterium (assembly GCA_903900235.1). Taxonomy (GTDB): domain Bacteria; phylum Actinomycetota; class Acidimicrobiia; order Acidimicrobiales; family RAAP-2; genus CAIUMH01. The sequence continues at coordinate 7,733 of CAIUMH010000022.1, forward strand.
GTCGGCGGGATCGACGTGATCCGGGACCCCGACAGCGACGTCATCGCCCAGGCCAACTACGACGTCTGGCGCCAGGACAATGCTCTTCTCGAGGGGTTCCGGTCCCGAAACTCGGCATTCGCCTGGATCAGCGCCATCGTGGCCGCCATGGACTACGCCCGGAGCCTCGGCGTGGGTGATGTGCCGCTGGCCACCCCCGATGCGACGATCACCGTCGCCGAGCGGCTCGAGCTGACCATCGGAGGTCGGGAGCTCGTCCTCATCGCCACGCCAGGCGGCGAGACCTTCGACTCGTTGGTGGTGTGGCTCCCCGAGACCAGGACGCTCTTCAGCGGCAACCTCTTCGGACCGCTCTTCGGCCACGTTCCGAACCTCGTCACCATCCGGGGTGACCGCTACCGAGACGCGCTCACCTACATCCGATCCCTCGACGTCGTCCTGGATCTTCAACCAGAGCGTCTCCTGACCGGCCACTTCGCCCCGATCGTTGGCGCCACTCGGATCGCCGAGGAGGTGGCCGCGATGCAAGAGGTCATGCAGTCGGTCCACGACCAGACCGTCGCTGGCATGAACGCCGGCTCCGACGTCTTCTCCCTCATGCGCGACGTCCGCATGCCGAGCCACCTCGACGTGGGTCAGGGCTACGGCAAGACGGCCTGGAACGTTCGGGCCATCTGGGAGAACTACGGCGGCTGGTTCCACCACCGCTCCACCACCGAGCTCTATCCGGTGCACCCTTGGGCCACCGCCCCCGATCTCGTTGCTGCTGCAGGGCCCGACGCGCTTGTGGGTGCCGCCCGCGGTCACCTCGAGGCGGGGCGGCCGGTGGAGGCCCTGCAGCTGACCGACCTCGTGCTCAACGTCGAGGCCACCCACGCTGATGCCCGAGCGGTGGCACTCGACGCCCACAAGGAGCTCTTCGAAGGCGCTTCGAACTTCTGGGAGCGAGCCTGGCTCCAGCGCTCCATCGACAAGCTGGGCCGGGCCACGTGAACGCCGCCGCGTTCAGCTTCGACGGCGCCAGGGTCCTCGTCACCGGAGGGACCAGCGGGATCGGACACGCCATCGCCGGCGGCTTTGCGAGCTCCGGTGCCGAGGTCATCATCACGGGCACCCGGTCCGACGCCAGCGAGTACGAGGCTGACCTCGATGCGTTCGGGTACCGCCAGCTCGACCTCGGTGATCCAAGCTCGATCGACGCCCTGGTCGATTCGCTCGACGCCCTGGACGTCCTCATCAACAACGCTGGGGTCAACCTGCCCGGCGGGCTCGACGAGTGGGCGCCCGATGGATTCGCCGCCAGCGTCGGGCTGAACCTGATCGGGCCGATGAGGCTCACCGTCGGTTGTCGAAGGCTGCTCTTCGCCAGCAACCTCGAGGGTGGCGCCAGCGTGGTGAACATGGCGTCGATGACGGCCTACCGGGCGACGCCCATCGTGCCTGGCTACGGCGCGGCCAAGGCCGGCGTCGTGGCGCTGACCTCGAGCCTCGCCAACCGATGGGCGAGTCGTGGCGTCCGGATCAACGCCATCGCCCCAGGGGTGATCGACACCCCCATGACCGCACCCATGGCGGCGTTCCCCGAGCTGCTCGACGGCGAGCTGGCACACATCCCTATGCGGAGGCTCGGGCGCCCCGACGAGATCGTCGGAGCAGCCCTGTTCCTGTCGAGCGGGATCGCCAGCTACATCACCGGTCACACGCTCGCCGTCGACGGCGGCTACCTCGCAAGCTGACAAAGGAGAACCAGTGCGCCAAGTTCGCGTCCATGGGCCGGGCGACGTCCGGGTCGACGACATCGCCGACCCCCAGCCCGGTCCGGCTGATGCCCTCGTCAGGGTGGCCGCCTGTGGCATCTGCGGGACCGACCTGACCTACATCCGTCAGGGTGGGATCGCGGGCCCAGGACCAGAGCCGCTCTGCCTCGGCCATGAGATGTCGGGCACCGTCGAGTGGGTCGGCACCGAGGTCGTGGGCTTCCGGCCCGGCGACCGGGTCGTCGCCCAGCCGGGATCCGGGGACCTTCCGAGGATCGGAAGCGGTGCCCCGGAGGGGGCACTCACCCCGCTGATGCACATCACCCATGCGGACCGGCGCCTCCACGGCGTTCCCGACGAGATTCCCCTGGATGTCGCCGCCTTCACCGAGCCGCTGGCGGTGGGCATGCATGCGGTCGACCAGGCCGACGTGCAGCACGGCGACGGCGTTGCGGTGTTCGGCTGCGGACCAATCGGGCTTGCCGCCATCGCCACGCTGGTCGACCGAGGCAACGAACGGGTGGTGGCCATCGAACCGAGCGCGGTGCGCAGAGAGCTCGCCCTGAACCTCGGAGCCCAGGCGGCTCTCGACCCAACCTCGACCGATGTCTGGGACGAGCTCGCGTCGCTCCACGGGACCTCGCCGTTCATGTTCGGGCCGACGCCGGCGACCGCCGCGTTCATCGAGGCGTCGGGCGTCGACCAGGTCATCACCGACGTGCTCAACCACGGGGCCTTCGGCGCCCGCCTCTCGGTGGTTGCCCTCCACTACGCCCCGATCAAGACCAGCTTCCTGATGATGTTGATGAAGGAGCTCACGGTGAGGGGGTCCTTCGAGTATCCACCGCGGTTCGCCGATGCACTGGACCTCCTCGAACGGAGCGATCTTTCATCGCTGATCACCCACCGCTTCGATCTCGATGCGTTTGACGCTGCGCTCGACGTGCTCGGAGGCTCCAAGGACTGTGGCAAGGTTCTTGTGACCATCGACCCCAGCCAGTGGTAGGCGGACCATGACCCGATTGACCCATCTCCAGCAGCTCGAGGCGGACAGCATCCAGATCTTCCGCGAGGCGGCGGCCGAGAGCGAGCACCCCGTCATGCTCTACTCCGTGGGCAAGGACAGCTCGGTCATGCTGCACCTCGCCCAGAAGGCCTTCTACCCCTCGCGCCCGCCCTTCCCGCTGCTGCACGTCGACACCACATGGAAGTTCCAGGCGATGTACGAGTTCCGCGACGCCTTCATCGAGCGGCACCAGCTCGAGCTGCTGATCTACAAGAACCCTGACTGCATCGAGCGCGGCATCAACCCCTTCGACCACGGCTCGGCCATGCACACCGACCTGTGGAAGACCGAGGGCCTCAAGCAGGCGCTCGACCACTACGGGTTCGACCTGGCCTTCGGCGGAGCCCGCCGGGACGAGGAGAAGTCCCGGGCCAAGGAGCGGGTGTTCTCCATCCGATCGGCCCAGCATCGATGGGACCCCAAGCAGCAGCGGCCGGAGCTCTGGCACCTCTACAACGCCAGGGTCCAGCCCGGTGAGAGCGTCCGGGTCTTTCCGCTCTCGAACTGGACCGAGCTCGACGTCTGGCAGTACATCCACCTCGAGGAGATCCCGATCGTCCCCCTGTACTTCGCCGACCAGCGACCCGTGGTCGAGCGAGACGGGACCCTGATCATGGTGGACGACGACCGCATGCCGCTCGAGGACGGCGAGGAGCCGGAGCTGCGCAGCGTCCGGTTCCGGACCCTTGGCTGCTACCCGCTGACCGGTGCCGTCGAGAGCACGGCGTCGACGCTCGAGGAGATCATCCAGGAGATGCTCCTCACGGCGAGCTCGGAGCGCCAGGGACGGGTCATCGACCACGACTCGAGTGGCTCGATGGAGAAGAAGAAGCAGGAGGGCTACTTCTAATGGCCCACGCGATGAACGACCTACTCGCCGAAGACATCGAGGCCTACCTCGAGCAGCACGAACGCAAGTCCATGCTGCGATTCATCACCTGCGGCAGCG
>CAIUMH010000023.1 GCA_903900235.1 uncultured Actinomycetes bacterium
GCCCCCATCGTGTCAGAGCGTCGCCATCGAAGGGAACTTGCCGAGGATGCCCCGGGTACCCTTGTCGATGTGGCACAGGCCAAACGCACCAAGGCGAAGCGAGACGCCAAGAAGGACGCGGGCGGAGATCGTCGCGTCGCGACGAACCGCAAGGCGCGCCACGACTACGACATCCTTGAGACCCTCGAATGTGGTGTGGTCCTCAAGGGCTCCGAGGTCAAGAGCCTGCGCGAAGGTAAGGCCCAGATCACTGATGCCTATGCCCGGGTCGATGGCCATGAGCTGTGGCTGTTCGGCCTCAACATCCCCCCATGGCGGTTTGGCACCGGCTTCGGGGGCCACGACCCAGATCGCAAGCGCAAATTGCTCGTCCATCGTCATGAGATCGCTGACCTCGCCGAGCAGACCCAATCCGGCCAGCCCCTCACCCTGATCCCCCTCAGCATCTACTTTCGCGACGGTAAGGCCAAGATCGAGATCGGCGTGGCGCGAGGGCGCAAGCTCCATGACAAGCGCCAGGCGATCAAGGAACGCGACGCCAAACGCGAAGTTGCTCGGGCCGTCCGGGACCAGAGTCGCTGGGGCTGATCGACTACTCCGTCGCCGGCGACACGAGCGTGAGCCCCACCGCTGCAGCGACAGTGGTGACGAAGGCCACGACGGCGATTACCCCCATCCCTGGCTTCGCGTGATCACCGAGCGCCACCATACCGACGATCGCCGGAGCGATGGTCTCTGCGGTGAAGAGCCATGCGGTGGTGACTGTGACCGAGCCTCGCTGGAGTGCGGTGGCGAACAGCACCATGCCCACTACTCCGAACAGCACCATGGCCCATGCTGCCGGATCTGCCACCAGATGTATCCCGATCCCCGAAGAGAGCGAGCGGGCACAGAGTGCAGTGCCGCCGAAGCACAACCCGGCGATCGCACCAAGCACCGAAGCTGCTGCACCACCCGAGGCTCGCTTGGCGACGACGAAGCCAACCACCGTCACGACGATCAGGGCGGCCCACATCGAGGGTCCAAACCAATCTGGTGCCGACCTGGCGGACTCTGGAGCTCCGGAGGCGGCGAGACCGATCAGCCCTGCGGCGAGGACCATAAGGAAAACCACCTGCCGACGAGTCGGAAGCACCTTCTCAAAGATTCCGGAGAACAACACCACGAAGCCCACCGAGGCCGCAACCACGGCTTGGACGACGAACAATGGGAGTTTGAAGAGGGCCACGAGACTGAACAGCCAGCCGAGACCGTCAAGGATCACTCCTGCGAGATACGGGATCTGCTTGGCAATCTGGCCAAGGTCCCTGGCGGAGATACCCCCTTCGCCCTCCTTCACCCGCTTGGCGGCAATGCTCTGCAGCACCGACCCGAGGCCGTAACAGACTGCAGAGACGAGCGCCGCGAGGTAGGCGATGAGCACGGACCCACCATAGGGACGCCACGATGGGGCGAACGGCATGGTGCGACACCTTGCAGGTACGATGAACATATCGGCTTGAGATTCGAGCCGGTAATGCACCACGGGGGTGATCGGTTTCGACGTTGGACGTCTAGGTGGGAGAAGCGAGCCGTGGTCTCCGGAACCACGTTAAAGAGCCGGAAACAAAAACAAACGCCGAGCCCAAGCTCAGCCTCGCTGCCTAGGTAGCGACGTCCGACCGGTCCCAGTCCTGCGGATCGGAAATCGGGCGACATCTTGCAGGACTTACCCCATGAGCGCGTCAGCCGCGAACGGGGGACATCTCAGTTGACTACGGGAAGGGACGGTCGCCGATCGACCCCCAACCTCGACAATTTTCGATCGGCTGCGCTCGGAGAAGTCCCATTGCGGCTCTGGCGGACGCGGGTTCGATTCCCGCCACCTCCACGAAGGGGTCCTAGCAAAATAAGCAGGGTTCCGTTACGAATTATGACAGCCGACCGACCGAAGTGATGATCCGTGGGCCGAGCGCAGCGGTCTTCACCTCAAAGGCCGTACTCGTGGGCCTCTCTCTGACGACTTCTCCGCCAACTCCGGCACCCTTCGCCGGCGGTATCGGTCCTGCCGGAGGCCAGGCGAGACGGTGCAAACAGGCGCAGATTCGGCGCCGCGTCGTGTTACGGGCGAGAGCGATGGGGGCCAGGGTGACCCTTGCGGCGGATGCAGGGCACCTGGGATCGTGGCAATAAGACGTCGCATCGGTCCCGGTTGCGGCCGGAGAGAACCCTCGTGGCGTCGACGACATCGACCCCAGAGCGAGATCGACGCAGCGCTGCGGCGAGTGCGGCTGCGGGATCTGGGCCATCGGCTGCCCAGCCACCCTCCATGGCGGCTTCGAGCTCATCAAGTGACAGGGCGCTCGCAATCTCCGCGCCGAGGAGGCCAGCAGCGACCGCCGCCTTCACCATTCCCGGAGGCGCTTGCGGGGGGCGAAAGTCCCAGCCATCGAGGCCGACGTGTTCGGCCACGACGTCGAGCAGCGCGAGGACTTGCCAGATCTCTGTGACCTCCTCATCACTCAGGCGGCCGGTGGCGATCAACAGGTTGGCCATGTCATAGACAGCATCGGCGCGGCGCGGCCCGCCACAGAGCACTTCAACCACCCCAACCCCGTCTTCGATGCGGGTCCCGAAAATGACCCGGTGCTCGCGATGGAGTACATCGATCGTGTTCCAGCCAGCAAGCTGGTCCTTGTTGTTCCGGTTAGAGAGTGGGTGACTCCCGACCGGGTTGGCACACAGCGAGATGACGTCAACCAGCACCTGCTCACGCTGTGGTGGGGTCAGGGTCTCGAGATACTCCAAGAAGACATCATTGAAGACGATCTGCGCCTGATCGTCAGGGAAGCGCTCGCCCGATCTCACGCCCCAGCTGATGCCTGCGCGTGGAATCGAGCCACGACGACAGCGGCATCGACGCCAGCACGAGCGCACAACTCCTCAAAGCTCATGGTCTCCCCTCGCTCCGACACCCGCGACGCTGCCCAGTCGAGCACTGCGGACGTAGCCTCACGAACCTGGCGGACTGTCTCATCGATGCGCTCGGCCGAGTCCACGACTGCGACTGGGCGGCCGTGATTGGTCAAGATGACTCTCTCGGACTCGGCGGCAGCTGCAAGGGCGGAGACTCCCTTGTTGGAGGCAGTGGTGATCGGCATACGGATAACACTCATATTCAGCACCGTACTAGATCTATGTAGAAATGCAAGGAGTATGCCTTGATGCTCCTCGTTGGCACTGTGCGGTCCAGGTAACCGGTAAGGGCGCTCAGGTGTGTGCAAACTCGGTCGAATCGGTGTGAACGTGATGCGGTGGGGTCACTCAAACCTCTGCAGCGCCAGGGGTTCACCCATTTTTGCCAAGACCCCACGAAGAAGTGCGCCCTACTTGCCGCTCCAGGGTCGACAGGGCGACCCTGGTAACCGACCAACTGGTCGGTTATGTTGACGAGATGCCGCTTGCATCCTCGAGCCAGATTGTCACGCGCCTCGGCACGTTCGCCATCAAGGTGAGAGGCACTGGACCCACGGTCGTGCTTCTGCATGCCAACCCTGGATCCTCTTGTGACTACGACGGCGTGGTGGAACAGCTCGCCGCAGGGCGCCGCGTTGTGGCCGTCGACTGGCCTGGCTATGGGTCGAGTCCTATGCCGGAACTCGAGACTTTCAGAGGCGCGATGTCCTATCGCGATGGTCTTGTCGGGCTGCTCGACGTGCTGGCCTACGAGCACGGCTGGGGGCCATTCGTGCTCGTAGGGAACAGCGTTGGAGGTTTCGCAGCCCTCGGCGCCGCCAAGGAGCGTCCAGACCTCGTTACCGGCCTTGTCCTCGTCGCCCCAGGGGGCTTCACCGCCCAGAACCCACTGACGAGATGGGTGTGCCGGAGTCTCGGACGGCCAGCGGTGGCGAAGCGAATGGCCAAGCCGCTGGCACGCATCTACCTGCGCCGACGCAACGAGACCACCTGCCGTGCCCTTGCGACTGCAGGGACGATTGCCAAGCAGCCAGCTCGCAGAGACATCTTCGCTGCAGTCTGGCGCTCCTTCGCCGAGCCCGAGCACGACCTGCGCCATCAGCCGCCGCCGAAGGTTCCCACCCTGCTCACCTGGGGACGCTTCGATCCGGTGCTCCCAGTCTTCATCGACGGGCGCGCTGCAGCCAAGTCGCTGGGCGTCACGCTGCACCGCTACCCGACTGGCCATGAGCCCTATGGTGAGCTCCCCTCCCGGTGGCTCAGCGACGTCGAGCAGTTCCTGACAGGCATCCCTGCGACCAACGAGCGGTGGGTGATTCCAGGAACCGACGAGGCGTCCTGATGGCCAGGCCAGCCGAACCAGGTCGGACCGCCCTCCTCGACGCGGGCACGCGAGTGCTCGCCGCAGCGGAGTCTCCTGGTTGGTCCGGGCTCTCAGCCAACGCCGTGGTCGCGGAGGCCGCAATGAGCAAGGGGGCCTTCTTCCACCACTTCCCAACCCGGAGGGACTTCGTCGTGGAGCTCCACATTCGCTTCCATGAAAAGGCCTCGACGGCCATTGACGCAGCCATTGGCGCAATGGTGCCTGGTGCCGATCGCATCGCTGCCGGTATCGCTGGGTACCTCGACTTCTGCTTGTCCCGAGCAGATGCGAAGGCCTTCCTCTTCGAGGCAAGGGCTGACGGCGACCTCAGGGATCGTGTCGTAACGATGAACGGACACTTCGCATCCCTGATGGTGCCCGATCTCAGGGCAGCAGGTTGGGCAAGCCCAAAGGAGACGGCTCGCCTTGCAGTGGCCGCAGTCGCAGAGGTGGCGCTCATCGAGAAGGACCTGAAGCGAGCATCGCGGCGCCATCGGCACGCCCTCTGGGCTCTGCTCATCCTTTCCTGAGCCCACCTCTGACAATCGGGGCGGCCCGCGACCGACAATGGTCGTGGCGGGATCCCTATGCGCAGAATAAAGGCGTAGAGCAGCAGATCTGCAGGCATTTCCCCATGTCAGGCGACATGGTGGTCTTCCCACCACCTCCACGAAGGATGAAAACCCCCCTAGGAATGAGGGGTTCCATACCTGAATAGACAGGGAGCACTAACACGGGGGGCTGCAAGAGGCTTCGTGCTGAAGGGTCAGAACGATCGATTCTGGCTTTGGATTACCAGACGCCGCTTCGCTCGCTCCTCTACTTCGCAGTCGCCGAGACCTCGACCGAGGCGGGACTCGATCCCGCCACGTTCACGGCCTTGATAACGAAGTAGTACTTCTTCCCCGTCTTGAGTGAGCTCACGCGGTATTTGAGGGAAGTGACCAGACCATTGGTCACCGGAATTGCCGCCTCATGCCTGGCGCTCGTGCCCTGGTAGATCTGATAGCCGGTGATGGCGCTACCGCCGTCCGATTGCGGCACGCTCCATTTGAGGGTCACCTTCTTGGTGCCTGCCCTGGCCTTCGGACTCCTCGGTTTGGTGGGAACGGTCCGAGGCGTCAGACTCACTGGGTTCGACGAAGATCCCGCCCCAAGGCTGCTCACGGCGGTCACGCTGGCCGAGTAGGTGGTGCCGTTGGTCAGGCCACCCAGGGTGGCTGAGTTCGTGGAGGCGTCATAGAGCGTGGTCACAGATGTCGAGCCGTTGGTGGTGACGACCTCGTAATTCGAAATGGGAGCATCACCAGCGGCTGGTGTGATCCAGGTCAGCTGCGCTGAGCCATTGCCGACCGAAGACGAGCTGATGGTCGGGATTCCCGGCAGCACTGCACTCGGCGTCAGGCTGAGTGGGCTCGACGGAGATCCGGTTCCGAAACTACTCACAGCAGTCACGCTGACCGAGTAGGTGGTGCTGTTGGTCAGGCCCTTCAGGGTGGCGCTGAGCCGGTAGCCGGGAACACAGACAACCTCGGCCGAGCCAGATGTGGGAGCGGCGCTCACGCAGTAGTAGCTGATCGACCCTCCGAGGCTCGGCGGGCTCCAGGACAGATGCAGCCTGCCGTTGGAGGCCAAGGATGAGTTGACTCTTGGGGCAGAGGGAAGGATCCGGCCGTCGATCACCGACACCGAGTTGCCGCCAGCGTTGGCGGCATAGATGGTGTTGGTCAACGGATTGACAGCAACAGCCCAGGGGGTGTTCCCCACTGAGACCGTGGAGGTGACGGTGTTGGTCGAGCCATCGATCACTGACACCGAGTTGGCGTAAAAGTTGGCGACGTAGACGGTGTTGGTCGAAGGGTTGACGGCCACTCCTCGGGGGCCGCTCCCCACTTGGATCGTGGTGGTCACAGCGTTGGTCGAGCCGTTGATCACCGACACCGAGTCGTCACCACCATTGGCGACGTAGACGGTGTTGGTCGAGGGATTGGCGGCCACTCCGGAGGGGCCGTTGCCCACCGAGACCGTGGAGGTCACGGTGTTGGTCGAGCCGTCGATTACCGACACCGAATTGCTGCCGTAGTTGGCCACGTAGACGGTGTTAGTCGAGGGGTTGACGGCAACTCCGTAGGGGTAGCTCCCCACCGAGACCGTGGGGCTCGCTGCAGAGGCAGCGGAAGACAAAGGAAGGGCGAGGAGGGCACCAATGGTTGCGGCTGCCGGGGCCAGTCGGAGTGTTCGCGTGGATCTGGTGCGGGGGGGACATGGAGACTCCCTATCTCGACGGCAAGGCAGAACGACGTTGGGACCGTAGCGCACGAGTGGGCCGTTTGCTTGATGTGAGCCAGGTGGCGGGAGAATTTGTTGGCTGTGGCAGCGCCAGGTTGGTCAGGGATCAAAGGGTGGCAGCGGGACGGCTGGCACCTTCGAAAGCTCGGTCACGAGATGTCCGAGTGTTCTGCCAACTGATCTTTGGCGAACTCTTCGATGATGCCCGAAGTGAGCTGAGAGAGACTCATCAGCGGCGACAGGCATCCACAGGCCGCTTACGCGGCGAAGGCCAGGCGTGATGACGAACCAGCGAGGGTCAGGAGACGATGACCCAAAGCACTTGTGATGTCGCCCGAGTAGTGACGGTCTTGACCTTGCCCACCACCTTCGTCACCGTCTCGGTGGCAGTGAGGTAGATCGAATAGGTCCCAAGTAGTTGCACCTTCGGAGTTCCGGAGAGCACTCCCTTTGAGGAGAGCTTCAGGCCTGCAGGCAGGTCTGAAGCGAACCACTTGACCGATGTCAACTTTGGTGCGGTGCTTGGGTCGACAGATTCGCTCTCAAGTTGCGTAGGTTCGGCGGCTTGGCCGGCTTGAACACCCGGAACCGACTGGTCAGGGATTCTGAAGCCAGCGTTCATCGAAACGATTCGGTTGTTGTTGGTATCCGCCACGACGACATGGCCCGAGGTGTCGACAGCCACGCCGCTGGGATAGCTGAACCCTGAGCCGATGGTGGTCTGGCTCGAGCCATCGGCGTTCATCGAGACGATTCGGTTGTTGTTGGTATCCCCCACGAAGACTTGACCCGAGGTGTCGACAGCCACGCCCCAGGGATTATCGAACCCTGAGCCGATGGCGGTCTCGTTCGAGCCATCGGCGTTCATCGAGACGATTCGGCTGTTGTAGGTATCCGCCACGACGACATGGCCCGAGGTGTCGACGGCCACGCCGCTGGGATAGTTGAACCCTGAGCCGATGGTGGTCTGGTTCGAGCCATCGGCGTTCATCGAGACGATTCGGCTGTTGCCGAAATCCGCCACGAAGACATGGCCCGAGGTGTCGACGGCCACGCCGCTGGGATAGTTGAACCCTGAGCCGATGGTGGTCTGGTGCGAGCCATCGGCGTTCATCGAGACGATTCGGCTGTGGCCGAAATCCGCCACGAAGACATGGCCCGAGGTGTCGACGGCCACGCCCATGGGGTAACTGAACCCTGTCGCCGCGATGGTGGTCTGGTTCGAGCCATCGGCGTTCATCGAGACGATTCGGCTGTTGTAGGTATCCGCCACGAAGACTTGGCCCGAGGTGTCGACGGCCACGCCACCGGGATAGCGTAACCCTGACGACGCGATGGTGGTCTGGTTCGAGCTAAATACCGAAGGTCCTGAGATCGAGATCAGGGTGGCGAGGTCAGTGGTAAACCAAATCACGCTCTTCAGGCCACGAGACCCGCTTGTCACCCTCTCAGAAGCAATGATCCGCAGGTCATAAAGGCCACCTGGAATCGATGCGCTGAGGGTGCCTGAGAGAACACCGGCTGGAGAAAGGGAGAGACCGCTGGGCAACTGGCCCGCTGTCCACTTGATCGATGTCGCCACCGGTCCATTGCTGGCGTCAACGTTCGACGCGATGAACTCAACTGGGGTGATCGCCTGACCGCTCGTGCCGGACAGGCTCCCGGGGTCGTTGATCGAGAACGACGAGACATAGGCGGCACCCACCGCAGATTCGCTCGCCACCTGGACCCCGACCGAGGCGACCATCCCAGCCATGGCGAGCAGCACTGCCGATATGGTTCGGATAGCCAGCCGCCCACGACAATCCCGCGTTCGCTGTGCAAATCCTGCGGCGCCGCGTGATGCCGTCATTGGCTCGATCTTGATGAATCCCCAGTTGATGAGTGACCCAGTTCGATGATGTTGACCCGTGCTGGCTGCTGGTGCTGCTGACATATCCCCTCCTTGGGGCGTCTTGGCTTGTCACCAGTCTTTCGGTTGGCCGCTCCGGTGAGTAGGGCCAAAGGTCACCAAGTCCGGGTCTCACGAGACAGCGTGGCCACCAGAATCCATCAGGGATCCGAGGGGGTCTCCTCGTCTTGATGGTTGAGTCACTGACGACGAAAACATTGGCGAAGAGCGAGACTATTTCGCTATCGGAAATATTGATCCACATCTCCGAGATCGTTGAGCGGGGCCAGTCCGCACACCAACGTGTGATGCTCACCCGCAAAGGTCGGCCGGCGACGGAATTCATGAGCCCCAACGAGCTGGCCGCAATCGAAGACACCTGATGGATCGGTGCGCTGAGTTCAGCGTCGCCCCTGGCATTCCGGTCTACTTCTGTGATCCGCACTCACCCTGGCAGCGAGGGTCGAACGAGAACACCACCGGGCTGCTCCGCCACGATCTGCCCAAGGGGACAGATCAGTCGAAGCAGTCAACTGAGGACTTGGAGCGCATTCAGCGGAGCCTGAACGGCCGACCTCGCGAAACACTTCAAGTAAAGACAACCTCGGAGAAGCTCGCCGAGGTCATTGCGCTAACCGGTTGAATCCGCCTTCTCTATAACCAGTGCTTGTGTCGGAAGATACGGTGAAGCACCACCCCCATAGTCACCATCAACCCGATCGCCATGGGATACCCGAACATCCAGTGGAGCTCGGGCATATGGTCGAAATTCATCCCATAGATGGCCCCGATCAACGTCGGGGCGAAGAGGATGGCGGCCCACGAGGAGATCTTCTTGACCTCCTCGTTCTGTGCCAAGCTCGCCTCAGTCATCGTCCTCATTTCTTCGTTCTGCATCTGGCTCACCAATGTGGCGTGAACCGCCAGCGCGTTCTGGAGGATGGAGCGAAACCCGTCGGCTCGCTCGACGATCCTCAACGTGTGGTCTCGGACGTCTCGAAGGCGACGCTGGAGTTCGAGATCAACGGCGTACTTATCGAACCCGCCTTCGAGGTCTGTCAGCATCTCAAGGAGGGGATGCGTGGCTCGCTGGAACTCGATGACCTCGCGAGAGAGCTCGTAGATTCTTCGAGCGACCTCTGGATCTCCGCCGAAGAGTTCGTCCTCGATTTCGTCGATGTCATTTTCGAGACCCGCCACCACCGGGGCATATTCATCGACGACTTGGTCCAAGATCGCGTACAGGACAGCCTCAGGGCCGAGGCGGAGCAACTCGGGTGTCGATTCGAGGCGCTCTCTGACCTTCCCGAGGTCAGGAGTCTCGGCATGTCGGATCGTGACGGCGAAGTTCTCACCGGTGAACACGTGGAGCTCGCCGAACTCGACCTCCTCGGTCTCGTCAAGGTAGCGAGCAGGTCGCAGGACAGTAAACAGCGTGCTTCCGTAGCGCTCACACTTGGGCCGCTGGTGGGCGGCCACCGCGTCCTCGATGGCGAGCTCGTGCAACTCGAACTCATGGGCGATCGACCGGACTTCGTCCTCATCAGGCCGATACAGCCCAATCCAGGCCATGGCCTTGTGATCTCGAACCATCTCGAAGGTGTCCTCGAGGTTCACAGGGTCCTCGCTGCGAACCCCATCTTGGTAGATCGTGTTCTTGATCAGCATCTGTGGCCTCGTCTCGGTAACTACAGCCCATCCGGCCAATGCTTTGTGCAGTGTCTCGGTGGTCCACTCGGCTTCAACTCTAAGGCAAAGCAGCCTAGCCCCACCGTTCGTTGACTCATTGAATCACACCGAGTTTCCTTCAAACTCGACGAGATGCATTCGCGATCGACTGATCCACCGGTCGTCCGCCTTCCGTCGGGCTAGTCCCACCCACGCCTCAATGCGCAGAACCCCTTCTGCGTTCAACGACCCCCGTGACAAACGGAACCAAACTTCTCACGATGCGATGACACCCCCCGATCGCGATGCACCTCGTGTACGTTTAGCGGATGCCGTGCGCTGATCGTTGGATTGGCCACAGGCGACCGGGAGGCCACCGTTCGCCCCATCCATCGGTCCTCAGTGACACGACGGCGATTGACGAGCTTGGCGACGCACTCCAAGCTGCTGCACTCCATCACTCGCTACCGGCCAAGGTCTTCGCTCTTCGACCGTGGAGCATCAGGGTGTGGCGAGCACGACTCGCCGCACTGCGCTCCATCCCAATCCTTGCGGTGGACTTGACTGACTCCCTGTCATCGCACCGAATAGCCAAACTGATGCATGGTCGTCTGAGGGGGGTCCTCGCCAACGCCCGGCCGACGACAGCCCTCGTCCTCCCTGAGACCTTCGGGGACTACCTCTCCGCCCGGCGCAAAGATGGAGCGATACGCAAGAGTCTCAGACAGGGCCGAAATCTCGGCTTTGACGCTCGAGTCGTGAACGATGTCCACGAGCAGCGACGCAACCTCCATGAGCTCCTCGTCGGTCGGGGCTGGCCGGGCGACCCGGTCGCCATGCTCACCGATCAGCACGACCTTCGACCCGGACGCGACGTCCATCTGGTCTGTACTGATGCTGACGGGGGCGTTCTCGCTGTCGCCATCCTGCTGATATCGGGCTCCACGGCGATGCTGGGATTCTCGATGGCGACAAACGATCGATCCTTGAGTTCGATCGCTCGCTATCGAGTCAGCGCCCTCATGATCGAGACTGCCATCTCGCTCGGCGCCACGGTTCTGATTGGTGATTCGGTGCTGACCATGCCATCGGGCCATCGGCAGTTCAGCCGCGCCATCGGCTTCTCCCCGTACCGAATCCTCGTTCGCCATGCCTGACGTCAGGCACGGCCGAGGTGGTCAACTCCACCGACCACCGACCACCGACCACCGATCGCTGATCGCTGCGCCAAAAGAAAGGCAGTGATGTGCCGACAATCCAGGCTCACACCAGGTCCTCGACAGCCAATCGCCCCGACCCAGTCGTTCGTCGCTTTGGAGGCGACTACCGACCTGGGGGGCTCTCGACAACAAAGACGGCATGTGTCGTCGTCCCAGCGTGGCGGTGAGCGGCGAGCTCCCGGTATTCGGGGGACTCCCACCAGCC
>CAIUMH010000024.1 GCA_903900235.1 uncultured Actinomycetes bacterium
AGGAGCCTGCTCGAGCTGTGCTGTGAGCTCAAGCACTCTGCAGGGCGGGGTCGAGCGCATCTTGAAAGGTCGCCTTGACTGGGTCACTGAGGTGATTGGCGGCATTGACGACTCGGACCTCGATCACGCTCCCACCGGTACTGGGGGATGGGTGGCCCGAGCCGACGCCTAACGCCGCGTCATATTAGTTTGCAAAACTAACTAATATGGGGGCATGACCACTGCGCCCGTCCTAACTGCCGACGACCTTGATGTGGCGGTCCGACTGAGGACTTTGGTCACTCGACTGAACCGCAAATTGCGTCAGCAGGCCTTGGGAAGCGTCTCGCCTGCACAGGCGTCGCTCCTGGCCATGACTGATCGCCTCGGATCGCCGACTCTCGGCGAGCTCGCTCGAGCGGAGCAGATCCAGCCGCCGACCACCACCAGGCTGGTCGGGACGATGGTCGAGGCCGGCCTGCTGGCCCGTTTTGAGGAACCCAGCGATCGCCGCATCAGTCGAGTGAAGTTGACCCAGGCCGGGCGCCGTGAACTCGACCGGATCCGCAAGCTCAAGACGGCGTACCTCGTCGAGCAGATCGGATCACTCGACGGGGCGGATCGAGCTCGGCTGGCCGAACTGGTGGATCTCCTCGAACGATTGGCGGAGGGCGTATGAGCGCCCTGCGTCGGGCCACCCGCCGAACCTTCTCGGCACTCAGCGTCCGGAATTTCCGTCTCTACTTCATCGGACAGGGGATCTCAGTCTCTGGCACGTGGATGCAGTCGGTCGCCCAAAGCTGGCTGATCCTGGATCTGACGGGCAGCGGCTTCATGCTGGGCATCACGATCGCCCTCCAGTTCCTCCCCATGCTGGTAGCCGGCACGTGGGGAGGGCTGGTGGTGGACCGCTCCAACAAGCGGACCATCCTTTTCGCTACGCAGACTGCCGGCGGTCTCTTGGCCCTCACCCTCGCCATTTTGACCACCGTCGGGAAGCCGCATGTCTCGACAGTGCTGGCGCTGGCCTTCGGCCTCGGCATCGTCAACCTCTTCGACAACCCGGCCCGGCAGGCCTTTGTTCAAGAGATGGTCGGACGAGACCGACTTCCCAATGCCGTGAGTCTCAACAGCGTCCTGATGAACGCGGGGCGGGTGATCGGTCCAAGCATCGCGGGGATCCTCATTGCCACCACCGGCATCGCTATGAGCTTCTACGTCAATGCCGGCTCGTACCTGGCGGTGATCGTCGCGCTGGCCATGATGCGCACCAGCGAGCTGACGCCCATCCGGATGGCGCGCCGCTCCAAGGGGCAGCTTCGGGCGGGATTCCGGTATGCCTTCGGCGAAGAGCGAATTCGTGACGTTCTCCTCGCCATCGCCATCGTGGGGGTGTTCGCCTTCAACTTCACTACCGTCCTGCCTTTGCTGGTCCGTTACTCCTTCCATCAGTCAGCTGGGGCTTATGGAGTCCTGATGGGAGCAATGGGCCTCGGAGCGGTCATCGGCGGGTTGACTGTGGCGCACCGATCTCGGCCAACCTTTGCCATGCTCACCGGGCTGTGCTTCGCCTTTGGCGTTCTCATGGTTGGCGTGGCGGTGGCACCCACCATGGTTGTCGCCGCCATACTGCTGGTTCCGATGGGGGCGGTGTCCATCGCCTTCGTCTCGACGTCCAATGCCACCTTGCAGCTGCTCTCACGAGAGGAGATGCGAGGACGGGTGATGTCGCTCTACGCCATCGGCTTCCTTGGATCGACACCAATCGGCTCGCCACTCATGGGGGCGATCGCCTCGGCGAGCACCCCAAGGGTCAGCCTGCTCGTCGGTGCGGTGGCCACGATGGGAGCCTCACTACCGCTTCTGCTGGCCACTCGACGTCACAGCGCTGCTGACCGGGCAATGGCGGTGGCAGGAGCCTGAGGAATCAGTGTGATCGTGAACGCTCAGACCGGCCGTTGACCCACTCGGGCCAACTCGGCATCGGGGATGCCACCAAGGTGCCGTCGGCGCCAGATCCGGGCGATGCCGTAGAGCGCGACCGAGAGTCCGACCGCTCCGAAGGAGAAGCTGATCGAGGGGATGCCGCTGTCGTTGTACTGCGCCCAGACCGCGAAGATGCAGATGGCGATCAGCGGGATGGCCAGAACAGCCAGGATGCCGTAGCCACCGGGGATGCGATAGGGCCGGGGTAGATCCGGTTCCTTGCGTCGAAGGGCGAATAGGGCTGCGAGCTCGAGCAGGATAGTGCAGTTGGTCAAGAACACGTCGATGACCACCAAGTTGGCGAAGGTGGAGAAGCTGAAGAGGGCGTAGATCACTGAACAGCCGATGATGGCCAGGGTGGGTGTGCCGAAGCGAGGAGAGAGCCGGGCGACCACGGGCGGAAGCCAGGAGTCCTCGGCCATGGCGAAGGGGATCCGTGAATTGCTCATCAGTAGGGAACCGAAGAGTCCGACGGCCCCGAAAATGGCGCCAGCCGTGATGAGCCACTCGAGCCAGGGTCCACCGATGACTCGGGCGATGTGGGTGAAGGATCCGGCATCCCATGAGGACCAGCCTCCGGCTGCCATGGCGGCGGTCATCGGCAGGATGTAGGCGGCCACGATGACGATGAGCGACCAGGCAAGCGCTCGGGGGATCACTCGCTGGGGATGCTCGATCTCCTCGGCGATGGCCCCAACGCTATCGAAGCCGCAGTAGTTCCACATGACGATCCACAGGCCGGTGCCGAACGCAGCGATCACCGAGGTGTGGGGGGTGGTGAGAGGGGCCACCGGGTTGATGTGGTGGGCGAACAGTTGGGGAAGGCCGATGGCGACGAGGAGTACGAAGGGTACAAGAGCGATGACAGCGAAGAGCACCGAGGAGTCACCGACCCAGCGGGCACCGACGATGTTGAGGGCCGTCAGCGGAATGATGAAGCAACTGACGGCCAAGATCCAGTGGAGGTCGATGGTGAGCGGGCCGAGCCTGGCCACCACGGTTGCGCTCGGCGCAGCAGCATGCCAGAGCTGGCCGAGATAGTCGGCGAACAGCAGAGGATAGAGGGCCATGTCCACGAAAGCTGTGAATATCCACAGCATCCCCTCCTGGAAGGCCCAGAAGTCTCCGAAGGCCCGTTGGACCCAGTGGTAGCCGCCTCCCTCACTCGGGATGGCCGTCCCGAGCTCGGCGGTCAAGAGCGCGACGGGAATGGAGTAGATCAGGGGAGTCACCAAGATCAGCAGCATCGCCATCCCCGGGCCTGACGAGCTCGTCAGAGGCTCAAGCCCATAGGCCCCACCCGAGACGCTGAAGAAGATCAGCGCGACGACCGGGACCAGCGTGACCTTCGAGGTGAAGCGACCCCTCGGTGGAGTTGATTGATGGCGGATCACTCTCTCCTCCGATGGGGAGTGCGGGAGGACATCTGGGTGCTGGAGAAAGAGCCGGCTAGGAAAAGTTGGCGGCTAGGAGAAGGTGGCGGCGACGGGAAGGTGCTTGACGCCACCCACGAAGTTGGCCTGAGCCCACTCAGGGGCTCCGGTGATCTCGATGGTCTTGACCGATGCGAGGAGCTTGGGCAGGATCGTCCGGAGCTCCCGGCGGGCGAAGGTCGAGCCGAGGCAGAAATGTTCTCCGCCGCCGAAGGCGATCATGCGGTTGGCGTTGGGCCGGAGCGCATCGAAGCCCATGGCACTGTCAAAGACCTCGGCGTCTCGGTTGGCTGATGGGTACGAGAGCAGCAGGCGGTCTCCCTCGGGGATCTCGACGCCACCGATCGTCGCTGGGGCACTGAGGTAGCGAAGGAAGTGCCGGACCGGCGAAGTCCAGCGGATCATCTCGTCGACGGCAGTGTTGATTCGTGTTGGGTCGGATCGCAGGGCAGCCACTTGGTCCGGGTGGCGCAACAGGGCCTCGAGCCCACCGGAGAGAGCGAACGAGGTGGTGTCGTGTCCAGCCGTGGCCACAATGGTGAAGTACCACATCGATGCATGCTGATCCATCGGGCAGCCGTTGACCTGTCCATTGGCCAGGACCGTGGCGAGATCATCGGTCGGCCGAGCGCGACGATCGTCGGCGAGCTCCTTGAAGTAGTCATCGAACTGTGCGATGGTCCCGGTGAGCAGCGCCATCGGGTCCGAGAGGTCGCCGAGGTATTCAGGGTCGGCGGCCCCGAAGATCCCCTGGGTGAGCTTGAGCATCAGTGGCTCATCTTCCTCGGGGATCCCGTAGATGCTCATGATCACTCGCAGCGTGTAGGGCACAGCGATGTCCTGGGCGAAGTCGCACTCGCCACCGAGCTCGCGGAACTTCTCAACGAAGGAGTCGGCGATGGCATCGATACCGGCCTGGCGATCGGCGACGGCCCTTGGGCGGAACCACGAGTTGGCCACGTTGCGGTGGTCGCGGTGCTCGTCGCCGTCCATGTGGATCAGGGTTTTGGGGTCGATGCCCAGGGATCGGATGAACTCGAATTGGGCATCTGGACCGAGGACTGAATCGCGGGTGTTGAGGAATGTCTCATTGTCGCGAGACACTCGAAAGACGTCCTCATGGCGGGTGATGGCCCAGAATGGGGTGTAGCCCTCCTCTTCGACGCGCAGTACCGGCGCATCGCGTCGAAGCTCCTCGGCCACGGCGTGCCAAGCCTCCTGGTCGGCATAGGCGGCGGCATTGAGAAAGATCTGTCCTCTGGGGTCTGGTGCCATGGTGTTGCCTCCTGTTGGTTGGCGATACTGCTTGGTTGGCGATACTGCGACGCCGGTTGGTCCTAGACCTTGGCGACCTTGGGCTCCTTGGGCAGACCGAGTGCCCGCTCGCCGATGATGTTGCGCTGGATCTCGGCAGTCCCACCCCAAATGGTCTCGGACCGTGAGAAGAAGAACGAGGCCTGGATGTCATTGACCGGGTAGTCGTCGCGTCCGCGACGGTTCCCCGGGAGGATGCTCTCGGTATCACCCTGGCCCGAGAGCACTTGGCCCTCCATGCCGAGGATGTCGATGGCGAGATTCATGGTCCTCTTGTGGGTCTCGGACCAGAACATCTTGTTGCAGGCTCCGAGCATGGCGGTGTGGTGGCTGCCATTGAGGGCGTCGGTCAGCGAGCGGTAGCCGTTGATCTGCATGATCTTGATATCCGACCAGGACTTGACGAGGTCTTGGCGCACAGTCGGGTCGGCGGCCTTGCCATTTGCCTTGGCGATGGCGACGAGCTTGTCCCACTCGCGCAGGAAGCGGCGAAAACCCGTCGTAGCCGAGGAGCCCCGCTCGAAGCCCAGCGTGGTCATGGCGACCTTCCAGCCATTGTTCACCCCGCCGACGACATTCTCTCGGGGGCACCTGACATTCTCGAAGAAGACCTCGTTGAACTCGGCTGAGCCATCGACCTGCTGGATCGGACGGACCTCGACGCCGGGCTGCTTCATCGGGACCAGGAGGTAGCTGATGCCAGCGTGCGGCGGCGCATCAGGATCGGTGCGAGCGAGGAGGAACACGTAGTCGGCGAACTGCGCCTGGGTGGTCCACACCTTCTGCCCACTGATGACCCACTCGTCGCCATCGAGCTCAGCCTTGGTGGCGAGCGACGCCAGATCAGAGCCCGAGTTGGGCTCGGAGAATCCCTGGCACCAGGCGATCTCTCCCTTGAGAATCCCTGGGATGAACTGCTGCTTCTGCTCTTCGGTGCCCCACTGCAAGATGGTCGGTCCGACGAGAGTGTCGCCGAAGAAGTCTGCTCGCAGTGGTGCCTGGGCCCGAGCGAACTCCTCGTTCAACACGACCTGCTGCAGAAGGGTCAGGCCCTTGCCCTCATACTCCTTGGGCCAACTGGCGCAGATCCAGCCACCATCGAAGAGCGTCGTGGTCCAGCCCTCATTGAAGATCTTGCGCTCCTCAGGGGTCATCGAGAAGCCCTCGTCGAACCACCCGTCGGGGAGGTTGTCTTCGAGCCATTGGCGGATCTCGATACGGAACTCTTCTGCTTCGGCGGGGTAGGTCAGGTCCATGGCTGCGAGCGTACCGAATGACACGAGGAAGTGCCCATTCGGTTGCGTTTGTGCGGCAGGGGTGATCGGGGGGAGAATGGTCCACCCCGCGCGTCCCTGGTGAGGAGACCTCACGTGCCCAAGACCCCTCGACAGCTGTACAGAGAGACGAGGCAGTCCTGGGCGCGCTCGAAGGACGAGGTGTTCCCGGACCGAATCGCTCCGAAGGCCCCCGAGGCTGGCGGCCATCGAATTGCCTTCTTGATCTATCGGGGAAACCCGCGTTGCGGAGGCCAAGGCGTCTACACCAGGCACCTCAGCCGTGAACTTGTCGCCCTTGGCCACAGTGTGGAGGTCTTCTCTGGACCGCCGTGGCCTGAGGTTGATGAGGGCGTGGGCTTCACCCCGGTGCGAGGGATGGACCTCTATCGGGACCCTGATCCTTTCCGGATACCGAGTCCGAGCGAGTTCACCTCGCTGGCGGATCTCGAGGAGTTCGGCATCATGCTCACCGCCGGTTTTGGTGAGCCCTTGGCCTATTCGAAGCGGATCCGCGAGATTCTCAATGCCCGTCGCGGAGATTTTGACATCATCCACGACAACCAGTGCCTCGGATCGGGCATCCTCGGTCTCTACGAGGATGGATGGCCGATCCTCGAGACCCTCCACCACCCGATCACCGTGGATCGGACGATCGCACTCGATCACACGACCAATGCCTACCGCCGAATCACCACGAAGCGCTGGTTCGGGTTCCTCGGCATGCAGGTGCGCGTGGCGCAAGCGCTCCCGGCGATCCTTACTGTCTCGCAGAACTCGAAGACCGACATCAATGCCCAGATGGGCGTCCCCCTCGATCGGATGACGGTGGTGCCGGTCGGCGTCGACCCTGACACATTCAAGCCCTATCCGGAGGTTTCTCCGGTCAAGGGTCGGATCATGGTGACGTCCTCTTCTGATGTGCCAATGAAGGGTCTCGTTCCCCTGCTCGAGGCGGTGGCCAAACTGCGGACCGAGCGTGACATCGAACTCGTCGTCATCGGTCGCCCTCAGCCTGGAGGCCGCGTGGCCAAGACCATGGAGCGCCTGAGCCTCGATGACATCGTGACCACGGTGTCGGGCGTGAGCGACGAGGAGCTCGCCCGTCTCTATGGAGAGGCAGAGGTCGCCGTGGTGCCCTCGCTCTACGAGGGCTTCTCGCTACCGGCGATCGAGGCCATGAGCTGCGGGGTGGCCGTGGTGGCAACCACCGGTGGCGCACTCCCCGAGGTGGTGGGCGTGAGCGGCGAGACCGGCCTGCTTGTGACGCCCGATGACCCAGAGGCGCTCGCTGCGGCAATCGGCCAGGTGCTCGACGATCCCGAGCTGCGTGCACGCCTCGGGGCCAATGGTCGCGAACGGGTGATCAACCGATTCACCTGGCAGGTCACCGCCAAGGGCACCGCTGCCTGTTATGACGCCGTCTTGAGGGGCGAGCCCCTCCCTAGTCCAATGGAGTTCGACTGATGCTCACTGCCAACTACGACACACTCAAGGTCGCCCCGGGTGATCTTGTCCTCGACCTCGGATGCGGCTTCGGCCGGCATGCCTATGAGTTCGCCCGCAGGGGTGCTTCCATCGTGGCCCTCGATGCTGGAGCGGAGGAGGTGGCGAAGGTCAGAGCCACCTTCGGGGCCATGGCCGAGCAGGGGGAGATCGACATCGACACCACCCGCATCGGCACCATCCAGGGCGATGCACTCCACCTTCCCTTCGCCGATGGGACCTTTGACCGAGTCATCTGCTCAGAGGTCCTCGAGCACATCCCCGACGACGAAGCAGCCATGGCTGAACTGTCTCGGGTCCTCGCTCCCGGCGGCACGATGGCCATCACCGTACCCCGGTTCGGCCCAGAACTCGTCAACTGGGCCCTGTCGGAGGAGTACTACGACGTGCCCGGCGGCCACGTTCGCCTCTATCGCCGGTCGGTGCTCTTCGACCGCCTGCGCTCGGTGGGCCTCGAGCCCTACACGACCCACCATGCCCATGGCCTCCACAGCCCCTACTGGTGGCTCAAGTGCGCAGTGGGCCCGAAGAACGACGACCACCCGGCCGTCAAGGCGTACCACAAGCTCCTCGTCTGGGACATCGTGAAGGGTCCCCGGACCACCCGAGTGGCCGAGAAGGTGCTGGCGCCGATCATGGGCAAGAGCTTTGTGGTCTACCTGAAGAAGGCACCGGTCGTCGCACCGGTGCTTGAGGGGGCGGGTGCGTGAGTTCGGTGCCGTCGCTTGCGACGCTGCCTGAGGTTCCCGGCATCTTGACGGCCGAGGAGGTGGCGCTGACGGCTCAGTCGCTGCTGGCCCTCCAGCGACCCTCGGGGATGATCCCGTGGTTCGAGGGAGGACATTGCGATCCCTGGAACCACGTCGAAGCAGCCATGGCCCTCTCGGTCTGTGGTCACTTTGCCGAGGCCGAGCTGGCATATGACTGGTTGGCCGAGGTGCAGCTGGGCGATGGGGCCTGGTTCAACTACTACCTCGACCACTCGATCGAGGACTCACGCCTCGACACCAATGTCTGCGCCTATGTCGCAGCAGGGCTCTGGCATCACTCCCTGATCACCGGTGACGATGCAATCTTGCGCAAGCACCTCCCAATGATGGAGGCGGCCATCGACTTCGTGCTCCGCTGGCAGCTGCCTGATGGCTCAATCCGCTGGTCGCTCGATGCGGCCGGCCGGCCCGAGGGCTATGCCTTGCTCACCGGATCGTCGTCGATCTACCACTCGCTCCGCTGCGCCGTGGCCATCGCCGAACGTCTCGGCGAGCATCGCCCCGAATGGGAGCTGGCAGCCGGACGACTGGGCCATGCCATCGCGTACCACCCGGGAGCCTTCGCCCCGAAGAACGAGTTCGCCATGGACTGGTACTACCCGATGCTCTCGGGAGCCCTGGAGGGCGACGCCGCTCGCCGGCGGATCGATGAGCACTTCGACGAGTTCGTGATGTACGGCCTTGGCGTTCGCTGCGTGTCGACGTCTGACTGGGTCACCGCCGCCGAGACTGCCGAGTGCGTGATGACCTTGGATGCGCTCGGCATGCGCGAGGAGGCCCTCGAGCTCTTCGAGGTGGCCCAGGGGCACCGTCGACCCGATGGCTCCTACTGGACGGGGATCGCCTACCCAGACAATGTGACCTACCCCGACCGCGAGACGACGGCCTACACGGCCGGGGCGATCATCTTGGCAGCGGACGCGCTGAGCTCGACGTCGCCGGCCGCAGGACTCTTCCGAGGTGAAACCCTCGAGGGGACCATCGACCTTGCGGGGCCGACCTGCGACCAGCAGCACACCGGACCCTGCAACGCCCGCTGAGACGCCGCATTCGAGCAGCCTCAGGAAGAGCGGCGTTCGAGGACTCGCAGACTGCCTGTGGCCCAGAGCTCAGCAAACAATTCCGACCGGATCGCTTCGCAGTAGAGCTCGTAGGGGGGCCTACCCCCGTCGGCAGGGTCCTCGAAGACATCGTGGATGGCCAAGATGCCATTGGGTTGGACCTTCGGAGTCCAGGCTCGATAGTCAGCCCAGGCTGGCTCTTCACCGTGGCCGCCATCGATGAAGAGGAAGGCGAGCGGTGTGGCGAAGTGCGCCGCCACCGTGAGTGAGTCGCCGACGAGACCGACGACACTGTGCTCGAGCTCGGCGTCGGCGATGGTCCGCTGCCACGTCGGCAAGGTGTTGAGTCGGCCATCGGCCGGGTCGACGAGATCGGCATCGTGATGTTCCCAGCCCGCCTGGTTCTCCTCGGAGCCGTGATGATGGTCGAGACTGAACAGGACCGATCCGGTGGCCTCGGCGGCCGCACCGAGGTAGACGCCGGACTTTCCGCACCAGGCACCGACCTCGAGCATCGATCCGCCAGGGAACCGTCGACCTCCCTCTAGGCCGGCTTCATGCAGGGAAAGGCCCTCATCGTCGGGCATGAATCCCCGAGCTGCTCGGGCGAAGGCGAGGAGGGACGCGAGGCGCTCAGGTGAAGAAGAGGTGATCATCGGCTCAGACCTTCGCATGGCTGCGTGGGGAGTGCAATGTCACGAGGTGAGCATCTGGACGATCCCCACGATGCCGAGGATCAGCAGGACGATGCCCCCGAGCTGGCGGATCCTGGCTAGGGGAAGGACCTTGAGCAGTGCCTTGCCTCCGAAGGCACCGATCGCTGCCACCGACACCAGCGCTGCGGAGGAGGCCAAGAACACCGTCAGTGGCTGATGGCTCTTGAGGGTGAAGCTGGCGGCGATGATCTGGGTCAGATCGCCGGTCTCAGCCACCAGGATCACCATGAACGCGGATGCCATGGTGGCCAAAGCCGTCCCTGCCCGTTCAGCTCCCGCCTCCTCTTCGCCTTCGTTCACCGCCTCCTTCTCAGGGATCAGCAGGAGGTACGCCGCGACGGCGAAGAACATTGCCGTCACCCCAATCTCGAGGGCTCGATGGGGCAGTCGGTCGAGGAGGCCGCCGGCTATGGCGGCGAAGGCCATGTGGACGATGAATGCTAGGGAGGCCCCAACCCAGACGGCGGCGGCCCGACCTCGGCTGCCCATGATCAGTGTGGCGATCATGGTCTTGTCGGGTAGCTCAGCGAGGAAGATGACGCCAAACACGCTGAGGGCCAGCCCGAGGTTCATCGCTGCTGGAATGCCCTCAGCACGGTGGCGATCCGGGGCGTCTCGCGCTCGGCAAAAGCAACGCCCACTGACATGCGCTCCACGTCCTGCAGTACGGTCCGCTGGCCCGAGTTGAGCGGGTGGGCCACGATGAAGTCAGCGACGATTTGTGCGTGGGAGGCACTCGAAATCTGCTGTGAGATCCCACCGAGCATTCTCGAGTGCGAGTCTTTGGGGAAGCGGCTCAGACACTCGTCCCATGTCGCCATGAGCGACATGAACACCTCGGAGCCCGCCGTACGGTTGGCCAAGAGGCGGGAGACGACATACGGACCATCTTGGGAACGGATGTCGGTCCTGGCCAGGGAGAAGGCCTCAAGGGTGAGGTCGGTGCTGGCGAACGTCGTCAGGCCAAGGAGGTTGCGGATCTCGCTCTGTGGGCTGAGGGCTGACCGGTGGCGCTCGAGGACGATGGCGAAGTCCTCTGGACGGCCCATGGCCCCGACGACCGAGATGATGGCGCTGGCGAGGTCGCCATCAGGGTCACCAGCGGCGAAGCGGAGGGCGGCCTCCGCACGGATCTCCTCGTCGTGGCCGAGGGTGCCGAGTGTGGCGATGGCCATGGCGCGCAAGGTGGGAGCCTGCTCCTCGGTGTCCGATGATCCCTCCCACCCGAGGACGTCGAAGAGTCGGCCGAAGAGGGCCCTCGTGGTGGCAGCCAGCGCCGGGCGCTCGTCGTCGGCGATGAAGGCATCGATGGTGTGGAGTGCGGTCGCCACCACGGACCAGGTGGCGGGCTCGATCTGGTCACCGAGGCCGTCAGCAAGAGTGAGGAACGCGGCTGCGTCCTGCTGTCCTGCCAACGTGGCAGCCCAGGTGTCGGCGACCAGTGTGGCCCGCTCGAGGGGGTCGAGGGCAGAGAGGTGGGCGGTGATCACGGCGAGCTCGGCAGCGCCATAGCGGGTGCGGTAGACGCCCCACCCACCAGCATTGATGAGCGTGGCCGGAGCCACAGCCACTGGGTCGGTTCCCAAGATCTGTCGGGTGACGTCACCACCGGCGAGCAGTCGTGTCGAGAGCGGGACCTGCCAGGTCGAGCCGATGGCGCTCTCGCCGTCAGCGGGACCATAGGAGAACGGGGACTGCGTCACGATTCCATCGTC
This sequence comes from uncultured Actinomycetes bacterium, assembly GCA_903900235.1. Taxonomy (GTDB): domain Bacteria; phylum Actinomycetota; class Acidimicrobiia; order Acidimicrobiales; family RAAP-2; genus CAIUMH01. The sequence continues at coordinate 11,755 of CAIUMH010000024.1, forward strand.
GACACTCACGAGCGGGTGGCCGCCCTGGAGGATCCACGTGTCCATGATCTCTCCCACGGCCTGTCCAGAGACTGAGGTGAGGGCATCCCAGAGGTCCTGGGTCACGGTATTGCCATAGGCGTGGGTGGTCAGGTATCGACGGATCCCGTCGCGGAAGGTGTCCTCGCCGAGATGTTGCTCGAGCATCCGCAGGACGCTGCCACCCTTCTCATAGGTCAGCAGGTCGAACATCCCGCGGGCATCTGAGGGTGAGTGGACGACGAACTCGATCGGCCGCGTGGAGTGCAGGCCGTCAACGGACATGGCAGCCTGTCGGGAAGTTCCGAATCCCACCCATCGGTGCCAGTTCGGACGAAAGGCATCAGTGCACTTGATCTCCATGAAGGTGGCGAAGGCCTCATTCAGCCATATTCCCTCCCACCAGCCCATGGTGACGAGGTCTCCGAACCACATGTGGGCGATCTCGTGGGCCACCACGTCGACCACCCGTTCGACCTCGTTGCGCGACGCCGTGGCGGGGTCAACGAGCAGAGCGGTCTCTCGGAAGGTGACCAGACCCAGGTTCTCCATGGCCCCGAAGGCGAAGTCCGGGATGGCGATCAGGTCGAGTTTGTCGCCGGGATAGGCGATGCCGAAGTAGTCGGTGAAGTAGCGCAGCGAGAACGCGGCCACCTCTTCGGCAAAGGGGGCGAGGTCGGCCTTGCCGGGGGGGTAGATGATGCGAACCGGCGTGCCGTCGATGTCCACCGGGTCAGTGGCCTCAAAGGGTCCGACGACGAAGGCCACGAGGTAGGTCGACATCACCATCGTGGGTGCGAATCGGACCAGGCGGCGACCTTCGCCGGCATCTTCTTCCGACACCACCGGGCTGTTCGAGTAGGCAGCGAGCCCATCAGGGACGACGAGCGAGATCACGAAGGAGGCCTTCTTAGCCGGCTCATCGAAGCAGGGGAAGGCTCGGCGCGCATCGGTGGCCTCCATCTGTGTGGTGGCGATCGTGCGGGTGGTGCCCTCTGGATCAATGAAGGTGGAGCGGTAGAACCCGACGAGCTGATCGTTGAGGATGCCGGTGAACACCAAGGTCACGGTGGCCGGCCCAGACGAGATCGCCCGGCGCGGGGTGAGTGTCACCCGCTCTGTGGTTGCGTCGAGCTCGACGGTGCACTCGTAGGTCGAGCCCTCGCTCGAGACACTTGCGGATCGGATCTCGAGCTCGACGGCATTCAGGACGATGGTCTCCACCGCGGATATCACGTCGACATCGATTTCCACCTCACCCGCGAAGATGGCTCGATCGAGGTCGGGCTCGAGGGTGAGGCGGTAGGTCCGGGGGAGGACCTCCTCGCCGAGGCGGTAGGGATTCACGATGTTGGCCATGCAGTGAGGCTACCGGGGGACCGCGTAGCCTGAGGTGGTGACAAACGACGCCCCCATTCCCGTTCCTGTGACCCTGCTGCGGCCGCCCACCGACGATCTGCTTGACGTGGTCGGGATCGGCTCACCTCTCGTCGACGTGATCTGCCGGATCGATGACGCCACGCTCGATCGCCTTGGTCTCGTCAAGGGGTCGATGGAGCTCATTGCACTCGACCACGCGGAGGCCATCTACGCCTCGATGGGATCGAGCATCGAGGTCTCGGGCGGATCGGCGGCCAACACCGTGGCCGGCGTGGCTGCCCTTGGGGGCAAGGCGGGGTTTATTGGGAAGGTGGCCGATGACGCCATGGGCGATGTGTTCACCCATGACATCACGGCGTCTGGGGTGGACTTCGAGGCGGCCATCGTGCCGGCCGATGCCGCCGGGACCGGGCGGTGCCTGGTGATGGTGACCGATGATGCTGAGCGCACCATGGCCACCCATCTCGGTGTCGCCAACACCTTCGCCCCCGGCGATGTCGACGGTCGCCTGCTCTCGCGGACCAAGGTGACCTATCTCGAAGGGTATCTTTTCGATCTTCCGCCGGCCAAGGAGGCGATGCGCCAGGCCGTCGAAGCTACCCACGCAGCCGATGGGTCAGTGGCGCTGACGCTCTCGGACTCGTTTTGCGTCGATCGGCATCGGAGCGACTTCCTGAGTCTGTTCGACGGCGATCTCGACCTGGTCTTCGCCAACCATGACGAGATCATCGCCCTCTTCGCCGCCAAGACCCTCGACGCAGCTCTCGACGCGCTCGAGGAGACCGGCGTGCTCGGGGCGATCACGCTGGGGGCAGAGGGATCCGTGATCGTCACCCCGGCGGGCCGTATCGCAGTGCCGGCCGCCCCGGTGGCCTCGGTGGTGGACACCAATGGTGCGGGAGACCTCTTCGCCGCCGGCTTCCTCTTCGGGATCACCAATGGACTCGACCCAGAGGCCAGCGCCCGCCTCGGCGGATTGTGTGCCGCCGAGGTCATCAGCCACCTCGGTGCTCGCCCCCAGGACGACCTGCGTCGCCTGGCCCTTGAGGCCGGCCTGCTCTGAGGGTCAGATTGCGTCACTCCGGCGAAGATGCCAGATGGCGAACATCCCAGGGATGGGTGGACCCCAGTACATGAACATCCGGTAGCTCAGCGCAGCGATGATGGCCGAATCATGGCCGACGCCAACCGAAGAGAGACCTGCCACGAGGATGGCCTCGGGGGCCCCGAGGCCGCCCGGGACCGGCACGACATTGGATGCGGCGCCGGCGATCTGGACGATGACCAGGATCGCAGCGACATGAACAGGGGCCCCGATGGCCCAGAGCACGAGCGCCATGCAGAGCACCTGGCCGGTGGCGGTGACGAGTTCGCCGGCCGCCATGACGAGGCTGCGGGTCGGCTGGGTCAACACAGAGCGAAGGTAGCCACCCATCGTCTTGGCCCATCCCGCAGCATCGTGGCGGAGCTTGGGGAGCTTGACGAGCAACGTCACGCCGGCGGCCATGAGGATGATCACGAGGATGATCACCCATTGTGAGCTTGGGACGTCCTTCTTGAGGGCGGCGATGTTGAGACTCGATGTCGCGAAGATCGCTCCGAGGGGCACGAAGAAGGCGGCCACGAAGGTGGTAACGAATGAGTTCAGGCCAGCCGCAGCGGCAGCATCAGGGGTCGAGAGGCCGCGCCGGGTCAAAAAGCGCATCGACAGCGCCATCGACCCGATGCTCTCCGGGGTGACCACGGTGGTGACGGCCTCTGCGACTTCGAGCTCGAAGGTCGAGGCGAACGGAGGATGAGGTTCGGCGGCCGCACGCAGGGCAATCGCGTAGCCGAGGTACTGCAAGGCGGCGGAAGCAGCAGCGAGGGCGAAGAGCCACCAGCGCACGTGATCGCTCCGGAGACTGCCGATGAGGTTCGTCGACCACACCAGACCGACGACCAGGAGAATCAGGGTGCCCGTGGCGATTGCGAAGCTGAGCGGCGTGAGGCGGAGCCGGTGCAGCATTGCGACGAGGGACTCTCGCCGAGCGTGTCTGTGGTCGGTGGAGTTCGCGCTCTGCTGATCGGTCATGACATGAGATCAGATGTTGCAGCGATGGCCTCGGCATCGAGCTGGGCGTCGATGACGCGAGCTTTGGCTTCCTCATCGCGCATCCAGAGCACAGCGATGGGGATCATCGCACCCATCATCAGCAAGTCGCCCCCGATCCACATGAGCGAGCCCCCGGTGTGGAGATCGTCGACCAGCGAGCCACCCCAGTTGCGGCCCATGGTTGAGTACGCGGGAAACATCTCGTGGCCCGACATGGCCAAGGCAAGGCCGGTGAAGGTATCGACGGGAACAGCCAATGCCAGATAGACGAGTCGCAGACCTGGCGCCAGCCGATGTTTGGCCGGCTCGATGGCCACGACCGGGCGCCAGAACAGGTACCCGATCAAGAGAAACCCGACTTGCTCGGCCCGATGGACCCACATGTGGGTGAGCATGAGATTGAACAGGCTGGTGAGGTGGGTGACGGGGATGAATACGGCATAGAGGCCGAACCCGACGATCGGATGGCCAAGCATCTCGCCGGCCTTCGAATCCGCAGCGGCGTTCAACCCCCGACCGAGGCGTCCAGGCAGGGTGCCGAGGGCCAGCTCAAGGGGTGCGCCCATGGCAAGGAACCCGGCTGCAACCATGATGAGGAGCAGGTGCTGGATCATGTGGTCGCTAAACAGCACCATGTCGTAGACGCCGACCACCGACTCGGTCGCCACGAGGACGATGACCAAGCCGGCCAAGAAGCACACCGTCCGCTTGACCGACCACGGTGCTCCGGGGTGGCTCGTGGTCCAGCGGACAGTCCCCGCCACATAGAGCAGACCGGCGGCCACGAGGATGGCCAAGCCCACCCAGGAGAAGGCGGTCGTCCCGATGTGGCTCCAAGCGAAGGGGGCTGGCTGGCTCATCCCGTGCTCCATGCCCGTAGGTGACATCGCAGCCATGGGGTCACGCTACCCGTGCATGAAGCAGGGCTCTGCTCTCGCTAGGGTGGACGGGTGCGCTCCCGCTGGCTCTCATTGCGATCGATCGGCCTGCATGTGGCCGCGCTTGCCTGGGTGGCGGGGTGCCTCTTCGCTGGGTGGTGGCAGGCGACCCGAGCCTTTGATGGAAATGCTCTGTCGTGGGTCTATGCCATCGAGTGGCCAGTCTTTGCCTTCGGTGGCCTCTTCGGTTGGTGGGCGCTGCTCCACACCAAGGCGGCCACTCCCGAGGAGCGGGCCCATCGAGCTGCCTTTGAGGAGGAGCGCCGAGCTGCGGTCACCGCAGCCAAGCGCCGTCCCGATCAGGAGGATGCCGCCCTCGCTGCCTACAACGACCACCTCGCGCA
>CAIUMH010000025.1 GCA_903900235.1 uncultured Actinomycetes bacterium
TCCGCTTGCCCGTCACCAACAACCAAGATCCCCGCCGGATGACCCTCCGACGTGCGCACAGCCTACTCCGAGCGGCGAGGCTCTGAATCGCCCGCTCAGTGGGTCTGGCCGGGTAGATCGAGCCGCAGGGCGGCACACAGGAGGTCCACCAGAAGGCGACCAGTAGCTCCCCAGATCATCTCGCCCGACACCTCGAAGAACCACAGTGCGAAGCTGCCGTCGCCCGAGCGCGGAGAGGGCCGTTCCGGACGCCGCCAACGCTCCTCGTGAAACACGCCTGGGACGAGCAGGTCGGCGAAGCTCACGTCGAACACCCGCTCGACCTCGCTCGGCGAAGCGGTGACCACCGGGCGCCCATCGAGGACGGCGACGACGGGCTGAATGAGTGACGACGATGCCAGAGTCACGATCGGACGCAGGTGAGCCACCACCTCAACATGATCGAGGTCGAGCGCCACCTCTTCCACGGCCTCGCGAAGTGCAGCCTCGGTGGTCGACTCTCCAACGTCGACACGCCCACCCGGAAAGGAGACCTCCCCGCGATGGCTGTTGAGGCGGGTCGATCTTCGGGTCAACAGCACTCGGGCCTCACTCTGCTCTTCGAACAGGGCGATCAGCACAGCAGAACTGCGGAGGCGGCCGGTGAGGCCAACGCCGTCGAGGATCTCGACCTCTTCGTCCCGAGGCGATGGCGTGTGCGGTGGCGGCCCCGAAAGTCCACACAGATCAAGACCGGAAAGGATCGTGGCCAGATCGATGCCGGTCAGTTTCTCTGCACAGAGCTGCTCCCACGGCCCCGGTTCGCCCATCCGCCAATCCTCGGGCCTCGGAATGATCTGGGGGTACGACACCATGACAACGCGAGGCTACGACATCTCCGCCTGAGCGCGACACTGGCCGAGCCGCTCCGTGAAGAGTGACCCGGCCAGCGTCGAGACAGTGCGCTTGAGAGCGCAGAGCTACATCATGCCGCCCATGCCACCCATACCACCCATGCCACCCATCGGGTCGCCTGCGGCGCCACCCTCTTCAGGCTTGTCGGCCACGAGGGCCTCGGTGGTGAGCAGGAGGCTGGCGATCGAGGCTGCATTTTGCAGCGCCGAGCGGGTCACCTTGGCCGGGTCGATGACACCGGCCTTGATGAGGTCGACGATCTCGCCGGTGGCGGCGTTGAGACCATTTCCACCCTTGGCCTTCTCGACGGCCTGGACCATGACGGCACCCTCGAGACCGGCATTCTGCGCGATCTGGCGCAAGGGGGCCTCAAGCGCGTGGGCCACGATGCGAGCACCAGTGGCCTCATCACCCTCAAGGTCGCCGACGAGCTTGACGACTGCGGCGCGAGCCCGGACCAGAGCGGTCCCTCCGCCGGCGACAATGCCCTCATCGATGGCTGCACGAGTTGCGCTCAGGGCATCCTCGATGCGGTGCTTCTTCTCCTTGAGTTCCACCTCGGTGGCTGCACCGACCTTGACGACGGCCACGCCGCCAGCAAGCTTGGCAAGGCGCTCTTGGAGCTTCTCGCGGTCCCAGTCGGAGTCAGTGTCCTCGATCTCTCGCTTGATCTGGGCGACCCGGCCGGCAACGGCCTTCGTGGTGCCCGATCCCTCGATGATCGTGGTGGCGTCCTTGGTGACGATGACCCGACGGGCCGAACCCAGCAGGTCGAGCGTGGCGGTCTCAAGCTTGAGGCCGACCTCCTCGGAGATGACCTCGGCGCCAGTCAGGACGGCCATGTCCTGCAGCATGGCCTTGCGGCGCTCACCGAAGCCCGGAGCCTTGACGGCCACCGAGTTGAAGGTGCCACGGATCTTGTTCACGACCAGCGTGGCGAGAGCCTCGCCCTCGATGTCCTCGGCGATGATCAGCAGTGGGCGACCCGACTGCATCACCTTCTCGAGCACCGGCACAAGATCAGAGACGGCCGAGATCTTCGAGTTCACGAACACGATGAACGGCTCGTCGAGGATGGCCTCCTGGCGCTCTTGGTCCGAGACGAAGTAGGGCGAGAGGTAGCCCTTGTCGAACTGCATGCCCTCCGTGAGCTCAAGCTCGAGGCCGAAGGTGTTGGACTCCTCGACGGTCACGGTGCCGTCCTTGCCCACCTTGTCAATGGCATCGGCAAGAACTTCGCCGATCAGGGTGTCCGCAGCGGAGATGGATGCGACCTGAGCGATCTCTTCCTTCCCGCCGACGACCTTGGACTGCTTGGCGATATCAGCAACGGCCACGGCCACAGCCTTGTCGATGCCCCGCTTGAGGCCAGTGGGGCTGGCCCCGGCGGCCACGTTGCGCAGACCCTCCTTGATGAGGGCCTGGGCGAGCACGGTCGCAGTGGTGGTTCCGTCACCAGCGACGTCGTTGGTCTTGGTGGCCACCTCCTTGACGAGCTGGGCACCCATGTTCTCGAACGGGTCATCAAGCTCGATCTCTCGGGCGATGGACACACCGTCGTTGGTGATGGTCGGGGCGCCGAAGGCCTTTCCGATCACCACGTTGCGGCCCTTCGGGCCGAGGGTCACCTTGACGGTGTCAGCCAGCTTGTCTACGCCGGCCTCGAGGCCGCGTCGTGCGGCGTCGTCGAACTTCAGAATCTTGGGCATCTCTTCTTCTTCCTACTGGGAGGGCTTGGGTCGGTCACGACGCTCCCCCCGGCATGAGACCGAGGGAGCAGCGCCGCTGAGGACTACTTGGAGACCTTGGCGAGTACGTCGCGGCTGGTGAGGATCAGAAGGTCCTCGCCATCCACGGCGATCTCGGTGCCGCCGTACTTCGAGTAGACGACGGTGTCGCCGACGACGACGTCCATCGGGATGACCTCGCCCGAGGTGTCAGCACGGCGACCCGGGCCAACAGCCAGGACCTCGCCCTGCTGGGGCTTCTCCTTGGCGGAGTCGGGGATCACGAGGCCAGACGCGGTGGTCTCCTCGCTCTCGTTCGGTCGGACCACGATGCGGTCGTCAAGAGGGTGCAGCTTCATGGGAGTTGCTCCTTGGGGTAGTTGGCACTCTGTCGTGTCGAGTGCCAAGACTAGCAGACTCCTACCGAGAGTGCCAACACCCCCGTGGATCGCCTCGCGTGCTCGTTAGGCTCACGGGGTCTCGAGACTGGAGCCCGTCACACCATGCCGACCATCAAGCCCAAGAAGACCAGCACCACCCCGGCGCCTTCGCGCACCGTGCCCCGCAAGCGGACGAGCACGGCCGATGCCGCCCCGGCTCGAAGCCGACGGGGTTCAGCTCGCCGAGTTCCCTGGGAGCACCTTGGGCACCCCACGAGTGCGGTGGTGGTCACTGGCGCTGCCAGCGGGATCGGTCGAGCTTCCGCTTCCCACCTCGCCGAGGCCGGCCGACCGGTTGCGTTCTGGGACCTCGACGAACGCGCCGCCAAGGCCGCCGCCAAGGAGGCCAAGGCCGCATGGAAGGTTCCGACCATCGGCATCGGGATCGACGTGTCGAACTCCGCCCGTTTCGCCGATGCCATCAAGGCCTCCACCAAGGCCGTCGGGCCGATCGGAGGCCTCGTTCACGCGGCGGGCGTCTCGGGCCCGATGCAGATCACCGACATGGACGATGCCAACTGGGATGCGGTGCTCGACGTGAATCTGCGGGCCGCCGCCATCTTGACCAAGCAGCTCGCTCCAGAGCTCGAGCACACTGGCCCCGGATCAGCCATCGTCTACATCTCGTCAATCGAGGCATTCTTCGGCCACGACTTCCTCCCGGCCTACTCGGCGTCGAAGGCCGGTCTCCTGGGCCTCACACGCTCCGCCTGCGCCACGCTGGGGCCCAAAGGCATTCGAGTCAACTCGGTCTGTCCCGGAGCCGTTGAGACCCCAATGCTCCAGCCAATGCTCGACATCGAGGGCGTCCGCTCAGGCCTAGAGACGAAAACTCCGCTGCTGCGCCTAGCCCAACCTGACGACATCGCCAAGGTGGTGCGCTTCCTGCTCTCCGACGAGGCCAGGTTCGTCACTGGCACTCAGCTCATCGTCGATGGCGGGCTCACGGCGATCGCGGGGATCTGACCGAGGGCGACACCGTGGCTCGCACGCCAAGGTGGGTCAAACAGCTGCGACCTTCGCCGGCCGCAGCACCACAGTCCGTCCGATCTTGTCATGGAGCGTCTGATTCCGCTTATCCCAGATCGGCCACGCCAGGTCGATCACTTGGAGCAGGGCGCCAAATGGGATCACGAGACCCACCGCCCTGATCACCCCGGCTCCGACCGACCGGACGAAGGATTGCGACATGGTGACGGGGCCCTGCGTGGCTGCATCGACGCAACGGATCCCAACCAGCTTCATGCCGACCGTCGCGCCGTCCCACTGAGCAATGAGGAGCGCGGGGTACAGGATCCCGGCAGCGATCGAGAAGGTCCACGTCACCCATATCGCCCCCCCACGAGCCACAAGAGCAGAGGCCACACTGAGGATCAACACATCGACCATGAGTCCGATCACCCTCCATCCGTAGCCGGCGAGGTTCGCGTCACCCACGCTCACCTCATTCCCGACGGCCTCGTTCCATGGCGGCGGCCGCCAGCCCTGCTGGTCAATGGGTGGAGGAAGTTCGGATGGTGGGACATTCTCCGCCGAGATCGGGGCAGGAGCGTCGTCATGCCCGTCGTTGCTCGGGATCGGCAGGTTGTCGTCAACGCTCACGGCGCTCCTCTCGTTGCTCCCCGCCACAGCAGGGAAGTTCAGACCTTGACGACCACCGTCGAGGCCACCTTGTCGTGGATGGTCTGATTCCGCTTGTCCCAGATCGGCCAAGCCAAGTCAACGGGCGAGAGAGGCCAAATGATCACGAAGACGGCGTGCGTCAGGGCTCGCTTGAGCGAGGTCGACATCGAGACCTTGCTGCCGTCGGACGCGTTGACACAGCGGGTCCCCATGGCCTTCATCCCGATGGTCTGTCCGTTCCAGGCCCCGATCAAGATCCCCGCGTAGAGCAAGCCAAGGACAGCACCGAGGACAGAGAGCAGCACCGAGTTGAGGCGAGGGGTCATCAGAAGCAGGACACCCGCAAACATCAATACGAGCACCCCGTCGAGCATGTAGCCCGTCAAGCGAATGCCATAGCCCGCGAGATCGAGTGCAGATTCGTCCGTGGAAGCACGCACGACCATCGGAGAGGCCCCGGGAAGCTCGAAGGTCGGATCAGGGGTGCGAAGCTCACCCTCGGGACTCTGGCCACCTGCATCCGTCATTGCCCACCCCTTTCGTCGAACATCTGGGATAAGGATACGACCCACCGGACCTGCTCGGGTGCCACTCAGGGTTGGTGGCGATGTCGGTCCCATCCTCCGCCTTCGGCGGGGGCATAGAGAACGCGGTCGTGGATCCGATCCTCGCGGTGCTGCCAGAACTCGAAGCTGGTCGGCACGATCCGGTAGCCACCCCAGTGCTCCGGCCGGGGCACGTCGGCGTCGGCGAAACGACGCTCTTGCTCGACCACGGCATCTTCGAGGGCCGATCGGCTCTCGATGGGTTGGCTCTGGTGGCTGGCATGGGCGCCGAGCTGGTGGCCTCGTGGCCGGGCAGCGAAGTAGTCATCGGACTCAGCTGCGGACACCTGCTCGACGGAACCCTCGATCCGGACCTGGCGGCCGAGTGGCTCGACGTACCAGAGCAGCGAGGCTCGTGGGTTCTCGGCAAGGTCCTCGCCCTTGCGACTCAAGTAGTTCGTGTAGATGCTGAACCCCCGCTCGTCTCGGCCTCGCAGCAGGACCATTCGAGCCCGGGGCTGACCAGAAGCATCAGCGGTGGCCAGACAGATCGCCTCGGGTTCGCGCACCACAGCGACGGCCTCTTCCCACCAGCGCTCGAACTGCACGAAGGGATCCGGGTCAAGGGAACGCTCGTCAAGTGGGATCCAACGAGGGGTGTCGAATTCAGTCATCAGTGGGCCTCCAAGAGCTCGAGCTTCATCGACGGGTTCGCGGCCAGCGAGAGCGGCGCCACATCACCGGACGAGAGGTGGTGCCATCCGGCAGCGGCGATCATGGCGGCGTTGTCGGTGCACATGGCCATCGTGGGCAGTGCGCAGTGGATGCCCGCCTCTTCGCAGGCAGCCGAAGCCGCTCGGCGCAGACCGGAGTTCGCCGCCACCCCTCCTCCGAGGACCAGTGCCCTGGCCCCGGTCATCTCAACGGCGGCCATCGCCTTGGTCACGAGCGTGTCGACCACCGCAGCCTGGAAACTCGCCGCCACATCGGCCACCGGGATCTCGTCGAGCTTGTCGACCGTGCGGACCACCGAGGTCTTGAGGCCGGAGAACGACATGTCAAGACCCCCATCGCGCATCGAACGCGGGAATCGGAAGGCGGTCGGATTCCCTTCAGCGGCCAGGCGATCGATCGCTGGTCCTCCGGGGTAGCCCAATCCGAGGTAGCGGGCCACCTTGTCAAAGGCCTCCCCCGCTGCATCGTCGATGGTCTCTCCGAGGAGTCGATACTCGCCTGGTGCCTCAACGAGCAGCAGCATCGTGTGTCCGCCTGAGACCAACAGGGTCACATGGGGATGGGCGATGGCCGGGTGTTCGAGCTGGGCAGCAAAGAGGTGGCCCTCGAGGTGATTCACCGAGATGAGCGGGACGCCCCACACCCAGCTGAGCGCCTTGGCCGCCGAGAGTCCGACGAGCAGAGAGCCCACGAGTCCAGGACCCGAGGTCACCGCAATGGCCTCGACACCCGGATCGGTGATGGATGATCCAGCAGCGGCGAGCGCCTCGGCGACGACCGGCTCGACAAGCTCGACATGGGCACGGCCCGCCACTTCCGGCACGACGCCACCGAAGGCGGCATGAAGATCGATCTGGCTCGACACCACCGAGGAGATCACGGTCAGCTCGTCGTCGACCACCGCTGCGGCTGTCTCGTCGCAGCTCGTCTCGATCGCCAAGATCCGAGGTCGACTCATGGCACCGATCCTATGTGTGCCACCAGTCACTGCCTGCCGGCCACCAGGCTCTCTCTTCGACCGCGACAATGCTCACTCGCCACAATTCATCCGTCGAACTCCCCTTCGGATTCCGTCGAGGCCAGCCCGTGAGACCAAACCGGTGGTCACCACCACTCCCTCGGTCCTGGCCGGCGTCGAGTCTCAGTGCCCTGAGGGGAGCGACCGGGCAATGCCTTCTCGCCGCCGAATTTCATCGGGGCGATCAAGGTCATAGACCCACATCACGAGGCCATCCTCGCCGCCGGCGTAGTAGCCCCGTCGCACCCCCACCGGAGCGAGACCGAACTTGCGATAGAGCCCCTGGGCCGCCATGTTCGAGGCCGCCACCTCGAGGGTCAGATGACGAATCCCATCGGCGAGACAGGCATCGATCCCATCGAGCAGGAGCCGGGTCGCGATTCCCTGGCCCCGATGAGCGGGGTCACTCGACAGCGTGTTGACGTGTGCCTCGTCGTCCACCGTCATCAGTCCGAGACACCCGACAATCTTCCTGCCGAGCACCGCCACCGTATAGCGCCGGGAGGGCCCAGCACCGATCTCGGACCGCAGCAGGTTCTCATTCCATGGTTCCGGGAAGCTGGCCTCCTCGAGGCGGACCAGGGCGCGCAGATCACGGATCGTCGCCGGCCGAATGGACAGCGCTCTCACCGGCTGATCTGCGCAGCCACCGTGAAATTCGCCACGGCGTCAGGGTCCCTGAGGTAGAGCGGCACCACGACAACCGGGTCGACCGGAGCGATGCTCGCCGCGTCTGCCAGCTGCCCGGCGACGCCGGGTGACGGCATTGCCAACTCAACGATGGTCGCGCCCGTCGACCCGAGTATGTCGGCGTAGCGCAGGGCCCCGTCGCCGACCAGCACGCCGCTGGTTCCAGCGAGACGCTCGGCCAGTCCGGTCGGCGTGATCACCAGCGGATCACCATCGGGCTCCGGTCGAACTCCTCCCACCACGAATCGCTGAGCGAAGACCTCGCCACGCCGCGCGTCGACCACCGCAGTGACGTGGGTCTCGGCCTCGACCCGAGGGTCGGCGGCCAGGATCTCAAGGCTGGTGAGACCGATCAGGCCGATCCCCCGGGCGACAGCCAGACTGCGGGCAGTGGCCAGACCGACACGCAGGCCAGTGAAGAGCCCTGGGCCCACATCGACGATCACCCGATCGATCTGGCCCACCGAGAGGCCAAGGCCGCCGAGGAGCTCAGCGGCGGCAGGCAGCAGCGACTCGGTGTGGTGACGATCATCTGAGGCCACCATCTCGGCGAGGAGCTCGCCATCATCGAGGAGCGCTACCGCCGCCGCGGTCGTGGCCGTCTCGAGGACCAGCGTGATCACGAGGCCATCCAGGAAGCCAGCGCCGCCCTGGCCGCTTCCTCATCAATCGACGAGGTGGCCAGATCGAAGGTCAGGTGGCGATCATCCTCGGCGTCGCCAAGCGAGATGGTGCAGGTGACCTGGGTGGGTCCAAGGACCCCGGGAGCCATGTCGCCCCATTCGACGAGTGCCACCGCCGCGTCCTCCACCATTTCGGCGATGGCGAGGTCGTCGGCCTCGGTGCCCGAGCCAACCCGATAGAGGTCGGCGTGGAGAAGTTGCGTAATCCCCCGCTGGCCGTCGGTGTCGTGGGTGGCCACCATGGTGAAGGTCGGACTGGTCACTCGATCTTCGACGCCCAGCCCTGCGGCCACGCCCTGGGTGAGCGCCGTCTTGCCCGCTCCGAGGCCGCCCGAGAGCACCAACACCGTTCCGGGCACCAGGACACCAGCCAACGCTCGGCCAAGGGCTCGGGTGTCGTGCACCGATGAGGTGGTGGTCTCGATCGTCATGCCACCTTCGCCCCGAGCAGTCGGCCGACAGTGGCCAGATCCTGGGTCAGCATCGACACCGCAGCCGGTCCACCGCGCAGGGCTGCCGCTGGGTGGATGGTCGCCACCACCGGTGCCGCCAGCCCTTCGACCTGCCGGGGCACGCCACGAAGCGACAAGATGCCCTCCCGGGTTCGAAGGACAGCACGAGTGGCCACGTTTCCCACCGTCACCACGAGCTCACAACTCGATGCCAACGCCGACAATTGATCCACGAGGTGGCCATGACACGCGGCAATCTCTGAGATCCTGGGGTCACGATTCCCCGGCGGTCGACACTTGACGGTGTTGGTGATGAAGACCTCGTCACGCGCCAGCCCCGCCTGTTCGGCCAGCAGAGTCAGCAGCAGGCGACCGGAACGCCCGACGAAGGGTTGGCCGCCCGCGTCCTCCTGGGCTCCGGGTGCCTCACCGATGAGCACCACGCGAGCGTGTGCCGGCCCGGAGCCGGCCACTGCCTGATTCCGGGTGGTTGCCAACGGACACGACGTGCACGAACGGACTGCCTCGGCCACCGTGGCCAGTTCGGTGGCGGCGCTCATGATGGTCCACTCAGATTCGCACTCGATGCTGCATCGATGAGGCCACAGAGCGCGTCAGGCTCTTCAAGCATCATCATGTGGCCCATCTTGGAGACCGGAATGAGCTCCGCGGCTGGGATGGCAGCGGCCAGGCGACGGGCCAGCCTCGGCGGGGTCAACAGGTCACGGGTGCCGACGACCACGGTGGTGGGCGTGGTGATCCGACCGCAGGCCTCAGTGCCATCGAAATGGAGCAGCGGCTCGAGGAGCTCGGCCAGGATCGTTGGCGACAGCGACTGGGTCTGAGCGCGGGCAAGTTCGACCGCCGGGGCCTCTGCGTGGGCCCCGAAACTCAGTCGGGTCAGCCAGGTAGCGGCATCCTCGCCGGGGAAGACGCTCGATCCGTGATGAATCCGTCGGTGCAGCGTGCGGCGGGCCACCGCAGTGAGCGACGTCGCCATACGACGGCCGGCTCGGCTCGTCGACAGGGGCCCGGTCGTGGTCGACAGTGCCACGAAGGCCTTCACCGGTACTGGGCGTTCGGCATCGCCGAGAAGTACCTGGCTGATCATGCCGCCCATTGAGTGACCCACGAGGACGGCATCGGCGACCAAGAGGGCGGAGAGCACATCGCGTAGATCCTCAGCTTGGCGGTCGAAGCCCATGCCGGAGTCCCCAGCGGTCGAGGCGCCGTGGCCCCGCAGGTCGACAGCGAGGACCCGATAGGTCGGAGCCAGCAGCCGCAGCATCGCCGCCCAGATGGTGCTCGACAGAGTCACTCCGTGGACAAGCACCACCACCGGGCCACGCCCCACCTCGACGACGTGGATTCGGCCCCCATCGCTCATGGCGATGAAGTGGTGCTGGGCGTCGGCCGGGATCGACAACCCGGCCTCGATCAGCTCATCCTCACCAGCCCGCAGACGCGCCGCGGCCGATCGTTCGACGGCCCATCCGGTCCAGGCCAGCGCCCCGGCGGCGGCGACGCCTCCCCCGAGCACAGCCGCCCGGCGGCGCTGCATCAGGCCCACCGCCCGAGCTTGCGCTTGGGGGCCTTGGGCACCGGAGACGCCGAACCCACCTCGCGTCGAGGCACCCTCGGGCCGATGCCACACAGGACCTCGTAGACGATGGTCCCCAAGTGCTCAGCCCACTCCCCTGCCGTGATCTCTTCGGCACCTTGAGATCCGAGCAGCACCACCTCGTCGCCCACCGCCACGGGATCATCGCCCATGTCGACCACGATCTGGTCCATCGTCACCATCCCAGCAAGCGGATGCCGATGGCCACCGATCAGGACCTCCTGGCCGGCTGCGAACAGTGCTCGAGGAAAGCCGTCGGCGTAACCGATGGGTACCGTGGCGATGGTGGCATCTCGCTCGAGGGCCCGTCGACGGCCATAGGACGGACGGCTGCCAGCCTCAACCCGCCGCACGGCCGACACTGCCGCCTTGATGGTCAACGCCGGGGTGAGCTCGAGCGGTGCCTCGGTCTCGGCCTGGATGCGCACCGCCTCGTTGGGGACTTCCCCGTAGAGGACAAGTCCACAGCGCACCATCGAAAAGCGCGCATCGGGCCGAGCGAGCGTTCCAGCCGAGTTGGCCACGTGCTTGACGGGGATATCGAGCCCGATTCCCTCGGCGATGGCCACCGCCTCGTCGAAACGATCGACCTGGAGACCAGTGAACGCCACGGAGTCCTCATCGTCCTCGTCGGCCGAGGCGAGGTGGGTCCAGATGCCCTCGACGATGAGTTGGTCGCAGGTGGCAATCCGTGCGAGGAGGTCGGCGAGACCTGAGATGTGCGTGCCCATGCGGTGCATGCCGGTGTCGATCTTGACGTGGACCGGCACCGCTCCGCCCATGATCTTGGCAGCATCGATCGCCGCCTCGACACCCTCAGCCGTGGTGAGCGTGAGGGTGAGTCCGGCTGCCACCGCAGCGGGCATGATGTCCGCTGGTGGCTCAGAGAGGAGCAGGATTGGCGCGGTGATGTTGGCATTGCGCAGCTCGAGACCCTCGTCCACGATGGCCACCGCGAGACCCTGAGCGCCGCCGTCGAGAAAGGCCAGTGCAGCGGTCACCGCTCCATGGCCGTAGCCGTCAGCCTTGACGACGGCACACAGCGCGGCCGGCGTGATCCGGCTCGCCACCGTCCGAGCATTCGCCCGGAGGGCGTCACGATCCACCTCAGCCCATGCCGGACGAGACAAGCCCTCAACGGCCATGGTGCACCTCCCTGATCAGCTCTCCAATGAGGCCTGGAAGCTCTGATGCCAACAGCACCCCTGAGAATCGTGCACCCGCCCGGCCGTGAAGGTGGGCCGCCAGCCCGGCCGCCAGCAGCGGCTCGAGACCAGATGCGATAAGAGCAGCAATGACTCCCGACAGCACGTCACCGGTGCCGGCCGTGGCCAAAGCCTCAGTTCCCGAGGTCACCAACAGCACCGAGTTCGGTCCACCAGCTGATGAGGCGATGATGGTCGTCGGCCCCTTGAGCAACACCGTGGCACCGGAGCGTCGAGCCACGTCGAGGGCGCAACCGAGCCGATCACCCGGCATCTCTGCGCCGAGGAGCCGTCGCATCTCGCCATCGTGCGGGGTGATCACTACCGGAGACGGGCGAGCAGCCACCAGAGCTGCGAGACCCTCGACCCCCCCAACGGCCCCGAGCCCATCGGCATCGAGGACCACAGGACAGCGCCGTTCGGCGAGCAACTGGCGCATAGCCGCATGGGCCGGCGGAGTGGACCCGAGGCCCGGTCCGACCACCAGCGCACCGGAGCGCTCCGTCTCCTCCTGAGTCACCAAAGAGAGCGCCTCCATGGACACGGGCCGGCGCACCAGTTCAAGCGGCCACGCCACCGATGCTGAACCTGGGATGATCGGATGGATCAGGCGGACCATGCCAGCCCCGGCGCGCATCGCGCCAAGGCAGGCCAGAGCGCCGGCACCCTCCATGCCCGGTGCTCCAGACACCACCGTCACTGGCGTTGTCCACTTATGGGCGTCGGTCCCTCGCCGAGGGAGTAGATCAAGATCCTCGTCCCCGACGAGACGGCAGACGGTGTCGTGAACTGTGATGCCGATGTCAGCCACCACCACCTCGCCCGAGAGTCGGCGACCCTCACCGAGCAGGAGACCGACTTTGCGTGCCGCCATCGTCACCGTCACCGAGGCCGCCATGGCCCGACCCGCCACGGCGCCGGTGTCTGCATCCACTCCCGAAGGCAGGTCGACCGCCACGACGATGGCCGACGGCGGAGGCATGGGAGCCTCAAAGGTTCGAGCCAGCCCGGTACCGAAGGCCGCGTCGATTACCAGCTCGGCCCCAACGAGGTCCTCAGTGGAGACAGAGGGTTCGACGGTCGTGACCTCGGCTCCTTCAGCCGCCAACAGCCTCGCCGCCACTCGGCCATCGGCACCGTTCGAGCCCTTGCCGGCGACAACGACGATCCGCCGATCGATCATCGGACCGAAGCGCTCGGAAACCTCGTGAGCCACAGCGCGACCCGCCGCCTCTATGAGCTCATCGTGCGATGTCGCTTCGATCGCCAGGGCATCGAAGGCCGCCATCTCGGCCACCGTCACGACGGGTTGCACGTGCACCGCCTCGTCGCCACGGCCACGGCCGACGCCAACCCGGCGTCATGGCTCATCGAGATGGCCACTGCTGTCACTCCGAGCATCTCGGCCCGCGTCGCCGCTCGGCCATGGAGCGCAACCAACGGCGCGTGTCCTCGACCGCCAGTGATCTCGATCTCGCGAAAACCCACCTGTCCCATCCCAACACCGAGGGACTTCATGACTGCCTCTTTGGCCGCCAGACGGGCAGCCAACGATCGCGTCCGGCCCGTCGTCGTGCCGGTGGCTGTAGTCGCCAGTTCGGCGGAAGTGAACAGGCGCCCCGCCAGACGAGGGCGCCGAGCAAGGGCGCCGGCGAGTCGATCGATCGCCACAAGGTCCGTCCCGATCCCGACCACCGCGTCGGCAGCACCGACGGCCAAGGCGATGCTCACTCGACGGTCACCGTCTTGGCCAGGTTTCGTGGACGATCGACGTCGAGACCCCTCCCGACCGCCAAGGCATAGGCGAACTGCTGGAGCGGGACGATGTCCTTGATGGGTGACTGCAGGTCCCGGCTGGCTGGCACCCAAAACGTGTAGTCCGCCACGGCCGCACCCTCGTCATCGCCATCCTCCAATACGAGGACCACCGTGGCACCTCGGGACTTGACCTCGGACACGTTCGACAGCATCTTCTCCCTGAGTGGCCCGCCTGTGGCCACCGCCACGACCACGCAGCCCGGCTCGATCACCGCTAGGGGTCCATGCTTGAGCTCGCCGCCGGGATAGCCCTCGGCGTGGAGGTAGGAGATCTCCTTGAGCTTGAGCGCCCCCTCGAGCGCTGTCGGAAACCCAGCGTGACGACCGAGAAAGAAGAAATCAGTGGCGTGGGCCAACTGAGCCGCCACCGCCGCAACGTCACCGGCACGACCCAAGGTCTCCGCGAGAACCGACTCGAGGCGGATCAGCTCGGCGAACTCGACGGCCACCTGCTCGCCGGTCATCTCCCCGCGCACCTGGGCCAAGCGCAAGGCCAATAGCTCGAGGGCAGCGATCTGGGCCAGGACCGTCTTGGTGGCAGCCACCCCGATCTCTGGGCCAGCTCGGGTATAGAGAACTCCGTCGGCCTCACGGGCCATGGACGAGTCCACGACGTTCGACACCACCACCACCCGGGCGCCATCGTCTCGGGCGTGGCGCATGGCCTGGAGTGTGTCCACGGTCTCGCCCGACTGGCTGACCCCAATCACGAGAGCCGTGGCGTCAAGGACTGGATCCCGATAGCGAAACTCCGAGGCGATATCGACCTCGACAGGGATCCTCGCCCATCGCTCGAAGGCGTACTTGGCTACGAGGCCGGCATGGAAGCTCGACCCGCAGGCCACCACGATGACCTTGGTCAGCAATCGCAGGTCATCGTCGCTGAGGTCGAGCTGGTCGAGGGCGATCATGCCGTCGTCGCCCATGCGACCCCGCAACGTGTCACGCACCGCGGCGGGCTGATCGGCCATCTCCTTCGACATGAAGTCCTTAAAGCCGCCCTTCTGGGCTGCATCGATGTCCCAGTCGATACGCAGCACGGTGGCCGTTGCCGGCGCTCCTTGGGCATCGGTAACCATGACCGAGCCCGGACGCAGCTCTGCAATCTGGTCATCTTCGAGGGCGATCAGATCCCGTGTCCGGTCGAGTAGGGCCGGAATATCGGAAGCGAGGTAACTGGCCGTGTCGGTGAGCCCGACGATGAGCGGTGAGATCCGTCGAGTTGCCACGATCAGGTCGGGATCATCGACACTCATCACCCCAAGGGCGAATGCACCGCGCACCTCGACCAGGGTCGACCGCACCGCTGCAATCAGGTCATCGCCGGCCGCCAGGCCCTCCTCGATGAGGTGGGCGAGGACTTCGGTGTCGGTATCGGAGGCCAGGATGTGACCGGTGGCGGTGAGTCGGCTGGCGAGTTCGGCATGGTTCTCGATGATCCCGTTGTGCACCAAGGCCACCCGGCCAGAGCAGTCGAGATGCGGGTGCGCGTTGTGCTCCGTCGGGTGGCCATGGGTGGCCCACCGGGTGTGGCCGACGCCGCTCCGACTCCGGCCGTTGAGCACCTCGGTGGCACCACGCAATGAAGCCACCGAGTGGGTACCGTCGGCGATACGGACGCGGTCGACGCCGGCCGGAGAGACGAGTGCCACCCCGGCAGAGTCGTACCCTCGATACTCGAGCCGCTCGAGGCCGTCGAGAAGGATGTCGAGGGCATCGGCCGCACCGGTGACGCCGATGATGCCGCACATGATGTCTTCAGATTACCGGTCAGGCCAGGGGGTCGGTGAGCCGAGCCGATCAGCCACCAGGCGGGCGAGGTCATCGGCCTCCCGACGGGCCACCTCGGCGTCGGCGGCCTCGACCATGATCCTCACCAGCGGCTCGGTACCCGAGGGTCGCAGCAGCACTCGTCCGGTGGTCCCGAGGCGTTCAGCGAGAGCCGCCTCGGCCGCCAGGATCACCTCGTCAGAGAGCACATCGAGCTGATCTACCTCGACGTTGACAAGGACTTGGGGATAGAGCACGAGCGCACCGGCGGCCAGAGCCGAGAGCGTCTGTCCCGAGCGCTGGACGAGATCGGCGAGCAAGATCCCGGTCAGCAGTCCGTCGCCGGTGGTGGCCAGATCTCGGAAGATCACGTGGCCGGACTGCTCACCTCCGAGGACAAGGCCGCGATCGTCGAGCGCGTGCAGGACGTTGCGGTCGCCGACGCCGACCTCGACGACCTCGATCCCGGCCTCGGCGAGTGCCACGTGGAGACCGAGATTGCTCATCACCGTGACCACGACTGCTCCGCCAAGGCGACCGGCCTCGGCGAGATCTCGGGCGAAGAGCACCAGCAGGGTGTCACCGTCGACGATCGACCCGGTCTCGTCAATCGCCACAAGCCGGTCAGCGTCTCCGTCAAGAGCCAGACCGATGTTGGCCCCTGAAGCGAGGACCGCGTCCGCCACGGTCATCGGATGCGTCGAGCCCACGCCATCATTGATATTGGTGCCATCGGGATCGGCGGCGAGTACCTCAACGACGGCGCCGAGCCGCCCGAGGACCTCGGACGCCACCGGCGTGGCAGCGCCGTTGGCGCAGTCGACCACGACTCGCAGTCCCGCGAGGCCGTCTGAACCGAGCACGGAGACAAGATGGTCGACATAGGTGGCGGCGGCGTCGACATCATGGTCGTCAAGAGGGTGTTCGACGAGCAACGGCAACTCCACGCCCTCGGCAAGGAGCACATTGAGTGCCTCGGCCACGGCCGATTCCTCGTCGTCCGTCAACTTTGTTCCGCCTGCGCTGAGGATCTTGATCCCGTTGTCCTCGAAGGGATTGTGCGATGCGGACACCACCGCACCAGGAAGACCCCTGACTGCGCAGAGGTGTGCCACCCCCGGTGTCGGCAGGACGCCGACGTCGAGAACACTGGCCCCGCAGTCGACGATCCCGGCGATCAGCGCGGCCGACAAGATGGGCCCCGAGATCCTGGTGTCACGCCCAACCACGACGGCATCGGCCCCGAGAACTTCAACGACCGCACGCCCGAGGGCATAGGCCACCTCGACGGTGAGCTCAGTGAGTGCCGTTCCGCGGATGCCGTCGGTTCCGAAGGCGACCGACGCCACAAATCAACGCTTCGAGTACTGCGGTGCCTTACGAGCCTTCTTGAGGCCGTACTTCTTTGACTCCTTCTTCCGCGAGTCGCGGGTGAGGAGACCGGCCTTCTTGAGCTGGCCGCGAACCTCAGGGTCAAGCTCGATCAGCGAGCGAGCGATACCGAGACGAAGGGCTCCGGCCTGACCCGACATGCCGCCACCGTCCATGGTGGCATCGATGTCGTAGGTGCCATCCTCGATGCCTGCCACTCGCATGGGCTCAAGGATGAGCATGCGGTGGGTGGCCGAGGTGAAGTAGTCCTCGAAGGTGCGTCCATTGACGGTGACACTGCCGGTCTCGCCGGCACAGGGGCGCAGGCGGATCCGTCCGACGGCCTGCTTGCGGCGGCCAGTGGTCTGAGTGAGAGGTGCGGGCATCGTGTTCTTCCTTAGGCCGAGACGCGGCGGGCGCCGGGGACATCATGAGCAACGGGGCTCTGGGCTGCGTGGGGGTGCTCTGGTCCTGCATAGACCTTGAGCTTGGTCATCTGCTGACGGCCGAGACGGTTCTTCGGCACCATGCCACGCACTGAGCGCGTCACGAGCTCCACCGGATCGTCTGCAAGCAGCGTCGCGTACGAGGTGGCCTTGAGGCCACCCGGGTAACCGGAGTGCCGGTAGGCGAACTTGTCCGCGGCCTTGTTCGACGTCATGACTACCTTGTCGGCGTTCACGATGACCACGTGGTCACCGGTGTCGAGGTGCGGTGCGAAGTAGGGGCGGTGCTTGCCGCGCAGCAGACGGGCGACCTCACTGGCCAGACGACCGAGGACCATGCCATCGGCGTCGATGACGTACCACGAGCGGGTGAAGTCGCTCGGCTTGGTGGAGTGGGTGGGCACCGTGATATCTCTTCTCTTCTCGTAACTCGGGTCTACCCCGCCGTCGGACGGAGGGTGACCTCTCGGGGTTCGCTCAGACGTTGTCGTAGCGAGGGATTCCCATGTTAGGGCGCGACTGCCCTGATAGGCAAGCCGGTGGCCTGCTCAGCCTCGTGGTCATACCCCACGCCGATCAAGCACAGTCCGTGGCTCGGAGCTGGCCGCACGGCAGTGACCCTCGATCCGGTGGCCATCAGGGCCACCAGATCGGCACCCGTCGAGTTCCCAAGACCGAGGTCGACCACCTGGCCGACAATGGATCGGACCATCTGATGGCAGAAAGACGATGCCTGGAGCTCCACCCGGACGAGCCGGCCTGAGGGGAGGTCCATCGCTCCCGACGGATCCACTACGCGCACCGAGGCGTGGGTAACGACCCGGACGATCGGGTCGAGCTTTGTGGTCCCCGGAGCCCTGCGACAAAATGCCCGGAAGTCATGGCTCCCAATCAGGCTGCCAATCGCCTGATGCATGGCCCGGACATCGAGAGGTCCGGGCACCGTCCATGCCAATTCCGAGAGCAACGGGTCCCCGGCACTCGACTCATGAATCAGATAGCGATACCGCCGCCAGCGCGCGGAGTAACGGGCATCGAATCCCGAACCGACCGGCCGAGCTGCGATGATCGACACGTCGTTCGCCAGCAACCTGTTCACGTTGTGAGCGAATTGCTCTGGCGTCGGCGTGCCGCCGTGGCCCTCGGGGAGGGGGTCGGGAAGGTCAACATGGACCACCTGAGCCGTGGCATGGACTCCGGCGTCGGTTCGACCAGCGCAGGTCAGCCGTGGAGGCTCCTCAAGCCTGGTGATCGTCGCCAATGCCGCGGCAACGTCTCCGGCGACTGTTCGCAACGAGGGCTGGGCGGCAAAGCCATGGAAGGCTGTGCCGCGATACGCCAGATCAAGTCGCCAGCGTTGAGTGGCGCCCATCGGGGCGACCCTCAGATCAGACGAGCTCGATGCGCGCCATCGGGGCGTTGTCCCCAGGACGCGGGCCGAGCTTGAGGATCCGGGTGTAGCCACCAGGACGCTCGACGTAGCGGGGGCCGATCTCCGCGAAGAGCTTGTGAGCCATGTCGCGGTCACGGATCAGGGCAACGACGCGGCGCTGGTTAGCCACACCACCCTTGGCTGCAGCAGTGATGCACTTCTCGGCGACAGGGCGAAGTGCCTTGGCCTTGGCCTCGGTTGTCACCACGAACTCGGCGGCGATGAGGCTGGCAACGAGGTTCCCCATCATTGCCTTCTGGTGCGAGGCAGATCCGCCGAAGCGCTTGCCCTTGGTCGGTGTCCCGCGCATGTCAGTCCTCCGTGGTGCGCAGTGCCAGACCGCGCTCGTCGAGTCGGGCGTTCACGTCGTTGAGCGACGTGGCACCGAAGTTGGTGATGCTGAGTAGGTCCTTCTCGGCGCAGTTGACCAGTTCCCCGATCGAGTTGATCCCGGCGCGCTTGAGGCAGTTCCGAGCCCGCTCGGTCAATCCGAGGTCCTCGATCCGAGCGTCGAGCTCGCTAGAACTTCCCAGTGCAGCGCCGACGTCACCGAGCTCAAGGCCCTGCGGCTCATCATCGAGCGTGGCGACGAGGTTCACGAGCGAAGCCAAGGTGGCGCCCGCCGAGGCGATGGCCTCACGGGGGCTGATGGTGCCGTCGGTCTCGATGTCAAGGACGAGGCGGTCGAAGTCGGTCGACTGCTCGACCCGCACTGGCTCGATCGTGTAGGTCACTCTCCGCACCGGCGAGAAGATCGAGTCAACCGGAATCACGCCGATCACATTGGTCCGCTTGTTGCGGTCCGCAGAGACATAGCCCCGGCCTCGATCGACGGTGACGTCGACGGAGAGCTTGCCCTTGGCGTTCACCGTGGCGATGTGCAGCTCAGGGTTGAGGATCTCGACGTCGCCCGAGACCTGAAGGTCAGCGGCAGTCACGTCAGCCGGACCCTTCTTGTCAAGGCGGATCACGACGGGCTCGTCGCTCGTCACTCGCAGCAGGAGGTCCTTGAGGTTCAAGATGACGTCGGTGACGTCTTCCTTGACTCCCTCAATGGTGTCGAACTCGTGCAGGGCATCGTCGAAGCGCAACTGGGTGACAGCCGCGCCGGGGATCGACGAGAGCAACGTGCGCCGCAGCGAGTTGCCGAGGGTGTGGCCGAAGCCGGGGTCAAGGGGTCCGACGGCAAACTGCTGACGGTTCCCCTGCTCCTCGTCGATGGCCTCGACGGTAGGACGCTGGATGATGAGCATGGTGCTGGCTCCTCGTGTGTAGAAGTCGAGAGGTGGGTGGGTTACTTGGAGTACAGCTCGACGATGAGCTGCTCCTGGACGGGCTCGTGGATGTTCTCCCGAATCGGCGGGTGAAGCACGGTGACCTCGAAGCCATCCTGCGCGGCCTCAAGCCACGGCGGGAGCTGGTTGTCGAGGGTGTCGCGGTTGCGGCGGACGTGGAAGTTCTCCCGGGTCGATCCCTTGAGCACCACGACGTCACCCTTGCGGACACGGTACGACGGGATGTTCACCCGCTTGCCGTTCACCGTCACGTGACCATGGCGAACGAGCTGGCGAGCCTGGTTGCGGCTTGCACCCCATCCGGCACGGTAGGCCACGTTGTCGAGGCGAAGCTCGAGCATGATCAGCAAGTTCTCGCCGGTGATCCCCTCACGACGGTTCGCCTCCTCATAGAGATTGCGGAACTGCGTCTCGAGAAGGCCGTAGATACGGCGAGCCTTCTGCTTCTCACGAAGCTGCGAGAGGTACTCGGAGCCCTGGCGCATACGGTCACGACCGTGCTCGCCCGGGGGGTAGTTGCGACTGGCGCGGTCGGTGACCTGGTCAGAGACCGGGCACTTCATGGAGTAGCAGCGCTCTCCCTTAAGGAAAAGCTTTGTGCGCTCTCGACGGCAGAGCCGGCAGACGGGACCTGTGTAGCGGGCCATGAGTTCTTCTTCTCTCTTAGACCCGGCGCCGCTTCTTGGGGCGGCAGCCGTTGTGGGGGATGGGGGTGACGTCCTTGATGCCAGCGACCTCGATGCCAGCGGCAGCGATAGATCGAATGGCGGTCTCACGACCGGAACCGGGGCCCCGGACGAAGACATCGACCTTGCGGACGCCGTGCTCCATGGCCTTCTTGGCCGCCTGCTCGGCAGCCAGCTGTGCAGCGAAGGGGGTCGACTTGCGCGATCCCTTGAAGCCGACATTGCCAGCCGAGGCCCATGCGAGGACATTGCCCTCAGGGTCGGTGATGGAGATGATCGTGTTGTTGAACGAGCTCTTGATGTGCGCAACGCCGAAGGCGATGTTCTTGCGCTCCCGACGACGCGGGCGCCGGGTTCCCTGGGGCTTTGCCATTACTTCTTGACCTTCTTCTTCCCGGCCACGGTCTTCTTCGGGCCCTTCCTGGTGCGAGCATTGGTGTGGGTCCGCTGTCCGTGGACCGGAAGGCCCTTGCGGTGGCGAACGCCCTGGTAGCAGTTGATCTCCATCTTGCGTCGGATATCTTGTGCGACATCACGACGGAGGTCACCCTCGACGGTCAGGTTCTGGTCAATCCAGGCCCGCAGCGAGTTCACCTCTTCGTCGGTCAGGTCGCGCACCCGGGTGTCAGGATTGATTCCCGTCTCGGCGAGTGCGTGCTTCGACGTGGTGAGCCCAACTCCGAAGATGTAGGTCAACGAGATTTCAACCCGCTTCTCACGGGGGATGTCGACTCCGGCGATACGTGCCATCTGGTCCTCTTCCTCAGCCCTGGCGCTGCTTGTGGCGCGGGTTCTCGCAGATGACGCGGACGTTCCCTGCCCGTCGGATCACCTTGCACTTTTCACACATCGGCTTGACGCTCGGTCGTACCTTCATGATTGTTCCTCTCGAACCGGTCGGGACTACTTGTACCGGTAGGTGATTCGCCCGCGGGTCAGGTCGTATGGCGTGAGCTCGACCTGGACCTTGTCCCCCGGCAGGATGCGGATGCGATGCATCCTCATCTTCCCGGAACTGTGCGCGAGGACCTTGTGCCCGTTCTCCAGCTCCACTCGGAACATGGCATTGGGCAATGGCTCGACGACGGTCCCCTCGAGCACGATCGCATCTTCCTTGGGCTTGGGCAGTTCACTTCTCCTTGAAATCTGATGTCACAACACCACGAGGCGGGACGCTGTGAAGCATCTCAATCCACCACATTGGGGCCTGCCGCATGGTCGTCCCCGAAGGGCGCGACGAGCGGACTTCCATCTTACTCAGATCTGGCGCCAGCGCCAACCCGAACGACCATGGCAACCCAAACTTCGCACGGGCAGCCCTCTCAAAACATCTGTCCTCTCTTGCGAGTGCTTCAAAAGTCACGACCGACCCCAGGGTCCAAGGGGCCCGAACGAGCGAGAGCCCAACTCGCTAAAGCGCGTCGCTCGGTCGCCAACACCCGGCGACATCTCGTTCATCAGGCGACGAAGTCCCTCGTGGAGAGATGTCAGGTTCTGGTGATCGAAGACCTAAACGTCGCGGACATGACCAAGAATCGACATCTGTCCCGGTCCATCTCGGACGCCGCCATGGCCGAGCTCACTCGCCAGATCCCCTACAAGGCCATATGGCATGGGGTCGAAGTCCGATCGATCGAGTGCCGCTTGGCTGATCAGTACCGTCGCCGCATCTCGCTGTGATGCGCTAGTTCCCGCTCATTGCGATCCCGAGGATCGCCGACCCCACGACGACCGCCACACAGGCCACGGCAATAAAAGGTCCGGGATTGACCCGCGGCCGGGAATAGGTCACGGGGATCTGTCCGTGCGATGACGCAGGCCTCTCACCCTCTGTATATTCATCCAGCATCGCCGTCGTCCTCTCGGTCTACCTGCACGTTAGGACGATTCTCCCAACGTGCGGCCCGTGCCCTCCGGTTGAGTCACTGTGCCGAGCTCGTGAGCGAGCGCCGCATCGAGGCGAGGTCGGCCGGAGGGGATCGAACACGGTGACCGGCAAGCCAGATCCCCTGAACCAGGAGGACTGGTTCACGATCACCTTGGACCGACGACCACTGAGGCTGGTTCGGTGCGTGATGCTCGAGAGGGTTCCGCACCGGGCAACCGAGACGATGCTTGTGGTCGAGCCGACCGGGAGGAATTCTCGACTCTGTTGTGTGACCTGCGGCGGAGCGGAGGACCGTCGGAAGCGGACGAAGATTTCCCCACTCGTGGTCCGCACCGCGAAACGATCCACGACGCGTCCCTCGATGCACCCCTTGCCGAGGGAGCCCACTCTTTTGACGGCCGGCATGAGACCTCGAAGGACACCGCCCACATTGAGCTGACCCAAGCTGGTCACCGGCGCAAACGGCCGAGCATCGAAGGACGTAAGCCTCATCGACAGCCAGACCTTGCCGGGAGGCAGGTCGAATGCCGCCTGGACGGTGGTCCCCGCTGAACACCTCCTGATCGGGTCGCCTGAGCCGGAGTTATCGGTGGACATTTCGAGATCTGAGCGACCCGGGACAGCAGGCCGAAGACGGTGGACGGCGAGAGGGTCGCCACTTCGACTACGACCGCGATGGCGGTTTGGTCGGCATGTCCGCTGGACCAGCCCGAAGAAGGAATCGCCTCGGACGGGTGGTCGTGGCTCGGTTGCTCGGTGAGGCGTCCCGCCGTGGTTCTCTGTTCCCCGTCCGCGTAGCTCCCCTGTCGGTCATCGGACCGGTCCAGGAGACGAGGAACCCGTCGGCGTATCTGACGAGCCCGTCAATCCGATCCGGGGTGATCCGGCGGTGTTAGCGCCAGTCGGGTCCACCAGCCAAGGGCGGGTCAGGGCAGGGTGAAGATCTCTGGCCCGTGGTCGGTCACGGCGATCGTGTGCTCGAAGTGCGCCGAGCGCTTTCCGTCAGCAGTGATCACACCCCAGCCGTCTTCGATGGTCATCGTCTCCGGCGTTCCGGCGTTGACCATGGGCTCGACGGCGAAGACCATCCCGGTCTTGAGCGTAGGCCCAGGGCTGCCGGGCCAGTAGTTGGGCACCTGGGGCTGCTCATGCATGGCGGTGCCGATGGCGTGTCCGACGTACTCGCGCACCACCGTGAAGCCAGCAGCCTCGGCCACATCCTGGACCGCCCGGCCGACCTCGTGGAGCCGGTTGCCCTTGGAGAGCTGATCGATGCCCGCGAAGAGGCTGCGCTCAGTGACATCGAGGAGGCGCTGGGACTCGGCGTCGATCTCTCCCACTCCAGCGGTGTAGGCAGCATCGCCGTGGTAGCCCTCGATGATCGCCCCGCAGTCGACGCTGATGATGTCCCCTTCGAGCAGGACGATCTCGTCAGAGGGGATGCCGTGGACGATCATGTCGTTGGGACTGGTGCATATCACCGCAGGGAAACCGTGATACCCGAGGAAGTTACTCGTCGCTCCACGCCGCTCGATGACTTCGGCGGCCACTTTGTTGAGATCCATGGTCGTGATCCCCGGTCGGATCGCTGCCCGGGTCTTCTCGTGCATCTCGGCGACCACCAGGCCGGCTTTACGCATCTTGATGAGCTCACCCTCGTTGCGTCTCACGACATCTCCTTCTTGCGGTGCTCCACCGCGATCACGGTCTCGGCCAGCACATCGTCTGCCGGCTGGTCGCCGTCGATCGTCTCAAGCAGCGCCCGGGCCTCGTAGAACTGGATGAGCGGCAATGTCTCTCGCTCGTAGGCCTGGAGTCTGGTCGTGATGGCCTCGGTCGTATCGTCGGGCCGCTGGACAACTTCGCCACCACAGGTATCGCAATTCCAACCCTGGATGGGTGGCTCGTGGATGGAGTAGATCGCCCCGCAGTCCACACAGGTGCGTCGCGAGACGAGCCGTTCGAGCACCAGGCTCGTCGGCACCTCAAGGTTGACCACGCAGTGAAGTGGAAGTTCTCCATCGAGGATGGTGTCGAGCATCTCGGCCTGCGACACCGTGCGAGGGTAGCCGTCGAGGATGAATCCTCTGGTCGTGGCGTCGCGCTCTGCGAGTCGCTCAGCCACCATGCGAGAGATCAGATCGTCCGGCAACAGCTCACCGGTGGTCATGAGGCTCTCGGCCTCAAGCCCCAGCTCCGTCCGTGCTCGGACGGCAGCCCTGAGCATGTCGCCAGTGGAGATGTGCGGGACGGCGTAGCGGTGGGAAAGTCGGACGCACTGCGTCCCCTTCCCCGCCCCCTGCCGCCCGAGGACTACGAGCCTGACCCCGGTTGGCATGGGCCTACTTGAGGAAGCCCTCGTAGTTGCGCATCATGAGCTGGCTGTCGATCTGGCGCATGGTCTCAAGTGCGACACCGACGCTGATGAGCAGCGTGGTCCCGTAGAAGGGGAAGTTGTTCAGATGCCACAGCGCCATCAGGATGCTCGGCAAGACCGCCACTGCACCAAGGAACAGGGCGCCGACCACGGTGATCCGACTCAGAAGGTGGGCGAAGTAGCGCTCAGTTGGAGGACCCGGACGGATGCCCGGCACGAAACCACCCTGCTTGCGGATGATGTCAGCCTGCTGGTGAGGATCGAAGGCGATGTAGACGTAGAAGAACGTGAACGCCACGATCAACAGGAAGTACATGCCGATGTAGATGAAACTCGTCGGCGAGAGCGACTTCGTGACGAAGGTCTGGAACCAAGGCCACGGGATCACGTTGCTCAGCAGCACCGGGATGTACAGCACCGACGAGGCGAAGATGATCGGGATCACTCCCGACTGGTTCACCTTGAGCGGGATGTAGGTGGATGAACCGCCGTACATCTTTCGACCCACCACTCGCTTGGCGAAGGTGACAGGAATTCGACGCTGACCCTGGTCCATGAACACGATGAATACGAGCAAGGCCAAGGAGACTGCCAGCATGACGGAGAACTTGATCCAGCCGCCCTCCTGAAAGATTGCCTTGCCGCCGGCAGGGATCGCCGAGACGACGTTGGCGAAGATCAGGATCGACATACCTTGGCCGATACCCCGCTGGGTCACGAGCTCAGCGAGCCACATCACGAAGGCGGTCCCGGCAGTGAGGCAGAGCACCATGAACGCCCCGAGTGGGATGGTGAATTTGGGGATCAGGTCGATGGTCGAGCCGATCAGGGCTTGGTCGTGCCCATGGAAGGCATAGACGAGCCCTGTGGCCTGCATCAACGCAAGCGCAACGGTCACGTACCTGGTGGTCTGGGTGATTTTCTTCTGGCCCACCGCTCCCTGGTCTCGCCACTCCTCAAGCTTCGGTATCACCGTGGTCAGCAGTTGGATGATGATCGAGCTGGTGATGTACGGCATGACGCCGAGACCGAAGATGGCGAGGCGGGTGAGGGCCCCGCCCGAGAACAGGTTCAAGAAACCGAGCACACCCGAATGGCCCGCCCGGCTCTGGAGCAGTTGCACCTGGTGGTACGAAACTCCCGGAACCGGGATGTTCGCGCCGAACTGGTAGAGACCGATGATCGCCAGCGTGAAGACGACCTTGTTGCGAAGGTCGGGAACCCTGAAGATGTTGGCCAGGCGCGTCAGCACAGGAAGAACCTACCTGTTGGTGTGCTGGTTGCCCTGCGCGGGCGGGCGCACGGCGAACGGCAAGGCGACTTTTTCGGTCGATCCACCTGCCGCAGCAATGGCCGACTCTGCCGACGCGCTGAACGCGTGGGCCTTGACCACGATGCCCTTGGACACCGAGCCTCGGCCAAGCACCTTGACGAACTCGTTCTTGCCGACGAGCCCACGGGCCACCAATACGTCAGGATCCACGGCGTCGAGGCCGAGGGCATCGAGCGCATCGAGGTTGACGGGCGTGTACTCAACACGGAACGGGTTGGTGAAGCCCTTGAGCTTCGGAAGGCGCTGCATCAGCGGGAGCTGACCACCTTCGAAGCCAGCAGGGATCGTCCCACGAGCCTTTTGGCCCTTGGTGCCACGTCCGGCGGTCTTGCCGCCCTTGCCGCCGATGCCGCGACCGACGCGCTTGCGGCTCTTCTTCGAACCCGCTGCGGGGCTCAGATCATGGATCTTCACTGGGAGACCTCCTCGACCTCGATGAGGTGCGGAACTCGGGCGATCATGCCGCGAATTTCGGGGCGGTCAGGCAACGTGTTGGCCTGACCGATCCCGCGCAAGCCGAGTGCCCGCAATGTTCCGCGATGCTTGGGCTTGGTGCCGATGGCAGAACGCACCTGGGTGACCTTGATCATGGACTCAGCCATCTTCAACCTGCCTCGTTGTAAAGATCGGTAGCCCGCTTGCGCTCACGGTAGGCACGCAGGACGCCGGCGGGGGTGACCTCTTCAGGGGTCTTGCCCCGGAGGCGAGCGATATCCTCTGGCCGCTTAAGGCCCTTCAGACCAGCGATCGTGGCATGGGCCACGTTGATGCCATTGGTCGATCCGAGCGACTTCGCCAGGATGTCGCGCACACCGGCCATCTCGAGGATGGCTCGAGCTGCGCCTCCGGCGATGACCCCCGTACCGGGTGCTGCGGGCTTGAGCAGCACCTTTCCAGCTCCGGCCTGACCGAGGATCTCGTGGGTGATGGTGGAGCCGGCGAGGGGAACCTCGAACAGATTCTTGCGGGCCTCTTCAATCCCCTTCTGCACGGCCAACCCGGCCTCCTTGGCCTTGCCGTAGCCCAGACCCACCTGACCGTTACCGTCGCCGATGACCATCAGGGCGGCGAAGGAGAATCGACGTCCACCCTTGACCACCTTGGCCACACGGTTGACGTTGATCGTCCGCTCCTCAAACTGCTCGAAGTCAACCATCAGAACACCATTCCTTCTGCACGCATGGCGTCAGCCAGCGCTGCAACTCGACCGTGGTAGGCGAAGCCGCCTCGGTCGAACACGACCGAGGAGATCCCGGCCTCCTTCATTCGGCCAGCGACTTCCTTGCCGACGGCCTTGGCGCCGTCGATGTTGCCACCGTCGGTCTTGATACCCTTCTCGACCGAGCTGGCCGAGACCAATGTACGGCCGGCCTCGTCGTCGATGATCTGGACGCTGATGTGCTTGTTGGAGCGGAAGACGGCGACGCGAGGCCGCTCTGCCGTCCCGGACACCGAGAAGCGGACACGATTGTGCCGACGGATCCGGAGTTCACGTGTGGTTCGCTTGGCCATGACTACTTCGCTGCCTTTCCGGCCTTGCGGAGGACCCGCTCGCCGGCGTAGCGCACGCCCTTGCCCTTGTAGGGCTCGGGCTTGCGGATCTTACGGATGTTGGCGGCCACCTGGCCGACGATCTCCTTGTCGTTGCCCTTGACCACGATCTTGGTCGGGCTCGGCACATCGAATGTCACGCCCTCCGGGGCGTCAAAGAAGACCGGGTGGCTGAAGCCGAGTGCAAGCTCAAGGGATCCAGGACCCTTCGCCTGGGCCCGGTAACCGACGCCCACGATCTCGAGTTCCTTGACGAAACCATCGGTGACGCCAATCACCATGTTGGCGATCAGCGTGCGGGTCAGGCCGTGAAGTGCACGACTCTCACGCTCGTCATTGGGACGCTCAACCGTCAGGGTCTCACCCTCCTGGTTGATCGTCAGCATCGGGGCGATGGTCCGCTCAAGGGTCCCTTGAGGACCCTTGACCGTGACATGATCACCGTCAACATTCACCGTCACCGAGGACGGCAGCGTGATGGGGTTCTTTCCGATACGGGACATCTACGCTCCTCTCCTCTCCGAGGTGGTGGACTTACCAAACATGGCAGAGCACCTCCCCGCCGAGGTGGCGCTTCCGGGCTTCACGGTCGGTCATCAGCCCGGCCGAAGTGGACAGGACAGCGACACCGAAGCCTCCGAGAACGCGCGGGATGGCGTCGGCGGGGGCATAGATCCGCAACCCTGGCTTTGACACGCGCTTGAGGCCAGAGATGGTGCGCTGGCGCTCGGCGTCGTACTTGAGCCGGATCGTAAGGGCTTCGCCAGGCTTGCCCTCGTTGATGTTGGTGTCGAACCCTGCGATGTAGCCCTCGCGTTCGAGGATCTTCGCCAGGTTCGTCTTGAGCTTGGAGCTCGGCATGGACACCGTGTCGTGCTGCGCCTTGTTGGCGTTGCGGATACGGGTCAGCATGTCGGCGATCGGGTCGGTCATTGTCATGTCAGAACCTCCTCACCAGCTCGCCTTCGTCACGCCGGGAATCTCCCCTGCGTGCACCATCTGCCGCAAGCAGATACGGCACAGGCCGAACTTGCGGTAGACGGCCTTCGGACGCCCGCAGCGCTGGCAGCGGGTGTAGCCGCGCACCTTGAACTTCGGGGTCTTCTGTTGCTTGATAATCAAAGCCTTCTTCGCCATGTCAGCGGTTCTCCTGTCGGAACGGGAAGCCGAACGCAGTAAGGAACGCCCGTCCCTCATCGTCGTTGCGGGCGGTGGTCACGATGGTGATGTCCATCCCTCGCGGGGTGTCGATCTCGTCGTACTCGATCTCCGGGAAGATCAGTTGCTCAGTCACGCCAAACGTGTAGTTGCCGTTCCCGTCGAAGGACTTCGGGGACAATCCCCGGAAGTCACGGATACGGGGGATGGCCAGCGAGATCACTCGGTCCATGAACTCCCACGCACGATCGCCGCGTAGCGTCACCTTCACACCAATCGGCTGTCCTTCACGGAGCTTGAAGCCGGCAATCGACTTCTTGGCCCTCGTGATGGCCGGCTTCTGGCCGGTGATGCGCTCGAGGTCCCTTGTGGCGCCTTCAAGCAATGACTGCTGCTGCGTGGCCTTGCCAACGCCGGAGTTCACAACGATCTTGACGAGCCGAGGGGTCTCCATGATGTTGCCCAGCTCAAGGGTCTCCTTGATCTCAGCGCGCAACGTAGAGTCGTAGCGCTCCTTGAGGCGGGGTCGGGTTGTCGTACTCACAGGTCAGCTCCACACTTGCGGCAGATACGGGTCTTCTTCGCACCGTCGATCTTCATGCCCGCCCTGGTCGGGCCGTCACAGGCCTTGCACCAGAGGGACACCGACGCCACCGGCATCGGCAGGTACTTGTCAATGATGCCGGCCTGCATGGTCTGCCCCTGTTGCTTGAGGTGGCGCTTGGCAACGTTGGCACCGGACACCTCAACCTTGCCTTCTGCAGGCAGGGCCCGGATCACCTCACCGCGGTGGCCGGCGTACTTGCCGACGCGAACCACGACGTCATCACCCTTCTTGATACGCATCAGAGCACCTCCGGTGCGAGCGAGACGATTCGCATGAACTTCTTGTCGCGCAGTTCACGGCCGACCGGGCCGAAGATGCGCGTCCCACGCGGCTGGAGCTGGTCGTTGATCAGCACGGCGGCATTCTCGTCGAAGCGGATGTAGCTACCGTCTGGACGGCGCTTCTCCTTCTTCACTCGAACGACGACGCACCGGACGACGTCGCCGCGCTTCACGGCGGCACCGGGGATGGCGTCTTTCACCGTGGCGATGAAGACGTCACCAATCGAGGCGTAGCGACGGCGAGAACCACCGAGCACTCGAATACAGAGCACTTCCTTGGCGCCGCTGTTGTCAGCGACGCGGAGACGTGATTCCTGCTGAATCATCGGGCACGCTCCAAGATCTCCACCAGGCGCCACCGCTTGGTCTTGCTCAGGGGTCGAGTCTCGACGACACGGACCCGGTCGCCGAGCTTGGCCTCGTTCTTCTCGTCGTGGACGTAGAGCTTCTTCGTCCGCTGCACGGTCTTGCCATACTTGGGGTGACGAACGCGGTCGTGCACCGATACGACGAGGGTGCAGTCCATCTTGTCGGACGACACAATGCCCTCGCGCACCTTGCGCTGGCTACGCTCGTTGGTGGTCTCTGCGGTCATCAGGCCGCACCTCCCTGGGTCTCGAGAGCCTCAGCCTCGGTGATCTCGCGGTCTCTCAGCACGGTCAGCATGCGGGCGATGTTCTTGCGAACTACCCCCATGCGAGCCGTGTTGTCCAACTGGCCGGTGGCCAATTGGAACCGCAGGTTGAACAACTCGCGACGCGCCTCTGCGAGGCGGTCGACGATCTCGTCATCGCTCATGGCGAGGACGTCAGCGATCTTGGAACTCATACCTGCACCTCCGGTGTTCCGTGCGTGCCAGGACGGATGACGAAGCGAGCCTCGATCGGCAGCTTCTGGATGGCTCGCTCCATGGCGGCACGAGCCAGCGTCGGATCAACGCCAGCAAGCTCAAACATGATGCGTCCGGGCTTCACGACGGCGACCCAGTGCTCCGGGTTGCCTTTGCCCGATCCCATGCGTGTCTCGGCGGGCTTCTGCGTGACCGGCTTGTCCGGGAAGACCCGGATCCAAACCTTGCCGCCACGCTTGACGTGACGGGTCATGGCAATACGAGCAGCTTCGATCTGGCGAGCAGTGATCCAACCGGGCTCAAGGGCCTGGATACCGAAGTCACCGAACGTGACCTCGGTGCCTCCCTTGGCGTTGCCAGACATACGACCACGGTTCTGCTTCCGGTGGCGGACCCTACGGGGCATCAGCATGTTCAGTCCACCTCCTTCTTGAAGTGCGGAGCCTCATGGTGCTCACTGGTGGTGCGACGCTCAATGTCCTCTTCGGCGTTGAACTGCTCGTCAAGCGAGTCACCTGTCGCTGCCGGAACGACGACCTCGGCCTCAACCTCGCTGGCGATGTCGGGCTTCCCGGGTTCCGGCATGTCGTCCTTGCGACGCCCACCACCGGCGGTCACCAGGCGCTTCGGTCCAGCCGGAGCCTCTGCGGGGGCCGTGGTGGCCCCTGTCGCCTCGCCGACGGCCATCGCCGCCTCACGGGTGATCTTCTCCTCGACCGAGACCTTGTAGGGGAGGATGTCACCCTTGTAGATCCACACCTTGACGCCGACGCGTCCCGTTGCCGTCTTGGCCTCACGGAAC
This sequence comes from uncultured Actinomycetes bacterium, assembly GCA_903900235.1. Lineage (GTDB taxonomy): Bacteria > Actinomycetota > Acidimicrobiia > Acidimicrobiales > RAAP-2 > CAIUMH01. The sequence continues at coordinate 31,299 of CAIUMH010000025.1, forward strand.
CCGTAGTCGATATCAGCCCGCAACGTGTGCAACGGGACGCGACCCTCTCGGTACTGCTCCTTGCGGCTCATCTCGGCGCCGCCAAGACGGCCCGAACACTGGACCTTGATGCCAAGGGCTCCAGCCTTTTGAACATTCTGGATGGCCCGCTTCATTGCACGACGGAAGGCAATCCGACGGACCAGCTGGTCACAGATGCCCTGGGCGACGAGCGCCGCATCGAGCTCAGGCTGCTTGATCTCTTGGATGTTCAACTGGATGCGGTTGGGCAGTCCGGTGATCTCCTCGAGCTTCTTCTTGAGGCGATCGGCCTCAGCACCACGACGGCCGATGACGATACCGGGCCGAGCCGTGTGGATGTCCACACGGACCCGGTCACGGGTGCGCTCTACCTCGATACGACTCACGGCGGCGGTCTCGAGCTCTCGGGTCAGGTAGTCCCGGATCTTCCAGTCCTCGATCACCAACTCCTTGTAGTTCCGGTCTGCGAACCAACGGGACTTCCAATCCGTGGTGATTCCGAGTCGGAAGCCGTAGGGGTTTACCTTCTGGCCCATTAGTTCTTCTCCTCGTCCGACGACTCCGTGTCGGCGTCGTCAGCGGTCGTCTCCTCTGCGGTGGCCTCGACGGCCTCCTCGGTGACGGCCTCGGTGGCCGGGGCCTCCGTGGTCGTCTCCTCGATCACTTCATCGGTGACGGTCTCGTCCTCGTCGACCGCCTCGGCGGCCTCTACGGCAGCTGCCTCACGAGCTGCGTCACGGCGACGGCCTCGACCCTGCTGGTCAGCCCGACGCTGGGACTCGGCAACCCGACGCGAGCGCTGGGCACCGGCGGCACGCTGTGCCTCAGCCCTGCGCTCGAGCAGGTCATCGTCCATCCGGGCAACGATGACCGTGATGTGGCAGGTCCGCTTGCGGATCTTGGTGGCCCGCCCTCGGGCACGGGGACGCCAGCGGCCCATCGTCGCACCTTCGTCAGCGAACGCCGTGGCGACAAACAGGTCGTCGGCGATCTGCCCATCGTTGTGCACGGCGTTGGCCACTGCCGATGCGAGCACCTTGGCGATAACCCGTGCGGCTTCCCGCTCGGTCCCGTTCAGGATCTCGGCCGCCGTCTGGACGTCCTTGCCTCGGATGAGGTCGAGGACCTGTCGGGCCTTCGATGCCGACATGTGGAAGTGGCGCAGGACCGCCTTGGTCCCTGGGCGCTCGTTGGTCTTGGAAGCAGTCATCTCAGCGACGCCCCACCTTCTCCTGTCCGGCGTGGAACCGGAACGTACGGGTTGGGGCGAACTCGCCCAACTTGTGTCCCACCATCGACTCGGTGATGAAGACGGGCACGTGCTTGCGACCATCGTGCACACCCAGGGTGTGTCCCACCATGTCCGGAATGATCGTGCTCCGACGTGACCAGGTCTTGATGACCTTCTTCTCGCCGGCCTCGTTCGCCGCATCGATCTTCCTGAGCAGGTGATCGTCGACGAACGCGCCCTTCTTGAGGCTCCTCGGCATGTTCTATATCTCCTAGCGCCGGGACCCGCGGGTGCGGCGTCGGCGGACGATGAGCTTGTCGGACGGCTTGTTCCCTGCACGGGTCCGCCCCTCTGGCTTTCCCCAAGGCGAGACCGGGTGGCGACCACCGGAGGTCTTGCCCTCTCCACCACCAAGGGGGTGGTCGACAGGGTTCATGGCAACACCACGAGTCTGCGGACGCTTGCCCTTCCAACGGGCACGTCCAGCCTTTCCGATCTTGATGAGCTCGAACTCCGAGTTGCCGACCGTGCCAAGTGTGGCTCGGCAGTCAATCGGGACGCGCCGCATTTCCGTGGAGGGAAGACGCAGCGTGGCGAAGCCGCCATCCTTGGCCACGAGCTGCACGCTCATGCCTGCGGAACGGGCAATCTTGCCGCCGCCCCCAGGACGCAGCTCGACGTTGTGCACGACCGAACCAGTCGGGATGTACCGCATCGGAAGCGCGTTGCCGGTCCGGATGTCGGCACCTTGGCCGTTTTGGACCTTGTCGCCGACATTGAGACCCGCCGGGGCAAGGATGTAGCGCTTCTCACCGTCGTGGTAGTTCAGCAGGGCGATGCGGCAGTTGCGGTTCGGGTCGTACTCGATCGACGCAACAGTGGCGGGAATCCCGTCCTTGGCGCGCTTGAAGTCGATGATCCGGTACTGCTGCTTGTGACCACCACCGCGGTGACGGGACGTCTTGCGTCCGTAGTTGTTGCGGCCACCGCTCTTGGGCTTGGGCGCCAAGAGCGACTTCTCTGGAGTGGTCTTGGTGATCTCGGAGAAGTCCGAGACCGTCTGGAACCGACGGCCGGGGCTCGTCGGCTTACGTGAACGAAGTGCCATGGTGGTCTCTCTAGCTCTCGAACAGGTCGATCGAGTCGCCCGGCTGCAGCGTCACGAAGGCACGCTTGGTGTCGGGTCGTGATCCAGCCGTGTTCGTACGACGGTTACGGGTGGCCTTCCCCTTGCGGTTCAGGGTGTTGACGTTCTTGACCTTGACGCCGAACGCCTGCTCGACGGCGTGGCGCACGTCGATCTTGGTGGCGGACTTGTCGACGATGAAGACATAGGTCCCCTCGTCCATTAGGGCGTAAGTCTTCTCCGACACCACCGGTCGGACGAGGACGGACATCGGATCGCGCATCAGGCCGACTCCTCCGTGTTCTCAGGGGTCGTCGGGAGGGTGGCGTCGGTGAAGACGACCCACTCGGACCGGATGATGTCGTAGGGGTTCAGTTCGCCCGCAACGATCGTGTGGACGTTCTGGAGGTTGGCGAAGCTGCGACGGGCCACCACGTCCTCACGACTCAATACCACGAGGACATGTCCATCGAGGCCGAGTGCCGCAAGGGCGGCGATGGCGTCCTTCGTCTTCGGTGACTCCCAGGTGAAGGAATCAACGAGGGCGATCCTGTTCTCGATGGCACGGTCCGAGAGGGCCGACCGCAACGCAAGGCGAATCATCTTCTTGGGAGTCTTCTGGGCGTAGCTGCGAGGCTTCGGCCCATGGGCAACCCCACCACCCACCATGTTCGGGGAGCGAGACGAACCCTGACGAGCCCGGCCGGTTCCCTTCTGGCGGAACGGCTTGGCCCCGCCACCGCGGACCTCGGCCCGCGTCCTGGTCGACTGGGTTCCACTGCGAGCCGCAGCCAGCTGTGCGGTGATCACCTGGTGGAGTACCGGGCCGTTGGGCTCGATGCCGAACATCTCGAGGTCGAGGTCGACCGTTCCGAGGACCTTCCCGTCCTGGTCGCGACGTTCGACGGAGCGCTGCGTGGGAACCGGACGATCCTTGACGATCGGGCGACGAAGAAGCGTATCGCTCACTTGGCACCTCCACCCTTGCCCGAAGGCACCTTGACCGAATTGCGGAGCACGACGGTGCCGCCGCGAGAACCGGGGACGGCCCCCTTGACCAGCACGATGCCACGCTCGGCATCTACCCGAACGATCTGCAGGTTCGTCGTGGTGACCTGCTGGCCACCCATGCGACCGGCCATGCGGGTTCCCTTAAAGACACGGCCTGGGGTGGCACAGCCACCGATAGACCCCGGCACGCGGTGCGCCTTGTGGTTACCGTGGCTGGCTCCCTGGCCCTTGAAGTTGTGACGCTTCATGCCACCGGCAAAGCCCTTGCCCTTGCTGACCGCAATGACGTCGATCTTCTCCCCGGCCTCGAAGATATCCACCGAGATCTCTTGGCCGACGACGTAGTCGCCCACCGAATCAAGTCGGAGCTCCATCACCTGGGCACCAGGCTCAACGCCTGCCGCCTCAAAGTGTCCTGCCTCTGGCCGGTTGATCCGACTGGCCTTCTTCGTCCCCCAGGTGACCTGGAGTGCGGAGTAGCCATCGGTCTCAGGCGTTTTGACCTGCACGACCCTCAGGGGCGCGACCTTGACGGCCGTGACCGGGATGGCCCGGTTCTCCTCGTCCCAGATCTGGGTCATGCCGGTCTTCTCGCCGACGATCGCCTTCGTTGCCACGATGTGACCTTCCTTGCCGGGTGTCGACGGTTACGCCGACACGCCAACGCTCCGCTCGGGGGGTCCCGAGCGGAGCGCTCGACTGGTGTGGCCCGGTGTCCCTCCACTTGGAGGCTGCCGGGCACATCTGCTGTTGGGCGCCTGCATCACGCAGGGGCCAGAGAGCTCACCCGCTCCGAAGAGCAGGGTCTCTCACCCTAGTCGGTCCACTCCCCCTCCGCCAACCCGGCGGTGATGACAGCGGCCGGACGAGGGCTACTGGATCTTGATCTCGATGTCCACGCCCGCTGGGAGGTCAAGGCGCTGAAGCGAATCGACCGTCTTGGGGGTGTGCTCGATGATGTCGACAAGCCGCTTGTGCACACGCATCTCAAAGTGCTCGCGAGAGTCCTTGTACTTGTGTGGCGAACGGATCACCGTGTAGCGGTGCTTCTCGGTCGGGAGCGGGACTGGACCTTGGACCTTCGCCTGCGTGCGGAGGACCGTCTGCACGATCTTCTCCGTCGACTGGTCGAGGATCTCGTGGTCGTAGGCCTTGAGCCGGATCCGGATCTTATTGGCCATGTTGCCTCTTCTCTCTTCCGGTTCTGCGTCTGCTACTTGAGGATCTTGACGACGCGACCGGCGCCGACAGTGCGGCCACCTTCACGGATGGCGAACCGAAGGCCCTCATCCATGGCGATCGGCTTGCCGAGCTCGACCGTCATCTCGGTGTTGTCACCCGGCATGACCATCTCGGTGCCAGCAGGCAGCGAGATCGAACCGGTGACGTCCGTGGTGCGGAAGTAGAACTGCGGTCGGTAGTTGGCGAAGAACGGCTTGTGACGGCCACCCTCATCCTTGGTCAGCACGTAGACGTTGGCCTCGAAGTTGGTGTGGGGAGTGATCGATCCCGGGGCACAGAGAACCTGGCCTCGCTCGACGTCTTCCTTCTTGGTGCCACGGAGCAGGGCGCCGACGTTGTCGCCAGCCTGGCCCTGGTCGAGGAGCTTGCGGAACATCTCGACACCGGTGATGGTGGTCTTCTGCGTGTCGCGCAGACCCACGATCTCCACCTCGTCGCCGACGTTGACGATGCCCTGCTCGATCTTGCCGGTCACCACGGTGCCACGGCCGGTGATGGACATGACATCTTCGACGGGCATCAGGAACGGCTTGCTCACGTCACGCTCGGGCTCAGGGATGAAGCTGTCGACAGCGTCCATCAGTTCAAGCACCTTCGGAGTCCACGCCTCATCGCCCTCGAGGGCCTTGAGGGCAGAAACGCGAACGATCGGGGTGTCGTCACCGGGGAAGTCGTACTCGGAGAGGAGCTCGCGCACCTCCATCTCGACGAGGTCAAGAAGCTCCTCGTCATCGACCATGTCGGCCTTGTTGAGCGCGACCACGATGTACGGAACGCCTACCTGGCGAGCGAGCAGCACGTGCTCACGAGTCTGCGGCATCGGGCCATCGGCGGCCGAGACCACGAGGATGGCACCGTCGACCTGAGCAGCGCCGGTGATCATGTTCTTGATGTAGTCAGCGTGACCCGGCATGTCGACGTGGGCGTAGTGACGAAGGTCCGTCTCGTACTCGACGTGGGCGATGGAGATCGTGATGCCTCGCTGGCGCTCCTCCGGGGCCTTGTCGATCTGGTCGAAGGGGGTGAACTCGGTACCGTTCTTGTCGGCGAGCACCTTGGTGATGGCGGCCGTCAGGGTCGTCTTGCCATGGTCAATGTGACCCATCGTCCCGACGTTGACGTGCGGCTTGGTGCGCTCGAACTTCTGCTTGGCCATTTCGGGGACCTCTCCCTGGTGCTGAGCGGACCCCCTCGGGCCCACCGATTGTCTTCTGGTTGGTTGCTTGAACTTCTTGGGTTTCTCACTCTCCCCCGAGGAGTACCGGATACGCCCGGCTCCTCAGTGGTGGGTGAAGATCTCTTCGTCGAGCTTGGCTCGACCTTGCCTACTCTCCAGTCGCCCGGGCGACGATCTCCTTGGCGACCGCATCGGGGACTTCGTTGTAGGCGTGGAACTGCATCGAGTACGTCGCACGACCCTGCGTCCTTGAACGCAGATCTGTAGCGTAGCCGAACATGTCGGCCAAGGGAACCTGAGCCCGAATCACCTGGGCGTTGCCCCGCTGATCCATGCCCTCAACCCGGCCACGACGAGACGACAGGTCGCCGATGACGTCGCCCATGTAGTCCTCGGGGGTGACGACCTCGACGGCCATCACCGGCTCGAGCAGGACGGGCTTGGCCGCTCGGGTAGCTTTCTTGATCGCCATCGATCCGGCGATCTTGAACGCCATCTCCGAGGAGTCGACATCGTGGTACGAACCGTAGGTCAGCGTTACACGAAGGTCCACCATCGGGTACCCGGCGAGCACGCCCGAGGTGAGTGACTCCACGATGCCTGCGTTGATGGAGGGGATGTACTCCTTGGGGATGACACCACCGGAGATTCCGTCGACGAACTCGTAGCCACCACCAGGTCCCGTGGGCTCAACGGTGATCACCACGTGGCCGTACTGACCCTTACCACCGGTCTGACGGACGTACTTCTCCTCGACCTTCTCGATCTTGTTTCGGATCGTCTCGCGGTAGGCCACCTGGGGCTTACCAACGTTGGCGTCCACACTGAACTCTCGCAACATACGGTCGACGAGCACCTCGAGGTGCAGTTCGCCCATCCCGGAGATGACCGTCTGGTTGGTCTCCTCGTCGGTGCGCACACGGAAGGTGGGGTCCTCCTCTGACAGGGCATAGAGCGCCTTGCCGAGCTTGTCTTGGTCAGCCTTGGTCTTCGGCTCGACGGCCACGTGGATGACGGGCTCCGGAAATTCCATGACCTCGAGGACGATCGGGTTGTCGACATCCGACAGGGTGTCTCCCGTCGTGGTCTGCTTGAGCCCTACGGCGGCGATGATGTCGCCGGTGCGGACCACATCTTGGTCCTCACGGGTATTGGCGTGCATCTGAAGGAGCCGGCCGATCCGCTCCTTCTTGCCCTTCGTCGTATTGGTGAGCGTGCCACCCTTCTCGAAGGTGCCCGAGTAGACCCGCATGTAGGTCAGCTTGCCGACATAGGGGTCGGTCATGATCTTGAACGCCAGTGCGGAGAACGGGGCGTCGTCGGACACCTCACGGGTGACCACATCATCCTTGTTCGGCAGGGTTCCCTCGGTGGGAGGAAGATCAAGCGGCGAGGGGAGGTAATCGACCACTGCGTCGAGCATGGGCTGCACGCCCTTGTTCTTGAAGGCCGTTCCGCACAGGATCGGCACGATGGCAGCAGCCAAGGTCCCTGCACGCAGCGCAACCTTGAGGTCATCGGCCGTGATCTCCTCGTCGGCCAGATACTTCTCCATCACATTGTCGTCGAAGTTCGACAGCACATCGATGAGTTGGTGGCGTGCCTCTGCGGCCTGCTCGACCATGTCCGCTGGGATATCGACGGTCGTGTACTCCTCGCCCATCCCGTCATCACCCTCCCAGACAAGCGCCTGGTTGGAAACAAGGTCGACCACGCCGAGGAAGTCTGACTCGGCTCCGATGGGCAGCTGGGTCACTGCCACTGTGGCGTCAAGACGATCGATGATCATTTCCACGCATCGATAGAAGTCAGCACCGACGCGGTCCATCTTGTTGACGAAACACATGCGCGGCACGTTGTACTTATTGGCCTGGCGCCAGACCGTCTCAGTCTGCGGCTCCACGCCAGCCACGGCGTCAAAGACGGCGACGGCGCCATCGAGCACGCGCAGTGAACGCTCGACCTCAACGGTGAAGTCAACGTGACCGGGGGTATCGATGATGTTGATGATGTGGTCCCGCCACATGCAGGTGGTGGCTGCCGAAGTGATGGTGATGCCACGCTCTTGCTCTTGGACCATCCAGTCCATGGTCGCAGCGCCCTCGTGGACTTCACCGATCTTGTAATTCTTACCGGTGTAGTAGAGGATCCGCTCGGTGGTCGTCGTCTTGCCGGCGTCGATGTGCGCCATGATTCCGATGTTTCGGATCCGCTCGAGCGGGGTGATGCGGGGCTCAGCCATTTCTCAACCTTGTGTACAGGGGGTGGGTGTTCGATGGGCCACCAGGGCCCGGGGCTACCAGCGGTAGTGGGCGAAGGCCTTGTTGGACTCGGCCATCTTGTGAAGATCTTCTCGGCGCTTCACGGCAGCTCCGACGCCGTTGGACGCATCAAGGATCTCGTTGGCCAAGCGCTCGGCCATGGTCTTCTCCCGGCGAGAGCGTGAGTACCCGACGAGCCATCGAATGGCCAGCGTGGTCGCACGACGAGGACGCACCTCGACGGGAACCTGGTACGTGGCGCCACCAACACGGCGCGAGCGGACCTCGAGCTCAGGGCGGACGTTCTCCACGGCTCGCTTCAGCACGGCGACCGGGTCGGAGTCAGTGCGCTCCTTCACGGTCTCAAGAGCGGTGTAGACGATGCGCTCAGCAATCGTGCGCTTGCCCTGGGAGAGGACCTTGTTGGTCACCTGGGTCACGAGGACCGAGCGGTAGACCGGGTCCGGAGCAAGCTCACGGCGGGGTGCGGGACCGGAACGGGGCATATCAGGACTCCTTCTTGGCGCCGTAGCGGCTTCGTGCCTGCGAACGCTCACGAACACCAGAGGTGTCGAGTGCGCCGCGGATGACCTTGTAGCGGACACCCGGAAGGTCCTTCACACGACCGCCACGGACGAGGACGATCGAGTGCTCCTGCAGGTTGTGCCCCACACCGGGGATGTAAGCGGTGATCTCGACGCCGCTGGTCAGTCGCACACGTGCGACCTTCCGCAGGGCCGAGTTCGGCTTCTTCGGGGTGGTGGTGTACACACGGGTGCACACACCGCGCCGCTGGGGCGCCCCTTTGAGGGCCGGAGTCTTGGACTTTGACGTCTTGGCCTTCCGTCCCTTGCGGACGAGTTGCTCGATCGTGGGCACGCGTTACCTCGTGAACTCTCTTCTTGGTGATTGCTGGGGGAAACTTCTTGGCGCGCTCGGCGAATTCGCCAGCAGAGCGCGCAGGGCTTCAGAGCATAGGCCCAATGGGGGTCCCAAGTCCACCCGCAGCAGGAATCCCTCCTGCGGGTGGCTCTGGACCGGTGGATCAGGCTCCCGCCTGGGCGCCACCCTCGATACCTTCATCGGTGGTCGGTGCCTCGCCGACCCAACTGGCTCCGAGCTCAAACTTCTCGTCAGGACCGTCGTCGAAGCCCTCGAGCAACCATGCAGCCAGATCATCGTCCTCGCTGTGGAGGTCGACGATCGGCTCGGCGTCAGGCAGGTCGAGACGGATGGACCGATAGTCCTCGGTACCCGACCCTGCTGGGATCAGCTTGCCGATGATGATGTTCTCCTTGAGGCCGTGGAGGTCATCGGTCTTGCCCTCGAGGGCCGCCTCGGTCAGCACTCGGGTCGTCTCCTGGAAGGAGGCGGCCGAGAGCCAGCTCTCGGTGGCCAGCGAGGCCTTGGTGATTCCCATCAGCTCGTTGCGTCCCTCTGCGTGGCGCTTGCGATCGGCGAGCAGCTGACGGTTGGCCTCGGTGTTGTTCTGACGATCGACCTGCTGGCCCGGGAGGA